>JBJEJF010000001.1:0-60073 GCA_051877775.1 Wujia sp.
ACCACAATGATCAGAATGACTTCAACAACACCCATTCCATCCTCTTCTGCAAGGAATCTTTTCAGCATAACCATCTACCTCCCTGATTCTTTGCCGCTACGACCGCTCTATTCAGAATCCGGCCACAGCAGGTATAATTAGTATTATCATAACAACTGCCAGCAGGATAACCATGGGAAAAATCAGCTTCGTGGCAGCTTCTTCTCCCTTTTTTCTGGCATTTTCCAATCTTGATTCCATAGAAAACATTACCTCTTCTTCCATGATCTTTCGTATATCTCTTGTTCCGAGCCGCAGATTCTGACTGATATGATTCATCAGTCTTATATATTGCGGCAGTCCGAGTCTGTTACCCAGTGTTTCATATACAGCTGCCTCATCGGAACCGGTCTCTATCTCATGCAGGGCATATGACAATTCCTGTTCCAGAAGGTTTGGCTTATCCACATCATAAGCCATATGTTCCAGAGAATTCTTCAATGTCATCCCCGTCTGAAGAAGCAGACTTAACCGGGTGACAAAGGATGGGTATTGCATCATAAGCATATTATCACGGTTTTTGACCCTGTCTTTTAATCTGCTGTTCATCAACAACAAAAATACTGACGCAACTGCCATTCCAAGCAGCAGTATCCACACAGACCTCTTATGACTATCGGGATCCAGAGACACCTTCATCCCACAGATCTCCTCAGGCAATACAATCGATCTGCTGCTTCTGTCTTCGCTTTCCATGTCGTCCAGAGACTGACCTGCGACATCCAAAACTGAATTTTCAATATTTCCCTTCGTTGCCCTTACTATGACCGGATATTGTCTCCGTGTACTGAACTCGTGATATGAGAGTTCTGCAGTCAACACCACTTTCATATCCTTATCTTCCCTTTCCTCCTCAAGTTTTCCGTAGGAAGAAATACAATCCGGACGATCTGATGACCAGCGTATCCTGATCACCTTGTTCTCATCCCAGACCGGAAGCTTCAGATCATAATATATGTGTTCTGCATCTTCATTTTCACCCAGAATATCTGTGTCAAGCACATCAAATATCCTGTCAGCCTGTGTCATAAACTGTTCCTGTGTATATTCCACAGGCGCAACTTCAAGCGAATATACATAATCTTCGCCATCAACATTCAGATAGATATCGTGTTTTCTTGTATCTCCCGCATAATCTTCTCTCTCTATTACATTGCTCCTCTGCGAATTCATATTCTCTGCGATACACACAATGCCGGATAACACGTTCCATACAAAGAAAATCCCCATACATACAGCCGCGTTCTTAACCATATACTCTCTGGTCAGGTTATTTAATCTCTTAGGCGGGACAACCTCAACTTTGCGAAGTCTCTGCTCTGTCTGCCTGTGTGGAAAAATATCCATCAGCTTTTCACAGACAAGATCTCCCATCGCTAAAAACCATTGCCTTATAATCCCTGCGAAGCTCCTTCTGCCCTTATATTTACTGAAATGTTTTCTGCTGAGCAGCGCAAGCATACCATATATAAGTATTATTGCAAGATTGACACATAACATTTTTTACACCTCTATTTTAATAATGCGGTTGATGATCCAGCCGGAAAAAAGGACCACTGCCAGACAGGCTGCCATCAAAAAATGACCGACTGATGTATGATAGAGAACATCGAGATAACCCGGATCAACGATCCTCATATATAAAACGATTGCAAATGGCATAAGAAGCATAATGCCTCCCTCCATACGTTTTGCAGCAACTGCAGTTGCAATCTCCATCTCAACACTGCTCTGCGCCGCCAGATTAGCCGATATCTGATGAATAACATATATCATGTCCCCGCCATATATCTTTGTTATCGCAATCAGGGACGCACATTCCACGATCTCACAGATTCCACTTCTTCGTCCAAAATCCAACAGCAGCACCTCAATATTCCGGTTATAATGCATCCCGTTGATGATTCCATTTAATTCCGGTTCCGACAGGCATCTGTCTCCATACATTTTTTTCAGCTTGTCGGCGCTCTTTACAAAACTGTTTTCCAATGCATATCCGACATGAAGATCTGCAGCCAGCATTGCGATCAGATCCCTGAACTCTTCCTTCATCTGATCCTTCTTCATATCCATGTACCTTTGCCTGTCTCCTCTCCATATCGCCACGGCAAGCGGCGCAGAAACCAGCATACCCAGCCACGAATCAAAGAATAATAATCCTGCTGTTCCCGCACAGAAAATCAGTTTTATTGCTTCCCTGCAGTTCCACCGTCTGTCAGGTATGTACGCACTGTAGCTGTCTCTCCCTGTCACGATACACCTCCAATAATCCGGCATGCAGAAGCTTATTCACATGCAGAAGGTCGTTTACCTTAACAAGCGCACCCTGCAGCTTACCATCCTGCTCGCCATATTCCGAGAATTCAAACAATGTATTAAGCGCAATATCTCCGTCTTTCATCCCATTCACCTCACTTATCGTAACTATCTTTCTCGTTCTGTCCCGCATTCTATCCACATGAATGATAATATCTATGGCAGATGCGATCTGTTGCTTGACCGCAGAAAGCGGGATGTCCATTCCCATCAAAACCATTGTCTCCAGTCTCTTCAGCATATCTTCACAGGAATTGGCATGTCCTGTACTAATACTTCCATCGTGTCCTGTATTCATAGCCGACAGCATATCGATTGCTGCCTGGTCTCTCACCTCACCCACGATGATCCTGTCAGGTCTCATTCTCAGACTCGTCTTGATCAGATCCCGGATACTGACCGCATTATTTCCTTCCACATTGGCAGACCGCGCCTCCAGACGGACCAGATTATCGATTCCCCTGATCTGAAGCTCCGCAGAATCTTCAATCGTTATCACTCTCTCATCTGCCGGAATATATTCGGCCAATGCATTCAGCAGCGTAGTCTTACCCGAACCGGTTCCTCCTGATATAAATATGTTGTACCCGGCCCGGATCAATACCGCCAGCTGTGCAGACACCTGTTCATCCAGCGTTCCCAGTTCCACCAGACGCTGCATATCAAGCACCTTCTCGGGAAATCTTCTTATCGTGACAACAGGTCCCGACAAGGATACCGGATTCATGACGATATTCACTCTGGATCCGTCCGGCAGTCTGGCATCCACGATCGGCTCCGCCTCATTGATTCTTCTGTTACATCCTGCGGCAATCTGCTGTATCACAGATAGCAGCTTTTCTTCCGAATCAAAACTCCTTGGCGCACGGATCATTTTCCCCTGTTTCTCCAGGAATATATTGCAATGACCATTTACCATGATCTCCGAGATACCGTCATCCTCCAGATATTCTGTCAATACATCAAGCTTTCTCAGGGAATTAAATAATTCAATCCTTATTCTTACCTTTTCCTTTATAGACACATAAGCATCTGATATCTCTTCGAGGATACACCTGTCAATAATCTCACCTACCTCTTCATCCGACATCTCTCTACTCATATCCAGTTCTTCCATAACTCTCTTTTTGATTCGTTCCTTTAATCCATTCTCCATCACATTCCTCCACCTTGTATCAGAGCCCGCATGTCAGGACTGTCATAGGGCGCATCAGGGACTTTGACATAGGTAATGTTCCCCTGAGATCGCTTATCTCCCACATACTCCTTAAAACATTTTAACTTCTCCCGGGATACCGGATCCTCCAGAACAGGTATCAACACACAGTCAAAACATTCTGATATACCGGCATCCACAGACATACCGCTCCCGACATCAAAGACTGTGCATGAAAATATTTCCTTGCGTCTTATTAGCTCACATAACCATGACACATGAGAATCTTCTGTCAGATGCCAATCCGGAAAATACGAACAGTTATATATTGTTGCAAAACCGGTCTGGCATGTGGAAGAATCATTTATTACTGACAATATCTTCTCGTTTTTACTAAGCAGATAATACATAAATGTCTCTGTTTTTCTGCGCTCGATATCCGGCATGCCCATACCTGTATATCCGGCATACGCATCCATCCCAATATACAGACTGCCTTTGTAGTAATTACAGAGGCCAAGTGCCAGACTTGTCTTCCCACATCTGCCGATGGGAGAATAAACACTGTATATTCTCTGCCTCATGTCCGCCCTGGCCGTTTCAGCTCCAAATAGCTGCAGGATCCTTACAACGATGTCATCTGCCTTCTGATACTTATATATACAGTCAGTGCCTTCCTCGGGAACACGATCCGCAACAAGCCTGGCACATCTCACAGTGCCGGCATATTGTATACTCTCCCCGACCAGCAGCATATCAAGTCTGTTATGGATAAGATAATCTTCGATTGCATGCTCAGTAGAAAATGCCGCACATTTCAGTGGGATGTCAGCACGCATATTGATATATTCCATCAACCGCACACAATAATGTGGATCACTGTCATATATTCCTATCCTGTAATTCACTGCACGCCACCTCCCAGCAGATAACAGAGCGTTCCCGCAGCGATCGCTACTGTGAGATGGATTCTCGTCACTCCTTTCATCTGCTGACGTATGGCCCTGCAGATCAGTGAAAATGCACCATAGACCGCAGCCATAACAAAGGCCATAAGTACGACCTTCACAATATCCGCATATACAAAAGAGCCAATAGCCGACAACAGCTTAATATCCCCTGCTCCCACTACTTTCCATCTGAATAATACAAAAAGCAGCACTACCGGGATTCCGATACCGAGCAGACTGTGACCCAATCCTCTGATCCCCTGCGTTAATACACTATATAAAACACCGGTGATACATCCCACCGCATTTAAATAATTGGGGACACGATATGTTTTCATATCGCATATGACCGCAGCGAGAAGCAGGCAGGTCAAACATATGTAATTGATATAAGTTCCTCCTTTCACACACAATAGTCCCGATTAATCTTCTTTGATTCGAATCTTTCCTGAATTTTTTGAATCTTTTTTTCGATTTCTTGAATCTCTCCGATGAGGTATTCCGGATCTTCTCTCCTGGAATCCTCCTGTGAAAAAACGAAAAAGGATTGTAACCAAGTATTACAGAACGCTTTAACTAAGTTACAATCCAACTATATCATCACGACAATTTCTTGTAAAGTTCCAAAAAGGGACCCGAAAAAGCCAAAAAGTACACAATTTTTCTATTGACATATTTTCCAGAACACTGACTATGACACATAAGACAACCGAAGGACACCGATAGATCCTATTGCATTTCGAACACCCACAGATTGCATATCTGCGATGCCAATTCCTGATATGTCCACAGTCTTCCACTATTAATAATGCTGTTAGGATCATTTACACGTATCTTCCCATCCTCGACACCGGCCAACACGATAAAATGTCCGTTTGTTGTAAAATCCCCTGGTCCCACACTGCATATGACAGGACTTCCCGCCTCCAGCCTGGAATATAAAACAGTCTCATCCAGATTAAGCTCCGTTGCTTTTATTCCGAAGTTCTCTGCGCCCTCTGTCATCAACGTCCACTTACTTCCTACACCGGATTCATAATATCCATGTTCCTCTGCATAATCAGCCACGACCTTAGGTGTGATAGAGACATCTCCTGTAAGCCCGGCTGCCACCATGGCAACACAGGTCGGTCCGCAGCCTGTAGTTGCGATCAGAAAATCTCCGTATTCCGCATACCCCCATCGCTTGTCCCATTGTAAGAGCAGCGGAATCTCCCCCTTACGGACTGTCCCAATCGTATCTGCAGCCGGAGTATCTTTTTCATACAGATATTCTTCCGCAAAACTGACTGTCTCCGGATATTTTGCAAGCATCTTAAGAATTTCCTCCGGATATAACTCTGCACATGCAAGTATATCTGCCACTCTCATGTCATCCCGCGCCAGAGCAACAAGTGTCTCTGCGTATTCCTCCGGCACATATTCTGCCTCAAGAAATGCCGTCTCGTTATATACAGCGTTTTTCAGAGTTGTTCTCTTTCTTCTCTCTTCTGCATCATATATTCCAGATATATTTTGACCGGTATTTACAATCCCGCGCAGAGTGAGACTATGCGGCAGATCAATATCTTCATTTTGCGTCTCTGTCCCACCCTTTACAGCACTGGCATTAGCCGGAACAGCATTTTTCTCCGTGAGATGTTCCATCACATCACCACACATTGTCAGATTCTCGTCGCCTGCCTGAACCAGTCTGTCATGTTCTGTGTATCTGCCTGACAATCCAAATGCTGCAATCGGAAGTGCTGCAAAAACCAATACCTCCAGCACGTAAGCTCCCACTTTCAGGGAATGTATTATCCGCGTTCTGATTACATGCTCTTTTTGCATTATGCTCTCTCCATCTGCACAATGCCGGGCTGCAATCTGAAAAATATATTACAATCTTTCATCTTACAACCCGGCATCCTGTTATCATGTATTACATTTATCAAATGCAACCATCATTATGTGCAGTTTGGAGAATTTTATACATTATATATTTCTATCTCAATATTCTATCCCTTATAATTCACGATCTCATCAATCAGCTGTGGAAGCTTCTCATCCATATCCTCATCACTGAACTGGCAGGTTCCGACCTTCTTATGACCGCCACCACCATATTTGAGCATCAGGCTGCCGACATCCACATTGGATGTCTTATTAATTATACTGTAGCCGACAGCCGCGGAACATCCGTGACCTCCCTTGCCATTTACAATCCATACAGAGATATTCTGTTCCGGATACAGACTGTATATCATGAATCTGTTTCCGGTGTAGATAGGTTCTACACCTCGGAGATCGGATATGATAACATCCTTTTCCACACGGGTGTGTGCCTTAACCATTTCCTTGAACTTCTCTGTCTGCTCATTGTACACCTCGATACGTTCCTTGACATCCGGAAGATTCAGGATCTCCTCTGTCGTCATGGTTCTGCAGGCGTCAATCAACTCCTCCATGAGCTTATAATTAGGTATCGTGAAGTTTCTCCATCTTCCGAGCCCTGTTCTCGGATCCATAAGAAATCCGACCAGTATCCAGCCCTGCGGATTCAATATCTCATCCACTGTCAGATTACCGGAGTCAACCTTATCCACAGCCTCCATCATATCATCAAACTGTGGAAAACGCTCTTTGCCTCCATAGTACTCGTAAATAATCCTCGCACAGGAAGGCGTTATCCTGCTCTCTCCCTTGTACTTTCCCTCCAGCTGATTCCGTTCAAATTCGCTGGAATGATGATCAAACCATAAGCCACAACCCTCAACAAAAGGAACATTTGCAAGGCAATCGTTTTCATCTATCGGTATCAGTCCATCCTGCAGATCCTTTGGATGTGCAAATGTCCAATGGTCGATGATACCTGCTTCTTTTAACAATGCACCACAAGCTAGTCCGTCAAAATCCGAACGTGTAACTAATCTCATAATTTTACCCCTTTACGTATATTTTCGTTCCAAACACATATATTATAATAGTATATTATTTAGGTGATTTTTTCAAGGTAATATTGCATTTATGACAATTCTTCTTATAATCTCCAAATACGCCATCCCCGTTGTCATCGGATACATAGTTTTATATGGTGTGCTCCATAAAGTAACCGTATATGAAGCGTTTCTCACAGGGGTAAAAGAAGGTTTCCGGATGGTCTTCGATCTGGCGCCCACACTGATCGGGCTCCTCGTAGCTGTAGGGATATTCCGGAGCTCAGGCTGCCTCGACATGCTTTGCTCTGTATTTCGTCCTGTCACCGATATATTCCATGTACACCCGGGGATCATCCCCGTGGCGATCGTAAGAATCTTTTCCTCCTCCGCTGCGACAGGCATGGCTCTTGACATCTTCGATACCTTCGGCCCGGATTCCGTGGTCGGCAATACAGTATCCATCCTGATGAGCAGTACGGAAACGGTCTTCTACACCATGTCAGTCTATTTTTTGTCCGTCGGCGTAACCAGGACACGCTGGACACTCGCCGGTGCCCTGCTCTCGTCCATCACGGGTGTGCTTGTAAGTATTATTCTGGGAATGATGATGTAACGTCCGCATTATATATCTCGAACATGTTTGTCCCTATAGCATCTCCCTGTCGGATTCCCCGCTCTTCAAGTCTCCGGTTCAGCGTATTGAGTACGACTTTTTTGTTGGCAGACCATGCCGGTGCAATCAGCAGATTCTTTGGGCCATCACCAGTCAGTCTGTGTATCACAACATCGGGGCTGATACATGCAAGACAATCGATCACAAGATCAATGTATGTTTCCATCTCCATAGGCTGTATACGTCCTGCCGCAAGTTCATCAGCCAATGCAGTTCCACGCAGGACATGTAACAGCTGCAGCTTGATTCCTGCCGGTGGACATCCGTTTCCACTATTCACATACCGGACCGTATCAAGCATCATCTCCCTTGTCTCCCCCGGAAGTCCAAGAATAATGTGTGTTATATATGGTATCCCGATATCTGCAAGTGCATGTACCGCCTCCTCATAGACAGACAGTGGATATCCACGCCTTATATATTCGGCAGTTGTCTCGTGTATCGTCTGGAGTCCCAATTCAACCCAGATAAATTTTCCCTGCGGTTCATATCTTTCTTTTAATTCTGCCAGCAGAGGCAGAACTCCTCTGCATTTCTCCTGCCACTTCGCATCTCCGATGCCAAGACAGTCCGGCCGGGTCGCAATCGATATACCTGCGACTTGCTCAGACTCCAGCGCAGCAGTCCAGATCGCCCGCAGATAATCGATATCCCCATAGGTGTTCGTATATGCCTGAAAATATATAACAAATTTTTCTCCTACAGATTTATTAAAGCGTGCCATCCCTCGCTCTATCTGTCGGCTCACGTCCATAACCCGGCGTTCATCCGCAGTTTTTCCTGCGCAAACCCGCCTGTCATAGACCCGGGAGTACGGGCTGTTCTCCGCCTTAAGTCCATCATAGAGACCCACCGCAAAATCTCCGCTTCCCCCCGCACTGCAAAATATACAGCCCCGCTCATCCAGACTCCCATCCCGATTTGGGCAGGTAAGTCCTGCATCGACCGCAATCTTATACACCTTCTGTCCATAGGTGTGTCTGAAAAATGCATTCAATGAATAATATGGTTTGCCCAGCCAGTCTATCTCAGCCATGTATCTGCATCCACCTTTCTAATCACATATTTTCTGTCTCCTCCCATGTATGGTGGTGAAGCTGTCCCTGTTCCTCCATACCGGCAAATCCATGCTGACGGAGCGCTTCATAGGCTACGATCGCCACAGAATTGGACAGATTCAGTGACCGTTCTCCGGGCATCATTGGAATCCGTACACAGGTTTCTTTATTTTCAAGCAATATTTCCTCCGGTATTCCTGCACTCTCTTTTCCAAACATGATATAAGCATCTTCCTCATATTGTACATCTGTATATTTTTTCTGCGACTTGGTAGTTGCCATGTAGATCTTTGCATCCGGGTTCTTTGCCAGGAAATCATTATAATCATCATATATCGTCACATCCAGCTTATCCCAATAATCAAGTCCTGCCCGCTTGATCATCTTATCATTGATATGAAATCCCATCGGCTCTATCAGATGAAGGCGAAGTCCTGCTGCCACACAGGTTCTGCCAATATTTCCGGTGTTGGCCGGCATCTCCGGCTCATGTAGCACAATATTTAACATATAATTATATCCTCCACTCCATTTTTAATATTTCAATAGAATAATAAAATGCCCGCCTGTCCTCCGCATTGGAGAACAGACGGACCATTATCGTGCAGACCCGGTCTGCACACCCTATATCTATTACTTAGCCTCACGCAGTCTTGTAATGAAATTATTCAGCCTTCCCATCGCCTCACGCAGCTGTTCGATCGAATAAGCATATGATATACGCAGAAATCCTTCTCCGCAATCTCCAAAAGCGGTACCCGGCACGACAGCCAGCTCCTCCTCCTGGAGCAGCCTTGTTGCAAACTCATCACTTGTAAGTCCAAATTCTTTGATACATGGGAATACATAAAAAGCACCCTTTGGTTCAAAGCATGGCAGATTCATCTCCTCAAAGGCATTGAGCAGAAAACGTCTTCTCTGATTATAAGATGTTTTCATCTTCTCTATGTCACTGTCACCGTTCTTAATAGCAGAGATAGCAGCATACTGGCTTGTAGTCGGCGCACACATGATCGCAAACTGATGGATCTTAACCATCTGCTCTGCGATGATCTGCGGTGCAAGCGCATATCCGAGTCTCCATCCGGTCATGGCATATGCTTTAGAAAATCCGTTTATAATAATCGTCCTGTCTTTCATACCCGGCAGGGAAGCTATCGTGCAGTGTCCTTCCTCCCCATATGTAAGCTCTGAATATATCTCATCGGATATGACAAATATATCTTTCTCCTGACATATCTTCGCAATCGGTTCCAGATCCTTTCTGGACATGATCGCACCCGTCGGATTACTTGGATAGGCAAGAATCAATATCTTGGTCTTATCCGTAATCGCTGCAAGCAGCTCCTCAGGGGTCAGTCTGAATTCATTTTCATTCTTCAGCTCGATCGTGACCGGAACACCACCGGCCAGTTCCACGCATGGCACATAAGATACATAACATGGCTCAGGAACGATAACCTCATCGCCCGGATCCAGCATAGCACGCAAAGCCACATCAATGCCTTCGCTTCCTCCCACGGTCAGCAGTGCTTCATGTTTGTAATCATATTCTACATCATATTTTCTGTGATACCATTTACAGATCTCCTGTCGAAGCTCCAGAAGACCTGAGTTGGATGTATAAAATGTCTTTCCTTTTTCCAGAGAATAGATTCCTTCTGCACGGATATGCCACGGCGTATCAAAATCCGGCTCACCGACACCAAGAGAGATCGCATGCGGCATCTCGCTCACGATATCAAAAAACTTTCTGATTCCGGAAGGCTTGATCTCTGTTACAGTTTTGGATAATGGATTTCTCACGGTACAATCGCCAACCTTTCATCCTGTTTTGGTGCATCAAATACAACACCGTGGTCTTTATATTTTTTAAGTACAAAATTCGTAGATGTTCCGGTAACCTCATCAATGACTGCAAGGCGTTCCGATACAAAACGGGATATCTCACGCAGTGTTTTACCCTGGATGATTACCATAAAGTCATATGCTCCGGCGATCAGGTATACTGAGTTAACCTCGTCAAAATTACGGATTCTCTCTGCGATCTTATCAAATCCCTGCTCACGCTGCGGCGTTACCTTTACCTCGATCAGGGCTGTAACCTTCTCATCTGCCACCTTATCCCAGTCGATCAGCGTGTGATAGCCACAGATTATCTTGTCGTCCTCCATCGCTTTAATATCCGCCGCGACTGCGGCTTCATCCGCCCCAAGCATGGCGGCTATATCTTTAACACTGAGCCTGCTGTCAGTCTCCAAGAGTTTCAAAATCTCATTTTTCATGACACATACCTCTTTTCTTTATAATAGGTTGCCCGGAAGCACCTTATATATTTCATCACCCAGAACAGGTGACAGATATCTCTTCTCTATATTCTCTCCGTTATCTTCCCCGGAGTCCGCTTCACCGCGGTCAATCACGATCGTCTTATCCTGATCTGCCGTTACCTTACCGATCACTGCCGCACGTATACCACGATCTTCCAGTTGTCTTACAAGCATTTCGCCATTGTCAGTCACCATAAGAAGCGAGCCCGTACCATCCATCATATAAGGATTCAGGTTAAAATACTCACACAGTTCTATAGTCTCCTGACGGATCGGAATCCTGTTATGCACAGCCTCTATTCCCTTGCCCATACGCACTGCGGCCTGCCAGAGTGCACCATAGACGCCTCCGTATGACACATCGTGCATATAAAAGATACTGTATCCATCCTGCTGCTCCACTGCCCCGGCCTCAGGTACGACACTGTACTTGGCACGGTCACACTGCGCCCCCCGGATATAGCTTTCCGCAAATCGCTCTCTGAGCCTGTCATGTGCATGCCTTGCAAGCATATCTGTTCCAAGAAGTCCCGCCTGTTTTGTCATAACCACATCAAAACCAGGACATATCCCCCGGACGTCCTGCACATACGATCCGGACATACCGAGCATTGTCACAACAAACTGTGCAGCGCCACAGGTTTTATCCACTCTGGTATGCCCGCCAAGTATCTGTATTCCAGACTGCTCCGCACAGGCATTTAGCTGGCCCATATACTTCTTAATGAACGGCTCTTCTATCCCATCCGGCAATATTATTACCAGTCTGGCCCCAAAGACATTTCCGCCAGAACAGGCAAAATTATTCAAGGCCTTCGTCCATGCAATACATGGATCTGCCGACACTGCTTCCGTGATGATGGTCTCATTCCGGGAACCGGAAGGCACCTCCGCAGCCCCCGCCATAAAAGACGCATAATCCTGTCCTACAGCCGCCCCGTCGATCAGAGCTTTATTCTGTTTTCTTATATGCTTGAGCACAGAACGGCTTAAAATCCGCTCCGTAAGACTTCCCTGCTCCATATCTAATCTCCGGCCGCTTTTATCGATGCTTTTATATGATTTCTTGAAAATTACATTGCGTCGTGCTATCCTAGATGTATTCCTGCATGACTAAATTGCAGATACAAGAAGCCCTACCACCATCGCAAATACAAGAATACCACATATTATAGCGGCTATCTTTTTTTGTGTTTTTTTGTTACTGAAATTAATCATTTTATTACCTCCGAAAGGAATTATTTATGAATTATTATGGAATTCTCATTGGTATAATTCTATTTTTTATATTAAAGATCGTCATTACATCCAGCGGAAATCATCATGGTGCAAAAGACAAAGAGCAATTCTGGGCTCGTGAATCCAAAGCCAATGCCGTGCGTCGCGCTGACATTTCCAATCTCGACTATATCCGGCTCCCTCTTGAAAGGCTTCCTCTCGATATATTGCGTAATATCGGAGAGGATTCTCTGGTCGACGAACTAACCCGTCTGGCCGATAAAGATATTCTGAATCTCTCTATGTATACCAATACTGACCTCAAAATGATGTACGGTCCCGCCAATCTGGATACACTCATCGAATGCGATAACAACTTCACATCATTGATACGTATACTGGATAAAATGGCAGAAATCCTGCTTGAATCCGGGCAGCCTGACCATGCACGCTGCATTCTCGAATATGCTATCGCCATAGGCTCCGACATAAGCACCACCTATATTCATCTTGGAGACATCTATGCATCCGCAAAAAAATCGGAGCTCCTTGATATGCTGATTCAAAAGGCTGAGACACTCTCCTCGTTGTCCCGCCAGACAATCATAAACAAATTAAATTCTATCAAATCAGGCGTTAAATAGCAACTTTATTTTCCGGCAATCTTATCGAACCATCTATTATTCCTGCCTGATACCGGCCAGATAATTAATAAACTGCTGGGCTGTTCTTCCAGAGACACCGCCGTGGGACAGTTCCCATTTGTTGGCCTCCGCTATCAGCTCCTCGTCTGTCAGCTTTATCTCAGGATATCTCCTGGCCAGTTCTGTTACGATGGTATTAAACTCCTGCTTGGAAGGCTTGGAGTAACTGATGGTTACACCAAATCTGTTAACAAGTGAAAGCTTCTCCTGCATGGTATCTGAACGATGCATTCCATTATCCTGTACCACATCATCCCTGTCACTCCATGATTCCTTGATCAGATGACGACGATTAGATGTGGCATATATCAGCACATTATCCGGTTTCGTTTCCAGTCCGCCCTCTATAACGGCTTTCAGATATTTATATTCTATCTCAAATTCCTCGAAAGACAGATCATCCATATATATGATAAACTTATAATTACGATTCTTCACATGTGAGATCACGGCAGACAGATCTTTGAACTGATGCTTATATATCTCGATCATACGAAGTCCCTGATCATAGTACTCATTGATAATCGCTTTTATGCTGGTAGATTTACCCGTTCCACTGTCTCCAAAAAGTAGGACATTATTTGCCTTTCTTCCCTGCACAAAGGCCTCTGTGTTGTCCACAAGCTTTTTCTTCTGTATCTCATATCCCACAAGGTCCGACAGGAGGACACGATCCGTGTTGTTGATGGCAATAAATTCCATATTCTTTCCTTCATCATGTCTGATACGGAAAGCCTTATTCAGTCCGAACATACCCACACCATACTGTCTGTAGAAGTCCGTCATGATCTTGAATACCTCTTCAACATCCCTGGCAGCACTGACATGATCGCTGATGTAACGTACCTTCTCACTGACATTCTGGTTATACATCTGCTCCTTTTTCGGAAGCGACCTGTAATTCGTTATGGTAGAAAAACAGTCTATGCCCAGATCTCTCTCTATCTCTGAGAAATCAAAATGAAAAAGTTTCATGAAGATCGCATAATCATTTTTGGCAAATTTATTTACCGTTCCATCCCCTGCACCAACCTTCTCACAGGTCAGTGTGAACGAATTCTCATTGGTGATCAGCAAAAAAGCCAGATAATCCTGCCACAGATTCTTATTGAATCCATAACTCGTGGCAACATCCAGCAGACGCTTGATCTGCTGATATATTCTGCTTACCAGCTCCTCATCGCTCGCCTTTCTATAATCCTTATCCCGAAATATCTCTGCCATCCTGTACAGGATGCTGTCCTCTCCCAGATCACGGTATAATACAAGTCCCGGTATCTCCTTGTACATTTTCTGTCACTCCTTTTTTTCCTGTTTACATTCATTATCTTCAACAGTCTTTATTTCCTCTCTGTTGCGGGGCTGAAATAATCTGCGTCTTTTCTCCATCAACGGCACGGCATCCTCCGGAACCTGTTTCTTATCCACATCGATATTCTTCTTTTTCAGTTTCCTGTTGATAATGCTTCTTCCATATGCATACAGCACGGACACAAGAGGTATAAACAACAGCATACCTGCCACGCCCATCAGGTCACCACCCACGGTGACAGCCAGGAGCACCCATATCGCAGACAAGCCGATATCGCCGCCCACAAGCTTCGGGTATATAAAGTAGTTCTCTATAAACTGCAGTACAAAGAACAGTATAATAAACCATATCACATACTTCGGTGCCTCCACCAGAATAAGGAAGCATCCGATAAATAATCCGAAAAATGCACCAAAAATAGGTATCAGCGCCGTAAATGCGATCAGCACACCCACAGTGAGCGGATAAGGAAATCCAAACACAGTCATGGCGATCATGAACATGGAACCGAGTATAATGCCTTCCCTGAACTGGCAGGAAAAGAACTTGGAAAAGGTCGTATTCGCGATCTTGCCAAATACCATGATCTCATCCGCAACACTCTCTTTGAATACGGCATAACATACCATCTTAGCCTGTCTTCCCAGCTTTTCCTTCTGTGCAAGTATATAAAACGAAAATACAATGCCGACCAGAACATTGACCACTGTATTGATAATAGATGAGAAAATGGATACTGTAGTGGATAAAATGTCGCTTCCCTTATCCCAGAACAGACTCCCCAGCTCATCCCACTTAGGCTCAAAATTCTTAATACTCTCCGTAATATCCGGAAATGATGCTGTATACCGGAGCAGAAATTTCTTTGCTTCCTCCACAAATGCCGGCATCTTATCCTTGATCGAACCTATGGTATCCGCCACCTCAGGAACCACCACAAATACAACCAGACCTATCACAAGAACAGACAGCAGATAAGCTATGATCATGCTGATCGGGCGTCTGACCCTGTACAGCTTTCCATCCTCTTTCTTAAATAACGCCTTTTCTATGCTGCGCATCGGTATATTGATCACGAAAGCTATGCCACATCCCAACACAAATGGGAAAATAAGGGACAGTAGCATGGCCAGAAAATCACCTACAATATTCAGATGATTGACCAGATATATGAAGAGCACGGAAAATACAATAATGCTCATTATGATTCGTATAGTTTGTCGTTTTTCTTTCATGTTGCCTCCCTAGCATCCACCAAAATATAACTTGCAAAATCTGTTTTTTAATCTTTATCTTACATAATTGTTATTATGTGATGATTTCTTTTAACGGTTCTTGCTTCCTTTATATCTTTTTGAATGACTTTTGCAGTTTTGGGGAAGTTCTATTACTTTTATACTTCCTCCAGATCATGCACACGCTACAGCGAACTCGCACCACCTGGACCCGGCATGGGGCTATGGAAGGACTTTTGGAAACGCGGGTCCTTAGGGCGAGCCATAAGGCTCACCCTTAGTACCCTTGCGTTTCCAATGGAGCGCGAGCGTTCCTGGAATACCCCATGCCGGGCACAGATGGTACTCAGACACACTTGCGCGTGTGCATTGGAGGAAGTACAAAAGTAATGAACTTCCGACAAAACTGCGTCTCTTCAAAAAGATATAAAGGAATCGAGAACCTATATAACATATTTCACATAATAACAATCATGTAAAATAAAGATTTCAAAACGGTTTTTGCGATTACATATTAGGATACACGCTAAAATATTTTTGTCAAGTCGATTACACGCTATATAGCGCATAGTTTTGCAGACTTCACATTTTTATCACAGACTGTTTCAGTTCCGTATCCTGCTGCCATGCATTCCCCGCTCTACCACGATCTGATTATCGATCCTCTCCTTCAGTGCTTCAACATGTGATATGATACCAACCATCCTGTAGCTTCCACTGCCTGAACTATTTCCGCTGCCAAGCTCCGTGAGTACACCAAGCGCCTGTTCCAGAGAGTTGGCATCAAGCGATCCAAAGCCTTCATCTATGAACAACGAATCCAGTTTTATACCGCCCGAATTAGCTGCAATCACATCTGACAATCCGAGTGCCATTGACAATGCCGCAAGGAACGCTTCGCCGCCGGACAATGTCTCCCCCCGCCTGATCTTTCCCGTATTATTGTCCAGTACATCAAGCTCCAGTCCTGTACGGCTCGCTTTTGAGTCTGCCTCCACACGCCTTACCAGTTCGAACCGCCCCATCGTCATCCTGTCAAGTCTGATATTGGCAAGCTCGATGACCTGCTCAAAATACCTTGCCTGAACATAGCTCTCAAAGTCAAATTTGCCCTTCCCATATCCGCTTCCACCTGCCGTCCGTGCAAGATCATCATACAGCTTCCATTGTTCTTCCGCCTCACTGTATTCTTCCCCGGCCTGTCTCATATCTGCCAGCACCTGCCTGTTCTTCGTCACACGGATATCCAGTTTTTTCTCCTCCTGCTCCAGCAGTTTTCGCTCGCTCTGCAGTGCACCGATCTTTGTTTCCAACTGCTCCAGCTCATCCTTTTTAAGTGTCTTTTCAACCTCGGACAACCACTTTTCATCCTTAGCTATGATCTCTGATACAGCATGTTCTTTTCTCCTGAGTGACTCCAGTAGTGTCTGTGCTTTTTCCTGCTGGCTATCCAGCTTGCCTGCTTCCACCATGCAGCGTTTATATTCTCTCTCCGCCTCCCGGAGATTCTTATATTTCAACTGTTTTGCGCCAGCCTCAAGATTTCCCCGGATACCCGCACACTCCAGGCTGATTGCTACCGCTTCATCATCAAGTCTTTTTTTCTCCTTTTCCGTCTCTAGCCTCTTTGCTGCAAGCTTTTCCAGCTCCCCGGATGATTCTGCAAGTTTAACACTCATTTCTTCCAACTGCTTCCGTAGGCTGTCCCGTTTGCATTTTGTAGCATTTAACTCTGCTTCCGAACATACCTCAGTGGTAAGCGCCTGCTTGTGAGGGTGTATGGCAGATCCACAGACAGGACACGCATCTCCGTCATGCAGCTTTGATGCCATGATACCCGCCTGACTTCTTAGATATACATCCGACATCTGCTCATACAGGGTTGCAGTCTCATTTTTTTCATGTTCAATGTTCTCGTAATCTTCCTTGAGCTTATTTCTCATTTTTTCTGCCCTGTCACAGGCAGCCATTGCTTTTTGTCTTTCTTTTTCTTTTGCCGCAGCCTCTCTGACCAGCACAGTATACTTTTTCTGCAGCCCGTCATACTGCTCCTGCAACTCCTGCTGTTTCTCATAGAGTCCATACGAATTCTCTATAAGGCGGGCCTCTGCTCTCAGTACATCTGCCTTTTTCCGATTCTGCTCCGACTCCATCATAGTCTGCTCAGCCTCTGCGATCTTCGGCAACAGTTTTTCCTTTTCCGCATGGGATCTCTCGAGTTTTTTTACGATCTCAGTCATTTCCTTCTGCTTCTCACCGGCTCTCGCCCATATCTCAAAGCATTTCTCATATTCCCTTTTATTGTCTGTTTTTTCTTTCTTTAATACTGCAAGACGGCTCTTATCCTGCACATTGACCTGTTCCAGCAGATTGATCAGCTGCGGTATCATATATACATTATCTTCATTTAACAGACGCTCATATTCCTCCTGTGTCATGTCCGATACACCGGATATATCCGCATCCTCCCAGGGTATATCTGCCCCTTTTGCGTATTGCAGCATTGATGCCCGGCATAATGCCAGCCGCTGTCCTGCATCTCTTGCTTTTCCATTTAGCACGATCTGCAGATGTCTGTAGAGACCTGTATTAAAAATGTCACGAAAGATTCCTGCCCGCTCGGAGGATTTTGCCAGAAGAAGCTTCAGAAACTCTCCCTGGGGAATCATGGCGATATTTACGAACTGATCCCGGTTTATCCCCATGATCTCGCATATTTTTTCTGTCACGCCGGTATAACCGGTTGCAATCACCGCTTCCTCTCTGTACAGCGTCGCATCTCCGTTTTGTTTCACAGTTCCCTCGCCACGCAATTTTCGTCTCTCGTACTGCGGTGTCCTGACCACACGATATGTGTTCCTGTCATAAGAGAACGTAAAGGATATTCTTGTCACATCACTGTCCTTCGCAAAATCACTCCGCAGCATACCGGCTTTACGGCTGTTTCCGCTTGCTTCCCCATATAGAGCAAATGTGATGGCATCAAATATTGTCGTCTTGCCGGCTCCCGTATCACCTGTTATGAGATATAGTCCATTTTCAAGCTTATCAAAATCTATCTCTTCATGTCCCGCAAACGGTCCAAATGCATCAATCTCCAGCCTGATCGGCCTCATTCGCTCCACCTCCCAGTATATCCTCAATAACCTTTCTCTTACTTTCACCGATCGGCTTTCCATTCATCATCTCATAATATTCCTCGAAAAGCTGTACTGGTGATCTTCCCTGTATCTGCTCCATCCTCCTTACGGCATGTTCTCCCTTGTCCAATTGATACTCAATGCGAAGCAGATTCGGATACCACCTCTGCAACCGTGCCGCCGCATCCACAACTCTCTGCTTATCCGTGATCACTGCACAGATATAATCCTCTCTACTCACTCCCTCTGCATCAGCCGCACCTACTACCTCCTCAGAGGTAAGATGTTCCAGCGTCCCCCTGATCGTCCGCAATTCTCTCGGCATCTCAAGATCATGCTGTCTCACAACACATGTTCCCTTTTCCTGTATATCAACGATCTCTATCGACTTCGTGTCATTTCCCTCGGAAAAAGAATACTTGAGTGGGGAACCCGCATATCTGATGTATGCCTCTCCAATACTCTGCCGTCTGTGCAGATGTCCCAGTGCCACATAATCAAAATTCTTTATCAACTCATAGGATATATTATCCAGTCCTCCCACATGAACACTCTCTGATTCCGCACGGACCGGAAGCTTTCCCGCAAGCTCAGCCATAGCTTCTGCATCACCGGAAACAGGTGTTTTTTCTCCCACATGCGTTCCCGTAACAAACTGATGGGCGACCAGAATATTTCTTTTGCCGTAATCAATGTCCGTCCGTGCCAGGATCCCGGCAAATGCATCCTCATAGCTCTCCGCATTGACATACGCAGGCTTAATAAACGGAACCATATAGACATTTATCTCTCCATAGTCATCCGTCAAGGACAATCTCTGGGCGCATCCGTCAAAATTCTCCTGAAAGTACACCCCCTTATCACGCATGATCCTGCTGCCAAATGAAATACGTTCCATACTGTCATGATTACCACTGATCGCGATGAGCCGGATGCCCAACTGTTCTACTGCGTACACAAAGTCATCAAACAGACGCACCGCCTCCGTCCCCGGTGTCGGCTTATCATAGATATCCCCGGCAATAATCAGCGCATCCACCGCCTCATCTTTCAATATACCCAGAATCTGCTGCAGAATCTCCCTCTGATCCTCCAACAGACTTCTCTCATGTAATCTTTTTCCTATATGCAGATCACCTGTATGTGCAAATCTCATTTTTCCTCCATTAATTCCATGAATCGTCGGTCATTTCATCTTTATAGTTTAAATTCAATATGATAGAATATCTTTAATTATAGCAAATCAAGATACATTATTGTACATATTTAAAGTAAAAAATACACGATAAAATATATAAATAATATTTTAAAAAACACTGCAGCATACACTCCCGTCTGCAGGTTTCACAGGGGGAACATCATGGGAAGAAAAGCATCCAAAGCAACCGACAATATCTATTATATCGCCCGTACAGAGGCTGCAAAATCTGAGGATGTCTACACCAGCAGAGAAAAAGCAGCTACCAAGCTTGGCATTGAGCGAAGCCGTCTTGCACGTATAGAGCTTGATCAGATAGAGCCATATGCAGAAGAAGTTGATATCATGGCATCCGCATATCATGCACCGCATCTCTGCACGGACTATTGCAACAACATCTGTCCGATCGGCATCCGCAAGCTCGAAGAACACGCCAAGCATTCAGATCCTGATTCCATTGAACGCCTTGTGCTCCGCTTCCTGTCTTCCACACAGTATATGGATGAGCTGTCCAAGATCCTGGTAAGTATCACACAGGATGGTAAGATTGACAGCAATGAGATCCATGATCTTCAGGACGTATTCAAAGCGATGGATTCTGTGTCTGAGAATATCGAAGCCATCAAGTTCTGGGTCATGAATGATCCCCAGCTCAGGCCATATTTTAATCTTGATATGCCGGATTAAAATACAACAGAATATCAGCATCTTAAATGTGATGCGGATTTCCGCCGTATCACCTATACAATGCTTGACAGAAGCCTCAGAATACCGATACAATAACAGGGTGTCATACTAATATGACATCCTATTTTATTTCAGAGGTAATGAATATGACGAAGCAATATAAGATTACGATACAGCTTATCCTGTTACTCGTGTTCTGTATGTTATGCGGATGCAGCAACACA
The DNA here is from genome assembly GCA_051877775.1 of Wujia sp. Classification (GTDB taxonomy): domain Bacteria; phylum Bacillota; class Clostridia; order Lachnospirales; family Lachnospiraceae; genus Coprococcus_C. The sequence goes on from JBJEJF010000001.1 coordinate 21,159, forward strand.
GGAAACAAGCCCCCTGTCAATTCCGGCAATAATGTGGATGCTGTTATAAACGCGCAGATCAACAATGAGCTGGAGGAAAAATCACAGGCATCAACCGAATCAGTGGACACCGCTGAGGATTCGGAAGACACTTCTCAAGTCACCACAGAGAGCACCGCAGAAAACGCCACGACAACCACAGAAGAATTGACGGCCGCCACCTATGTCCCGGCTGCGCCAGACGATAATTCCGATGTCATAGAGCCCAACTCCAATGAAACCGGTATCGACTACGACCTGACCATTATGGATAAAAACATGGTGTATTCCACTGTCTATCAGCTTATGGTCAACCCATCTGCCTACGAGGGAAAGGTCATCAGAATCGAAGGCAAATACTACGGAACCTACTATGAGGAAAACGAACGATACTACCATTACTGTATCATCCAGGATGCCCTTGGCTGCTGTGCGCAGGGTATGGAATTCGTATGGGAAGATGGCTCCCACACATATCCCGATGAATATCCCGCTGAGGATACCATCATCACAGTGACCGGCACATTTGAATCCTATCATGAAAAAAGCGAGAACTTCGTATATGTACGTCTTGCAAACGCAACCATGACGATAAACGAATAACAGCAAATGATCACCCTGCATTATATAGTAATCATCTGCTGCTACATTTCCTTTGCATATTCGTAGACATCCCGTTTAGGGATTCCACGATCCTTCGCCACCTGCCTGGTGGCTTCTTTTTTATCCATTCCCTGATTCATATACATCCTGATATGATCAGAGATATCCATTTCATCCCATCTGCCACGTTCCTCTTCGAGGATCGCTTCTCTGGATTTACCGTGAATCACAATGATAAACTCGCCTCTCGGCTCATTCTCGCCGTAATATCCGACTGCCTGCATCAGTGTCGTGCGATAAAATTCTTCATGTTTCTTCGTAAGCTCCCTGCACACATTCACTTCCCGGTCTCCCAGCTTTGCTGCCAGTTCTTCCAATGTCTTCTTCAATCTGTGGGGAGCCTCATAGATCACGATCGTTCTCGTCTCATTCTCCAGCTCGTCAAGGACCGCCCTGCGTTCTTTTTTATCCATCGGCAAAAATGCCTCAAATGCAAATCTTCGCGTAGGCAATCCCGACGCAATCAGCGCATTTACCGCCGCACAGGCTCCCGGCACCGGAACCACTGTGATCCCCGCCTCATAGCTCTGACGCACCAGTTCCTCCCCCGGATCCGAAATGCCCGGAGTCCCCGCATCGGTGATCACAGCAATATTTTTCCCCTCCGTCAGCTTTGCAACCAGCTCCACTGCTTTCTCATATTTATTATGCTCATGATAACTGGTCATCGGGGTATTAATCTCGAAATGATTTAATAATTTTATACTGTTTCTGGTATCCTCCGCCGCAATCAGGTCAACCTCGCGCAAAATACGAACCGCGCGGTAAGTCATATCCTCAAGATTGCCTATCGGTGTTGCCACCAGATATAATGTTCCCGCCATATTCTTCCTTCCCGGAGATTCTATCGAATCCATCTTCATAATGCTCATTATGTAAACTCCATCGTATCAATGATACGCACCGTATCTGCTCAGGAGGTCCTCCGTGTAACTGCCATCCCGATTGTACACGATCAGTGCCGGCTCAACCTTGACCATGGCATTGCCACCCTTAACAGCCTCTATCAGCACCATATTCGGTTCTTTATCCACATAAGGCTGAACCATACACAGACGCTTAGGTTCCAGACGGTATGCCGACAGCAGCCTTATGATCTCCGCAAGCCGAAACGGCTTATGAACCATGGCAAAAGTTCCTCCCTCATTGAGGAGATAGGCAGCCGCCTGTATAACATCCTCCAGCACGAGCAGAATCTCATGTCTTGCTATATTCTTCGGTGAATTTGCATTCTGAAGTCCATGATTATCCTTAATATACGGAGGATTTGAGGTCACAATATCAAAAGAGGCCGCCCTGAATGCAGAGGGCACCTCTTTGATGTCTCCATGTATGATCTCTATCTTATCCTGTAAATGATTATATGCAACACTGCGCTCTGCCATATCAGCACTGTATTCCTGGATCTCCAGCCCCGTAAAATGTGCACCCTTACCCCGCGCTTCCATAAGCATCGGTATCACACCTGTTCCCGTTCCAAGATCCATCACGGTCGCACCCGTTTTGCCCGTCGCAAAATCCGCCAGCAAAACAGCGTCCATGCCAAAGCAGAAAATATTCGGATTCTGTATGATGTGATATCCCCTGCATTGCAGGTCATCCAGCCGCTCTCCATCTCTCAGATATGCACCGTTACTCACATCTTTGTCTGTATATTGATTATTCATCATCCAGCTTTGATTTTCCTTCCCGCTTCTCAAGCGCTTCCAGCTTCTTCAGCTCAGCATCGCTGATCTTATCATCATTTCTACGTTTCTTCGGTTTGAAACGCAGATCCTCTATCTTATACTCTTCTATCTCTTTTGTATCATCTTCCTGTGTGACGATCAGCTTCACTTTCTGCCGCAACACATTCACTGAAGATACCTCTCCTCTTTTACCATCCACAGTCTTGACAAAATCACCGACATTTGGCAGCTTGTCATTCAGATATTCATAGGTATCCTGCTCATGTTTCAGACAACACATCAAACGTCCACATACACCGGATATCTTTGTCGGATTCAAAGACAGATTCTGCTCCTTTGCCATCTTGATAGATACAGGCACGAAATCTGACAGATGCGTATGACAACAAAGCTCTCTGCCACAGATTCCGATTCCGCCTACTATTTTTGTCTCGTCTCTGACACCGATCTGTCTTAACTCAATTCTGGTCTTAAACACCGAAGCAAGGTCTTTTACCAGCTCACGGAAATCTACTCTGCCATCAGCAGTAAAATAAAACAGAACCTTATTATTATCAAAAGTATATTCCGCATCGATAAGCTTCATCTCAAGGCCGTGCTTTTTGATCTTTTCCAGACATATTTCATAGGCCTTCTTGCTTTTTTCTTTATTTTCGGCATATCTTGCCGCGTCATTCTCATCCGCGATCCTGATGATCGGTTTCAACGGCGCAGACATTTTTTCCTCGTCGATCTCTCTTCTTCCAAGGACAACTTTACCGTATTCTACTCCTCTGGCAGTCTCAACGATAACATATCTGCCCGGATCGATCTTGTAATTCAGCGGATTAAAAAAATATATTTTACCGTTCTCACGAAAACGGACTCCGATTACTTCTTTCATTTTGATTAACCTCCAGCTTGCGTGTATATCACGACACACAATGGTAATAGTATTATTGTAACAGGTCTTACGACATTTTACTTAATGCTCCTTAAGCGTAAGCAGCAACAGCTCCATAGTCACGTCAAAGTTCGCATTGACATCCAGACGTGTCTTGGCTCTGCTGATCGCCTCTATCTTGTCCTCAATAGCCTTATAGGACAACATGCCCGCCTGCTTCTTCAGGGAAACATATTCATTCTTGAACAATACCTTATCAACATTGCCAGTCACCTTAAGCATCAGGGCATCCCTGTACCACATCATCATAAGGTCCATATAGTCATTGATCGACAATTTAAACTTCTCGATATCCGACACAGCCTTAGACAGATCCTCAACATCAAGCTCCTGTATATTTTTCAGCACGGAAACAACAGAATCAACAATCTGCGCATACTCATCATTCCCGGCCAGCTTGATTGCCTTGCCCAGATTACCCTGTGCAAAGTCAAGGCAGAAATATGCTTTTTCCTCTGTGAGCCCCATTACATTTTTCAGGTAATTAAGCATATCTCTCTCACGAACCGGTCTGGTATGGAGGACGATGCATCTGGACTGAACCGTCTGCAGAATCTTGTCCAGATTCGAGGTCAGTAACAGAATGACTCCATACTCCGGCGGCTCTTCAAGCGTCTTGAGCAACGCATTCTGTGCCTGCACATTCATCAGCTGTGCATCCGGTATAATATATATCTTATATCTGCTCTTATATGGCTTCACACATATCGAATCAAGCACCTGTTCGCGAATCTCATCTACCGATATTATATTGGGCTTCTCATGTGTCACCGTAATAATATCCGGATGATTCCCTGTCTCTGTCTGAATACAGGACTGACATACCCCACATGGCTCCGAACCACCCCGTTCACATTGTAAAGTTGTGGCAAAAGCCCGGGCCAACATCTTCTTACCACTGTCCGGCTCACCATGTATAATGTACGCGTGACTTACTTTACCCATTTCTATACTGGCTTTAAAATGTCCTATGATATCTTCATGTCCTACTATGTTCTTAAAATCCATAAGTCACCCCTCCATTTTCTGTTCTAATATAGTATGACGATTTTATGTTGAAATGTCAAGCAACAACCCACGTATATCGTCTATTTTACCAAGAATAGCAAGATTATCCTTCTCTTCTTTCATAAGCTCAGCTGCCAGCTCGTCCAGATTCTTGTCCACCTGGCGTATGATCCCATATACCCTGTGTCTGCCCCGCCTGTCCAGGAAATTTTCTCTGGAGAATTCATGGGAACGGGAGGCTATCTCATTCATAAATTCCTTGACTGAGGAACGATACTTCTTCATATCTTTTATGTCCATATGTTTTGCGATCTTCGCACCCTGCTCCTCAATATCTTTCATCAGAGATGCCAATTTGTCCTGCAGATCGCTTTCATCAATATTACGAATGAGAGTAAACTTGAAATCTTCATTTTGTGGTGTACTGTTCTTCGGTGCTTCCATCTGCGTCAACTGCTGAAGCTGATTGACCTTAATATCCATATTTACCCTCCCTGTCTAATGATTATTCTATATGGAGAATATCTCCGACATATCCCACGATCCTGCTGTGAATCTCTTCCACAGGCAGTGTCGCATCGATCGTCTTAATTCTGTCTGGTGCAAGTCCTGCCAAATCTCTGTATCCCTGTGCTACACGTTCATGAAACTCTACCGACTCCATTTCCATCCGGTCAAGCGCTGCTCTCCCTCTGGCACGCTGCAATCCAACCTCTGCCGGCAGATCCAGATGTATTGTAAGCTCCGGCATAATTCCCTGAATGGCAAACTCATTGATCTTATATACCGTATCCACGCCAAGCCCGCGCGCCATACCCTGATATACCACAGAAGAATCCACAAAGCGGTCACTGATAACTGCCTTGCCTGCCGCGACAGCCGGCGCAATCACTTCACTCACAAGCTGCGCCCGCGCAGATGCATAGAGCAGAGCCTCCGTCATATAACTCATTTCACTATAATCCTTATTCAGCAGAATCGAGCGAACAGCCTCACTGATTGCCGTTCCTCCCGGTTCTCTGGTAACGATACTCTCATACCCGATACGTTCCAGATACGCCTGAAGCAGTGTGATCTGCGTCGTCTTCCCCGAGCCGTCCGGTCCTTCCATAGATATAAATATGCCTTGCATCATTTTTCTTCCTCATTCATTATATCGGTAAAAATCTGTTATATATACTATATCATTTTGCAGAAAATTAATCTACATTAAGTTTTGCAGAGTTTCTGTGCACGAATAACACTGAGATAACATTTTACTACTCATTCACAAATTATATCTTGTTATATTCCACAATTAATGTTATATTACTATCAAAGCATACGTTTTCTATTCTATAACCAGTGGTATGTATCTGATACCACATCTAACATTCTCAGAATCTCAGAACTTCGATGCTTTATTTTCACAAGAATATAAGCAACGAGGGAATTTTATCAGAGTTTTTGAGAAAAAGCAAAGCAGAGGTAATAAGAATGAGTATTTTTGAATATGATGAAGAACTTCATGAACGTACTTTACGTGAGGAAGGCCGTGAGGAGGGCATATCCATCGGCCGAGAACAAGGTCTTGAACAGGGTATCGCGGGAACAATAACCATATTAAAAAATATGGGGCATTCAGATATACAGATTATAAAACTACTGATAGATACCTACGGACTGACAGAAGCAGATGCAACCGATCTATTTAACAGTGCGACCGGGGAGAATACAGAAAAAAATAACATATATCATACGACTGTATTTAAAATCTAATACACTTTACAATATTAGAGGGAGGACGAATCATGGTTATTATAACGGGATTTTTGCTTGGTCTGTTTTTTGCTTCCTGCCTGGCAGCACTATGCACTTATTTTTTATTTAGATGCTATGGATATTTTCTGTGTTATATGCAGATTTTCCATCATCGTTTTTCAAAGAATAAACGGGATGATACTGTCCATCACACAAAGACTTCATTTTTACCAGCATGCTGTATCTGCATGACCAAAGAGGATATGTCAGATCAGGCATCAATATCACAGGGAATAATCTATACTCTTGTTTTATTGCTTGTACTCTTTGGCTGTTCCGCACTCATCATCTTTTTATACCCTCATAAAACAGAACTCGCCCGCGATTCTTTTTATACATTTTTCTTTGGTTCAGCTATCGGTATGATAATCTATGGAATATCATGGGGCAGTAACATATTACTCATATACGTCAGCCGTTCGTCTGCTCTGAAAAAAGATAATCCCGCAGGTTTTATCAATCGTACGATCAAAAGTTACCTGTATAATTTCCCGACAGAACAGATGTATCTGCCAGAGCCTGAACGTATCGGCAGAAATATATCACTTCCGGAAATACTCTCATATCAGAACATCAGGTTTATACAGCAAATCAGTCTACATGCATACCAGAAGGTTGAGCCAATCGTTTCTTTTATGGAAAACTATGTCACAGAAAGCGCTATAGACAGTCAGTATAATTCATTTTATAATATACTGTTTTATTATTGTCGTATTCAATGTGATTTCAAAAAAGCAACCTATTACTATACTATTCTGGAACGGCGGCTGGAAGTAGATCTAAGCTGTACCGGGCGCAGGGTGCTTGCCTATTATCAGTATTTTATTCTTCAGAATCCGTACCTTGCCAGACAGACTGCCAGACAGGGAGTTGAGGCATTGTTCCAGACAAGTACTTCCGCACAGCGCATCTATGAACGCGAATTACTTACTGGTCTGATTTCCAACATTGATACATATTTTCCGTCGATACAATCAGACAATTGATTTCTTATATTAGTTATATAAGAAAACCCTGGTTTACGTCCATCACATATCTGATCGGACAAACCAGGGTTTTCTTAATTTTATCTTATTGTATCTTGTCTCGTTTATTTCTTAGCCATCTGCAGTCTAAGCATTGCACGCTTAAGTGCCAGCTCCGCACGATTCATATCCTGTGAATCGTCATGGATTCGTCTCTCTGCTCGAATCTTAGCCTCCTCAGCTCGATGGATGTCAATCTCATCAGGCCATTCTACACTCTCAGCCAATATCGTCACAGAATCACCCAGAATCTCAGCAAAGCCGGAGTGAAGTGCTGCTTCCTTTTCGCCCGATTGTTCAGTCAATTTAAGTACACCCGGTGCGATCACTACAGTTGTAGGTATATGCTTCGGATATATTCCGATGATACCCTCGATGGTATTGAATTCCATAAAGGATACCTCACCCTCGTAAAACACTCTATCCGGGGCAATAATCTTAACCATCATAGTATTATCTGCCATGCATACCCTCCCTGCTACTTACACTTCGCAACAACATCCTCGATACTACCCGCATTTAGGAAATAGCTCTCAGGAACATCATCATGCTTACCTTCCAGAATCTCCTTAAAGCTCTGGATCGTATCCGTAAGCGAAACATACTTGCCAGGGAGTCCTGTAAACTGCTCTGCAACATGGAACGGCTGTGACAGGAACTTCTGTACCTTACGCGCTCTGGCAACAATGACCTTATCTTCTTCTGACAGTTCGTCCATACCAAGAATTGCAATAATATCCTGCAGCTCTTTGTATTTCTGAAGGATCTCCTGCACACCTCTGGCTACTTTGTAATGCTCCTCGCCAACGATTCTCGGATCCAGAATTCTTGACGTTGACTCCAAAGGATCTACAGCCGGATAGATACCCAATTCTACGATAGAACGGGATAATACGGTTGTCGCATCCAGATGCGCAAATGTAGTTGCCGGCGCCGGATCTGTCAGGTCATCTGCAGGAACGTAAACAGCCTGTACAGATGTGATAGAACCATTCTTGGTAGAAGTGATTCTCTCCTGCAATGCACCCATCTCTGTCTGCAATGTCGGCTGATAACCAACGGCCGATGGCATACGTCCAAGAAGCGCCGACACCTCCGAACCAGCCTGTGTAAATCTGAAAATATTATCAATGAAGAGCAGGACATCTTTTCCAACATTATCTCTGAAATACTCTGCCATTGTAAGGCCGGTAAGACCTACTCTCATTCTTGCTCCAGGCGGCTCATTCATCTGGCCAAACACCATGGTGGTCTTATTAATAACACCGGATTCGATCATCTCATAATACAGATCGTTTCCTTCTCTTGTTCTCTCACCAACACCTGTAAATACAGAATATCCGCCATGCTCTGTTGCAATATTCGTAATCAGCTCCTGAATCAGAACTGTCTTACCAACTCCGGCTCCGCCAAACAGACCGATCTTACCACCCTTCTGGTATGGACACAGCAGATCTACGACCTTGATACCTGTCTCAAGAATCTCTGTATCTGTGGCCTGTTCCTTGAACTCCGGTGCCTTTCTGTGAATTGGAAGATATGTGTCTACTTCAGGTGCCGGCTTATTATCAATAGGCTGTCCCAACACATTGAACATACGTCCAAGTGTCGCTTCACCGACAGGTACAGTAATCGGGGCTCCCGTTCCAACGGCCTCCATACCTCTTACCAGACCGTCAGTAGGACCCATTGCTATACATCTCACTGTATCGTCACCGAGCTGCTGTGAAACTTCAGCATACAGTGTATCACCGCTCTTTGTCTTGATCGTAATGGCATCATATATCTCAGGAAGATGCCCGTCCGGGAACTTCACATCGATAACGGCACCGACAATCTGGGTGATTTTTCCTACATTTGTATCTGCCATTTTCCTTATATCTCCTTATATTTTTTCATTTAATAAACACTTATACCATTTCTTCTATGCTGTTAACTGATTGCCTCTGCACCCGCAATAATCTCTGTAAGCTCCTGTGTGATAGCTCCCTGTCTTGCTCTGTTATATTTGAGCGACAGGCTCTCGATCATATCCTCTGCATTGCTTGTCGCAGAATCCATAGCCTGCATTCTTGCACCATTTTCACTGGCAACAGACTCCAGAAATGCGCCAAATATGATGTTGGACATATACTTTGGAATCACCTGATCGAGCACTTCCTCTTCTGACGGCTCAAAGTTCATAAGAAGCTTGGCATCCGTCTCAGGAAGCTCGAAATCATCTGCACTGAGCGGAAGCAGTTTTACCAGCTTCGGCTCCTGTGTGACAGTATTTTTAAAATTCGTATAGGCAATATATATCTCACCGATCTCTCCCTGCTCATACTGCGTCAGCAACTGTTTTGTCATCTCCGTTGCATCTGAGAATAACGGTGCATTTATCACCTCTGAAGAATCTTTATAAACGGAATACCCTTTTCTCACAAGACCTTCTATACCTTTTTTACCTACGGCATAGATATATGTGTCATCCTTCGGGAAATCTCCCCCCGTGACTAATTTCACGACATTGTTATTATATCCGCCCGCAAGACCACGGTTTGATGTTATGACAATGACCGCCTTTTTATCACATCCATTATGCATGAGATAATGATGATCCACATTCTTCGTCATGGCAAGAATAGAACAGATGGTGTCATAAAGCATATTAAAGTATGGTTTGTTGCTCTCAGCTTTACCCCGTGCTTTCTGAAGCTTGACTGTCGCTACAAGTTTCATCGCCTTGGTGATCTGCTGGGTGCTCTGGACGCTTTCCTTGCGTCTCTTTATGTCTCTCATGGATGCCAAGACTTATCACCTCTATTCTATCTGTTAGAATTGTTCCTTAAATGCTGTAATTGCCTTGATCAGATTCTGCTCAATCTCATCAGTAAGTTTCTTTTCGGTTCTGATTGTCTCAAATATCTCCGGTGCATTGGTAGAGATATACTCAAACAATCCGCTCTCAAACTCCAGAACCCTGTCAACAGGGATATCAAGCAGATACTTCTTTGTTGCTGCATAGATGATAACGACCTGCTTCTCAACCGGCATCGGCTTATACTGCGGCTGTTTCAGCATTTCTTTGATTCTCTCACCCTGTTCCAGCCTCTCCTTCGTATCGGCATCAAGCTCCGAGCCAAACTGTGAGAACGCTGCAAGTTCTCTGTACTGTGCCAGCTCTGTACGGATAGGTGCCGCAAGCTTCTTCATCGCACTGATCTGCGCTGCACCTCCGACTCTGGATACAGACAAGCCCGCATTAACAGCAGGTCTGAATCCGGCATTAAACATCTCTGTCTCAAGATAGATCTGTCCATCTGTAATCGATATAACGTTAGTCGGAATATATGCTGATACATCGCCTGCCTGGGTCTCGATGATCGGCAATGCGGTAAGTGAACCGCCGCCCAGTTCATCCGAGAGTTTCGCCGCACGTTCAAGGAGTCTTGAATGCAGGTAGAATACATCACCAGGATAAGCCTCTCTTCCAGGTGGTCTACGGAGAAGCAATGAGAGTGTACGGTATGCAGTAGCATGCTTGCTCAAATCATCATATATGACAAGAACATCCTTGCCTGCCTCCATCCATTCCTCACCGATTGCGCATCCTGTATATGGTGCGATATACTGAAGCGGCGCAAGCTCACTGGCTGTAGATGCAACAACTGTTGTATAATCCATTGCGCCATACTCTGTCAGTGTCTTTACGATATTGGCAACTGTAGATGCCTTCTGTCCGATGGCAACATAGATACAGTATACACCCTGCCCCTTCTGATTAATAATCGTATCAATTGCAATCGCTGTCTTACCGGTCTGTCTGTCACCGATAATCAGCTCTCTCTGTCCTCTTCCGATTGGAACCATGGCATCAATTGCCTTAATTCCTGTCTGAAGCGGTGTATCGACAGATTTACGCGAGATAACACCTGATGCCACTCTCTCTATCTGTCGGGTTTTTGTTGTTTCGATCGGGCCCTTGCCATCTATTGGCTGACCCAGTGCATTTACGACACGACCAAGCATCGCATCGCCGACAGGCGTTTCAACAACTCTTCCCGTCGTTTTTACTATGTCACCCTCGTTAATATTCTTCATATCACCGAGCAAAACGGCTCCAACATTGTCCTCCTCAAGGTTCAGTACCATACCATATACATCACCCGGGAATTCAAGTAATTCGCCCTGCATAGCATTTTCAAGACCATGAATACGCGCAATACCATCTGCGACCTGAATAACCGTTCCAACATCCGAGGTCTCAAGCTTTGTCTGATAATTTTTGATCTGCTCCCTGATAACGGAGCTGATCTCTTCCGGTTTCAAATTCATGGACAACGAACACCTTCTTTCCTTTTCGTATTGTCTAACCCTGTGCCAGAGTTTTTGACATCTTTTCAAGTTTGCTTCTGATGCTGCTGTCAACGACTCTGTCTTCTATTCGAATCACCAGTCCGCCAATCAATGACGCATCCACCGAAAATGTAATTTCCATGGAAGTGTATGCTGTTGTCTCCAGCAATCTTTTTTCTATTGCCGCCTTCTGGCTGTCAGACAACGTAACCGCACTGGTCACATATGCGATACCAATATTCTTCTGTTTCTTCACACAGCCAACAAAATATTCAAGGATCTGTACCAGATATCTGCTGTGATCCTTTTCCACAGCCAGGATCAGCAGACCTGTCATATCTCCGGACAGACGCCCGGCAAAAGTCTTTTCAATAATATCTTTTTTTTCTTCCTTGTTGATCTGCGGATGATCGAGAAGCTTGATCAGTTCTGCATTATCCTTCAATATCCCGATAAGCGCCTGAGCCTCCTCATAGAGTGCATCCAGCTTATTTTCCTCCATAGCCAGCTCGAAGAGCGCATTTCCATAGGTTGCATCTACTTGTTTAGCCATGTATCATCACCCATTTCTTTCAGAGTATCATCGATAAGCTGTGCCTGTCCGGCCTCATCCAGAGATGTTTCCACCAGCTTTCCAGCCATAACAGTTGCAACGCCTATGATCTCCTGCTTTACCTCGTCCTTGACTCTGCTCTTCTCCAGCTCAGCCTCCTGATTCGCTCTGGAAATGATCCGGGAAGCCTCCGCTTTGGCATCTGCGATAATATTTTCCTCATTTTTAACAGCCTTTTTTCTGGCTGCTGCAAGGATATCGCCGGCCTCAGCATCTGCATTTTTTATCTTCTCATCATATTCTGCCTTAAGCTTTGCTGCCTCATCCCTGTCATTTGCCGCACTCGCAATGTCATTCTGAATCTTCGCCTGCCTGTCCTCCAGCATCTTTCGAACCGGATTGATCAGGATATAGGACAAAAATACAAACAGCAAAAAGACTGCGAATCCCTGAATCAGGATATCAAAGAGCAGCTGCGCATCCAGGCCAAATATTCTTCCTGTGCTTGCCTCCTCTGACAGAACAGCAACACTGGCATTTATAAATGTACCAAATCCAGTACCTGTCACCGTTAATCCTCCTTTCGGTTTCATACTTCAGTTACGAAACCTGATATTGTTCGAGCCACCGTACGGTGCCCTCTGCTTTACTTACCGAAAGGTTTAACGAACATAAGCAAAAGTGAAACTACAAGTCCATACAGACCTGTTGTCTCGGCAACTGCCTGTCCAAGAAGCATGGTAGACATGATATCTCCCTTTGCTCCCGGGTTACGTCCTACAGCTGATGCGCCATAACCTGCTGCAATTCCCTGACCGATACCAGGTCCGATACCGGAACAAACTGCGATACCTGCACCAATTGCAGAACATGCACTGATTAATCCTTCAATATGAATCTCTGTCATTTTTTAGTCCTCCATTTTTTTAATATTGTCAAGGCCTGTCAGCCTTCCACATTTCTCTTATCTGCTACAAATGTCATTGTCAGCATACAGAATACATACGCCTGAATTGCGCCTGAAAACAGGTCAAAATAGACATGCAATGCTGATGGAATACCGAATTTAAAGAAGATCGGCAACATTCCATAATAAAGTGCCATCATGACTGTACCGGCCATAACGTTACCAAACAAACGCAATGACAGTGAAATCGGTGTTGCAATCTCACTGATGACATTGATCGGGAAAAACAGGAAAATCGGCTCAAACAACGATTTAAATGCTCCCCACTTCTGATAACGGATCGCCGCATATTGTATCATCACAAAGGTTACAAGCGCGATACAAAGTGTAGTTCCATAATCGGCAGTCGGCGGTCTCAGGCCAAATAACCCGGATATATTGGATAACAACACAAACAGGAACAGGGTTCCAATATAGTTGATATATTTTTTGCCGGCCTTCCCCATAGCACCATTCACAAAATTAAGCAATGTACTTACTGCAATCTCCACCCCGGTTGCAAATTTGCTCGGCACATCTCTTGTCTTCATCACACTTCGTCTTGCCGCTATTGCAAGCACAATGATCGTGATAAAAACGATGAGTGTACAGACATGAGTCGTGGTGATATATACTGTCGTGCCAAAGAAATTAATCGGGTACAACTCGTGAATGTAGAAATCCGCATCATGGTTTACCATATCAACCCCAATGGCTACACTACTCATCATATGTCCACCCTCCTTCATATGTTATTTTTGTTTTATATCAAGAGTGTCATCCACTCCTGTAAGCATTTCTTCCGATTCTGCTGCAGCTTCTCCGTTCTCAGTCTTCTTCCTGATACGTGGATTCAGATATGCCGCAGTCTTCGGTGCCAGCAGTCCGACCACTACACCGACAAATGCTGCCCAGTCTATCATAATTGCAGCAACCATAAGTCCAAACCGTATTATCAGGCGCAAGAGAACCCTGACCGTGATGAAGGATTTTGCACCCTTGGCCTGCATATCAAGCGCCCTGTCCAGACAATCATAGACATGAAACATCATAAGACAGGATGCAATCCCTCCCGCAAGCAGCGCCAGCTCATAGATCCATATTGGTCTCATAAATATAGCGCCTATAATCATAAATATGATCACATGGATCGCAATTCCAATATATATTTCTTTTAAAACTCTACGGCTTTCCATCATCGCGTCCTATAAATCTTCTAATCAATACATATGCCGAACGAAATCCGGCCGCTACTCCCAACACAATGAACCAAACCATCAAATGTGTACCGAAGCGTCTGTCTATCAGATATCCTATTCCAATGCACATGAATATCGTAGTCAGAATCGTCAGTCCTATCTGAAGAATAAGATATATCATTTTCCAGACCTGATTGTTTTTTTTGTTCATAACTACAGCACTCCATTTTACACGTACACATAGTTGATATTATATATGATTTTTTCATCATTTTCAACAAAATATGACCAGCAATTATACAATTTTGCGAAACTGTATTCCTACAAAAAGCTTGCCCGATACAAAAGGATTTTATACTATCTTTCAGATCCCGTCGGAATTGATTTGTAGATTCATATTTTTTGTGATAGAATATCGACAGATGACATATTACAATAAGATTGTGAAAAAATGATGAACAAAGAAACAGACATAAAATCAAATATAATAACCAGAATAGGACGTGGAGATGACCCGGCATTACTGGCAGAAGCCTCAGACATTCTGCGCAAAGGCGGTCTCGTTGCATTTCCGACAGAGACTGTCTACGGATTAGGCGCTGATGCATTGAATGCAGAAGCTTCCGCAAAGATATACGCGGCCAAAGGGCGTCCCAGTGACAATCCTCTGATCGTGCATATTGCAGACACCAAAGATGTATATAAACTGGCAGAACATGTCACAGACAAAGCTGTTATGCTGATGGAGGCATTCTGGCCAGGTCCGCTCACAATTATTCTGCCCAAAAAATCGATCGTGCCTGACGGCACGACAGGTGGACTTCCGACAGTCGCCATCCGCATGCCGTCTCACCCTGTAGCCAGGGAGCTGATTCGTCAAAGCGGTGTCTACATTGCCGCACCAAGTGCCAACACATCCGGACGTCCATCACCAACCACGGCACAACACGTCATAGAGGATATGAATGGCCGAATAGATATGATTCTGGACGGCGGAGAGGTCGGTATCGGTATCGAATCCACGATCGTTGATCTGAGCGGAGATATCCCAACTATTCTCCGACCTGGTTTTATCACCAGATCTATGCTTGAACAGATCGTGGGAACCGTGGAGATCGATAAGGCTCTGATTGAGCCGGATCCAAACCTGCGGCCAAAAGCGCCCGGTATGAAATATACACATTACGCACCAAAGGGTGAACTTACTATCGTTGAAGCTATTTCAGCCAGCCAGTCATCCGGGCATACACCTGTGGCATCCTGCATCTCCGCCCATGACAGCTGTGCCCAGCGCGCTGTTATTGCTAAGATAAACGAGCTGACCGACGAAAAAAAGGCACAGGGTTATAAAGTTGCAGTGCTTTCCAGTGCCGAGAGTGCCGATTCCTACACGTGCGACAATGTGATCGTGATAGGACAGGCCGCCAGAGGCGAGACGATTGCCGCACATTTGTACGCAGCTTTACGCCACTGTGATGATCTTGGTGCAGAATATATGTATAGTGAAGCATTTGACCAGGGAGAACTCGGCAGTGCCATAATGAACCGTCTGCTCAAGGCAGCCGGGCACAGAGTCATTCAGATAACCATATAAATCAAACGATCCGGTAATAATATACCAGGCATTACTGCCATTATAAATAAATATATGATATGGAGGACAAATAGAATGATAGCAATCGGAAGTGATCACGGTGGATATGAATTGAAGCTGGAAGTGATCAAACACTTAAAAGAGAGAGGTATGGAGATCAGGGATTTCGGCTGTGACAACACAGATTCCTGCGATTACCCGGTTTTTGCACAGGCCGTATCAAATGCTGTTGCCAGCGGAGAATGTGAACTCGGTATCCTGATCTGTGGCACGGGCATCGGTATGTCCATGGCTGCCAATAAGATTGATGGTATCAGAGCCGCATTATGCTCCGACTGCTTTTCAGCCAAAGCTACCAGAGAACATAACAATGCCAATATTTTATGCATGGGAGCACGAACCATCGGACCCGGTCTCGCCCTGATGATCACAGATATATTCGTTGATACACCTTTTTCCGATGAGGAACGCCACATAAGACGGATCAACATGTTCTCTTAGAATATCAATATCCGACATGACTTACACACACAAGAAGAAAGGATTCCGCATGAAGATAATTTTCTGCAGATGGAAAAGTATATGCGAAGTAGGCATCGCAAATGCACTGACAAGAATCGGCTGCGATATCGTGACCATGAACCGTGTTTTTGAGAGCGTGGACTATGACCAGGGATACCTTCAGGAACTGGCCGCCCTTATTCAGAAAAACCCGGATGCAAAATGCGTCTTTACTGTTAATTTTCAGCCTATTATCGCCAGAGTATGCAAGGTTTTCCGCCTTCCATATCTATCATGGACCGTGGATTGCCCAAGCTTTCAATTGTATTCTGATACGATTGCATATCCAACAAACCGCATTTTTCTTCTGGACCGGATGCAGTATGAAAAATTCTCTCCAGCCAATCCTGACTGTATCTTTCATCTCCCACTCGGCTGCGATCTGCCGACCTGGGACAGTATTCAGGTAACGCCTGAGGAACATGCAAAATACGACTGCGACATTTCATTTGTGGGATCTTTGTACTCAGAAAAATGCAGATATAATATGATAGAAAAAGATCTCCCGGATTATTTGCGTGGTTATGTAGACGGGCTGATTGATGCCCAGCTGAACGTATATGGCTATAATTTTCTGGAGGATTCCATCACGGAAGCATGGGCCGAGGAGTTTAAAAAATATGCCGACTGGGTTCCACTTGCAGAGGATTATACAGAAGATGTAAAAGGTATCGTGGCAGATACCTATATCGGCTATAAATGTACTGAACAGGAACGCATCCGCACCCTGTCAGCAATCAGTGAGCATTTTGATATGGACCTGTGGACATTAAGCGATACCTCTCAGCTCCCTAAGATCCACAACCGCGGAGGTGCTGATTCTAACCATATGATGCCGCAGATTATAAAATGCAGCAAAATCAATCTGAATATGACAAACCGTCCGATCAAAACCGGTCTCCCACTTCGCATTTTTGATCTGATGGGTGCCGGCGGTTTTGTAATATCCAATTACCAGGCGGAGATTCCCGAGCATTTTGTTCCAGGCGAGGATATTGTATTATATGACAGTATTCCCGATCTTCTGGATAAGATTGCCTATTATCTGGCACACGATGATGAGCGGATCCAGATTGCCGCCAACGGACACGAGAAAATCAAACAGGCGCATACCTATGATATGCGTTTAATTACCATGTTCCAAATGAGCGGGCTGTTATAGTTCCTCCGGCAACTCCCATGTATCAAGTGCATTCTGATATCGTTCTCTCTGCTGTCCATACATACGAAGAAGATTATTTTGTTTTTCTTCCTCTCCATCATGCTGCCCAGTCCCTGTACATATATCAATCAACTGTCCATAGCAATATACAAGTCGTTCAAGCGGCAGATCCCCGCAGGTATGTATATCCAGAATACTCTGCGTCTCATATGCTGCATTTGTGAACCAGACTATTGCTTCATCATAATCTCCCTGTTCACAGAAATGCATTCCCAGATCATAGCATATCTCCGCACATGGCGTCTCCATCATATCGCGCAAAGCATATTTCATCAGCTCCGATACATTTCCCTGCAATCTCGCAAGTCTTGCCAGAACACATGCAGCCTCCTTGCCCGCATCATTTAGAGGGTCTTCCTCCCACAGGCGGCTAAAATAATCTCCTGCAGCTTTCAAATCATTTACCTCTCCCCGTTTCAGCAGCTCTCGCGCATACATGGTTCTTAATTTTGCCGACAACATTCCTCTGCGTCCGATTTCCTCCAGGAAAATCGTATAATCCCGTTTTTCATGTGTTGCA
Organism: Wujia sp.; assembly: GCA_051877775.1. Classification (GTDB taxonomy): domain Bacteria; phylum Bacillota; class Clostridia; order Lachnospirales; family Lachnospiraceae; genus Coprococcus_C. The sequence continues at coordinate 39,237 of JBJEJF010000001.1, forward strand.
ATCGGCCTGTGAAGAATCTCAATATCACTATTGTACACAACCGGGTCGAGTCTCACTGTCTCATGAATCGGATCGATCCATGTAAATGTCCGCAACCGTTTAAATAACTTTGGCCTATATTCCTTCTTAACATTCATAACAGCATCATTCTGCCGCTCCGTTACATATTTCATCTGTACCATCTCGATCTCCGGCAGCAGGCATTCTTTCAGTTGTCGAAACCGCACACGATTTTCCTCATCCAGAAGTTCATCCGCATCAGGTGCATATATATAGTCCATCGTTGCCTTGGAAAAAGAGAAATTACGGGCATCCGCAAAATCATTGATCCATTTGTAGTCATATATCTTATCTGTGTAATTTGCAGCGATTACTTTTGTCCTGTCTGTCGAACCCGTATCCACAACAATAATCTCATCCACCAGATCACAGACAGTATCCAGACAACGCGCAAGTACCGCCTCCTCGTTTTTCACAATCATACACAAGCTTATTGTCACCATGCCAAACTCCTTTCCGAACCATTTACCTTTACTCATGCTATATTATAACAACTTTGACATAGCTTTTCAACGAATATAGTAATATAGAGTTCCAAGTATATTTATCTGATTGTTTTTTATATTACGACTAATTTCATGTAAAAAAATACATAATTCCAAGTCCGTTTCTGCTTTTTATATTTGTTATTTTCCTCTTATTGTATTATAATATCTAGACAAGTGTTCATAAAACATATTTTTATAGCTTTCAGTTCGCATAAGTATGTTGTATCATGCGTATTGTACTAAACCAAAAAGATTAGGAGGGATACTATGACATCCGATGAAAATATGCAGGAATCCTCGCAACCGGATTCCAATCAGCAAAGTTCTCAGCAGCAGCCTTACGGGCAGTTTCAGCAGGATTTCCAGCAGCAGCCTTACGGGCAGTTTCAGCAGGATTTCCAGCAGCAGCCTTACGGACAGTTCCAGCAGGACTTCCAGCAGCAGCCTTACGGACAGTTCCAACAGAACTTCCAGCAGCAGCCTTACGGACAGTTTCAGCAGGACTTCCAACAGCAGCCTTACGGACAGTTCCAGCAGGACTTTCAGCAGCAGCCTTACGGACAGTTCCAGCAGAACTTCCAACAGCAGCCTTACGGACAGTTCCAGCAGAACTTTCAGCAGCAGCCTTACGGACAGTTTCAGCAGACTGCTCCAAAGCCACCAAAGCCACCTCGTAAACCACTTTCCAACAAAGCAAAGATCGGAATTATCAGTGGTATAATCGCCGCCGCCCTTCTTGTTGTATTCTTTGTTGTTATTCTCCCGATTTTGACGCGTTCAAAATTAGCAGGTGAATATACATACACAGATTCATGGGGAAACGATCTCACAGCCGTTTTTGATGATGGAACATATGCCATCTATGACGATGATGAACTTGAGGAAGCAGGAACATACTACGCCAAAAAAGACAGGGTCTTCCTGACAGACATAGAAGGCTATGAAAAAGAAGCCAAATTCAACAACAAGGATAATAAGCTTCGAATCGACGGTAACATTTATAAGTCTTCTGATAAGAAGGGCACTCTTGATTTCAAACTGACAGAAGATTATTATGAAAATCTGAAAAAAACCATTGACACATCATGTAAGACAATTATAGCAAACGAAGATATATACAATGATCTCTATTGGAATTCATGCTGGATATATGATGATGCATTGAAGAATCCAAACACAGATTTCAAGAAAGAACTTGCAAAGGCACTGGGATACAGCGAAGATGCCACACTTCAGGCATTGATCGAGGGTGGATATCTTGAGATATACATTTATCTCTCCTATGAAGGCAATCTCGAGATCACATATGATGTATATTAAAAATGCCCATAATTACCAAAACGTTTTAATCTGATCTATGTTTTAGATACGGACTAATCTGATTTCAAAAAATATGGCATGTATATCCGAAAATATTTTATAAACACTTTTCGAGATATACATGCCATATTACTTTTTAATATTACTTTTAATCTTCTTTCTTGTCGATATACTTATTCAGTGTCTCAACTACCGTATTCAGATTATATGGTTTTGCTATGTAATCATCCAGCTTGTTCTCAAGAATACGTTCCTTATCACCAAACATCGCTCTGGCCGTAACGGCTATGATAGGAAGTCTCTTTCTGTGTTCCTTTTGCTCGATCTCACGAATCTCCTGCGTTGCTGCAATACCATCCATGACCGGCATCTGAACATCAAACAGTGCAGCGTCATAGCTCTTCTGTTTGAAGAGCTCGATAGCCTTCTCTCCGTTTTCTGCAATGTCATATGAGAAACCTGCCATACCCAGAAGCTTACCGATAACCTGCTGGTTAACCGGCTCATCCTCCGCTACAAGGATTCTGGCCTTTCCATGTGCATTGATGGAGAAGAGTGCTATATCTTCCTGTTTCTTCTCTGCATCCTTCTGAATGTCGACTTCTGCTGCCTTTACGATCTTCAACGGTATCTCTGCAATAAATGTCGAGCCTATACCCTCTTTACTCTGAACAGTGATCGTTCCGCCCATAAGCTCTGCGATCTGTTTTGAGATAACAAGACCAAGTCCTGATCCACCGTATTTTCTTGTATCGGAAGCATCCACCTGTGAAAATCTGATAAAGAGCTTATCCATATCCTTCTCAGATATACCGATACCGGAATCCGCTACCGCAATTCTGATATTGATCGTCTCCTTATCGATATCGATTGCAGCGATTTTAACACGTACACTTCCCTCAGAAGTAAACTTCAGCGCATTCGATAACAGGCAGTTCAGAATCTGCTGTATTCTCTGTCCGTCACCCTTAACCAGTTTAGGAATATTATTGCCAAATGTGCAGTCAAGCGCAAGACCTTTATTGGTTGCCAGAGGAACCTGAGCAGCCACGGTTTCTTCTATTGCACTTCTTACATCAAATATCTCTTCTTTCAGATTGTATTTACCCGCCTCAAGCTTACTGATATCCAGGATATCATTGATCAGCCTAAGCAGCGTATCCGCACAATTTTTAGCGGTGAGCAGATTATCTCTGTAATCTGCCTGCAGGTCTTCTGCCATCAAAGTAAGCTGAAGCATACCAAGAATACCATTGATAGGGGTTCTGATCTCGTGGCTCATGTTGGCCAGGAACTCTGCCTGTGTCTTGTATGCAGCATTAGCATCTTCTATAGCTTTGGATAATTTGTTCTCTGTCTCCTTCTGATCTGTGATGTCAATTACGACCATATTGATATAATCAGCTTCTGACTTATACATAACCGTATTGAATACCTTGCCAAGCTTCTCCATGGTAATCTCCACGTCCATGAAGTCGCCTTCCTTGGTACCCGATGTGTTATATGCCGTAAACCATGCATTGATATCCTGAAGCACTTCTATCTTGCTCTCACCGAGAATCTTATTCTCATAATCCGAAGCATCAAGATTAAAATAGCTGCCAAACTTCTCGTTTGCCTCTTCAATACAATAGCCACTGCCATTGCCCATAGAGTCTGTAATGATCTTAGCCTGTGCAAAGCCGATCGGAAGATTCATAAAAAGCTTCCTGTACTTGTCACTCTTCGAATGACCGGATAACTCATTTCCACACAAAGCAAAAATAACAAATCCTGTCACCACCGCAGCCAGCACTCCTGTCAAGATACCGGCAGGTACAGCGTGAAAAACAGCACCAAAAATAATTCCGATCACGACTTCCAGCACCGCAGCTGCGATCATCAGCTTCTGCCAACCAAGTTCCTTCAACTTTTCCATTGACTGTAACACCCCTATTCTATCGTTTTTTTTCTCTCTCTTTAAATTGTTTTTGGATAATAAGAATATTCTACTATATATTTATATTTCGGTCAATCTCATTTTTGTTATTTTTTACTAGTTTTTGTGTATGTTTTTTATTACTATTGTGCATTACTCCTAACAGCATAATCACCCATGCCACGCATGAAATAATGATACCCATATACAATCCTCCAGGTATATATTTCATTTCCACAGTATGTGCACCAGGGGTGAGATCAATGCCTATAAATGCACCGCAAACCTTGTAATAATCCGCTTTTTTTCCATCCACAGTCAGCTGCCATCCCTCGTCATACGGAATAGAAGTAAACAGAGTCTGTCCATCCGGCACATTTACGGTTCCCCTGACATAACCATCATCTAAGCTGTCCACCTGAAGCATATTGGCACGCAGCTGTTCATATATACTCTGATATGCAGTCTCATCAAATGTTGCCATATACAGCGATGCCGTAGCCTGGGATGCACTGATATTTCTGTAACAGTATTCCACAGACACATAATCTCCCTCTTCCAGCTCACCGAGATGGAATATCTGTATCTGATATCTGTCATATGCGATTTCTTCGCCATTTACATAAATATGAATCTTGTTGATACTGTTTCCACGGCAGTTGATATAATAGTCGCCCTGCCTTTCTGCAAAAAAGGCTATCATAAGACTCGCATCCCCCGTCTCATAAGGGGTGTAGGTCACCTTGCTTCCATCTATGCCTACCGAACAGGTATCACTGGCAACCATCAACTCAGGATATACAGGTGTAAAAGCTCCTGTTCTGCCTGTCATGGCATATGCGAGCTCATTCTGATTATCCAGCGGCAGATGTTCATCTCTGTTCCAATTCTTAATATTGTCAGATACACAGAACCCCAGCGACAGAGGATACGGATTCTCATATATTCCTACATCGTCCACAGATTCCACATAATCAAAAGCAAAATTATTCAGGTCTCCTTCCCGCTCCAGAAGATATCTGACATTAAAGACAGAGTTGGTAAACGGAGTTGAACCCATGTAGAGGAACTCATTTGCGCCGGTATAAAAACCCAGACGCCCCATCGTAGTAACCACCTCACCCAGGACAGTAGAGCAAAATGTCCCTACGCTCGGCATACTGTACCACGTAGCCTCATCCAATACCGTTGAGTCCATAAGCTCCGCCCTGTAGAAACCGGCATTCTCCTCCTCTGCCAGCTCTTGAACCTTTGCATATGCTCTTGATACATATTTTGAGGTACTGTAGCGTCCCTCATAATCGGCAAAACCATTTTGACCGAGACCATAAGCTGCATTTGCAACGATCTCCAACACACATACGCATGCAAACAATACATGGAACGGTTTCTTTTTCAGCACCTTCCCTGCCCGAAGACAGCACAAAACTGCATAGAGGAAGAGCGCAATATAAGATGCTATAACGATCCGGTTCGCGACACCTCCCGCTGCCTCCAGACGGCACAGCTCAATAAAAATCACCGCAAGCAGTGTCCCTGTCACCACGAAAACGACCCGCTGTTTTCCCATCGTCATAAGGACATCATATGCGATGAGCAGGATCACAAATATAAACAAAAACGAAAACCGGTTTGGAATTCCATACTGGTCATGCATTCCATGCCAGATAAAATTAAGCGTGGTCGAATTGAAACTGACCATCAATATGGCAAGCAGGATCACTCTTCCTATCTTTTCCCGAAGTCGGATCTTTCCTGAAAAGATATACAAAAACAATGCCAGAACAGCAAACATTCCACAGTACAGATTGGCATTCCCATCAAAAGTCTGATTGGTAATCGGATCCGTAAGCATCAGCTGCTGCCGAAACATATTAAATATATTTCCATACCAGCTCCATTTTGGGATATCCGCTTTGGCAGATGCGGTTGACATAATTCCAAAATATGCCGGCATCAGCAGAAACGCCGCCATTCCTCCTGACACAAGCGAGTACAATGCAAACCGCAGTCCGTTTCTGAAAAACGCTTTAAAGCCCGGATGACTATATACCAGAAACCATAAAATCAAAAACAGACAAACAATAAAACCAATATAATAATTGCAATACAGACAATAGAACAATGAAAGCGCATATAACTTCGGATCTCCGTCATCCATCAGACGTTTGAATCCCAATATGACAAGCGGGAATATCATGATGCAGTCAAGCCACATAATATTCCAGTTATAGCCTATTACATAATTAGACAGTGCGTATGCTACAGCAACACCTGTAATAGCCGGATTACTGCGCTTTTTACCATCCTTATACATCAGAAGATATGCCATGGAGCTGGCCGACAGAGCCATCTTAAGGATCGTGATGACCGTGACCGCCACAACAATATGTTCCTTGTCAAACAATAAAAGAATATAATTGAACGGACTGGACAGATAGTACGCCGACAATGACATAAAATTAGAACCCAGCGCAATATTCCATGTATAGAACAAACTGCCTTCATGCAGAAGCTTATCCCTGTAATCTGCAAAGAACGGCAGATACTGGTGCATACTGTCCACAAGTGTAAGTGCATTCGGACCGAAAGGGGCAATCTTCTCTGCAATACATGCCGCTGTCATTACCAGAACTACGATGACAAACGGAATGAAAACACAGTAATTCTCCCGCAGATTTTCCCGGATACCCTTTCTGTCCTTTTTGAACACCAGAAGTTTGCTGAACAGATAATTCATAACCAGAACCACGATCTGCACAGCCAGCTTCGAGATCAGTTCATTCAGGCGGAAGCTGTCGCAGAGAATCGCAAACCCAAGAACCTCCACCGCCATAGAGATGATCCTGGCACTTACAAATGCCGCCGCCTCAGCAGCCATCTGCCATGCTCCGTTCGTCTTACTCCTGAACACGAAGAATTTATTTGCAAAATAAGCAAATGCTATAGCCATACAAATGGCTATAACATTGCATATGTTCCTATCTACAGTTGTAACGTGCCTTAACACGAAAAATGTGATCAGATTAACCAATGTTGTACAACCGCCCGCTATCAGATAGCGGATCTTATCATTGTCCAACATCTTTTTGATGAGTTTCAACATATATGATATAAACTCCTGTCTATTCCAGTCCTGTCATAAGGTATATAAGTGGAGAATTCCAGTAAATTGTAACCTCATTGCAGGAGAAGCTCTGTGAATTATCAACATAGCACAATGCAGGTGCAATTCCATACAGTACCGCATTTGCATATGGATCCTCCAGATTGCTGTCAGCACCGCCTACAAGCATGCCCGGCAGTGTTTTTCCAAGAACCTGGGATGGTCTGTGGTGTGTGCTGTCCGGTGTAAGCTGTCCATAACCTGTTACATAACAATATCCTGTTCCGTTCACACCAAAGATATAATCTCTCTGTCTCTGTGCATACTCCGCATATTCTGCATTGCTCTCCAGATTGTTTGCCATCAGGAACAGCATACCATCATCGGCGATCACCATATTGCTTCCCCAAGGGAAATTCTTCATACTTACATATAAATTGGATTTCTTACACTTCGCAAGTGTTGTATTCGCATCCTCTATGACAGCATCCTTTGCCTGGCTGCGCACTGTTTCATCAATGCCTTCTGCCTTTGCAAGGTCATAGAGTGGATATGTTCCGACCGAGGCCCAGCCAAGACCTGTTGTGTAATTCGTCTCCAATGCCGCCTTGGTGGCATCCAGATATTTACCATCCTGTGTAGCAATATAAAGCTCTGCCGCTGCCCACAGATACTCATCTGCCTTGCCACTGTCAGGATATTCTCCTGTTACGATGTCCTCCGGATTCTGATAACCCTTCATATCAGGATTGGCCTCCAGGTATGCAAAAGCCTTCTCTGCTGCCGCAAGACATGTGTCTGCATATGTTGAGTCAATATCCTTATACAGTACAGATGCCTTTGCCATAATAGCTGCAAAGTCTCCTGTTGCCGTGTATGAGATCGGCGCAAGCACCATCTGCTCTGTCTCATCCACTGCCAGAACAGTCTCAGGGAACACAAGTCCGGTAACCTTATGATATACGCCTCCGCTTGCCTGATCCTGCATCTTGAGCATCCAGTCAAGCTCATATTTTGCCTCATCAAGAAGATCCGGTGTACCATTTCCACTCTCTGGAATACCGATATCATCTGCATCATATCCGTAATCCTCATACGCAAGGAAGAGATCCTGGACTGTCTTTGCACCAGACACTACATATCTTCCATAGTCTCCGGCATCATGCCATCCACCTGACACATCCACGGTCTTGCCGGAATCATCTCCGTAGATAACAGCCTCCTGCATATGACATGCATCATGTGCAAAATCTCCGGATATATCCTTATCCAGTGCGGAACCGCATCTCTGGTTATAGAGCATGAGAATAACATCTTTATAAATGTCATCATACAATCCTTCACCAATCGAGAACTCATAAGAAGCTCCTGACGGGCTGGAAATGATCTTATATCTGCCAGGTGTCTTAAAATCCGAGAAATCTCCCTGTTTCGTATCAGAACCGAGGGCGGCATCAAATGCAAGTGCGCCGTACTCTCCTATGTACACAGTCTCCTCTGTATCGGCCTTTACAACCTTGAACTTCATATCGTTCTTTGAGGTAACAACAACCGTCTTCTTATCATCCGGCTTATAACCGATCTGATTTACTTTGACCTGGATTGGCTTTGGTGCTCCGACGATCTGCTCAGCATTTGAGCTGTCCGTCACAAACAGAGATATATTATCAAAATATATCTGATGCGGTGCCAGATCTGTTGCACCGTCAAAAGCTCCCATATTGACTACAAATCTCGGTGCAGGATCCGAATCCTCATCCATGGTAAATTCCTGCGTTATAGTCTGTGTCTCCGGTCCGAGCGTGATCTTATTGGATGCATACGCATGGTAATCACCGCCATTGATCTGAACTCTCCATTCAACCTCTCTCTCGATCGTGGAACGTACATCGAAGCTGATCGTATAAACGCATCCCTTTGCCATGGTAAATCCGTCAAAATATACCTGACATGCATGTTCCAGACTTCCGACACTCTCAATATCTGCTACCATCTCACCATTTTCGGCATAGAGCGAGAATTTACCACCATTTTCATAAGTAACAAACCCGTCAAGCTCATTATCATCAAAATTGATGCCCATCGCATCAGCGCCCTCGACCGTAGTAAATCTGTTATCTTCAACCACTTCCTCCTCGGTCGTACTCCAGTCTCCGTCATCCTCAATAACCACAGCATCCGATCCGGTAGCTGCATCCGTCACTGATGCAGTACTGCCATCTGCCGTTGTTTTCTTATCCTGATTTCCACAACCGGCCATGGAAAGAACCATTGCCGCTGCCAGCACACAGGCTGCTGTCTTCTTGAATTTTCTCATGTCTTACCTCCCGTTTTTACATAAATATATCAAATATCTGCATTCATCATTCACTGCCATCATCGATCGCAGAACGCAATAACCTTCTCATATGGCATATCTCCGCCAAATATATCAAGTGCACTTCCCACTGTCACATCGATCCTGTTGTTTCCCAGCTTCTTAAGTTGTGCCAGATCATCAAATGAACCGACGCCTCCCGCATATGTCATAGGCAGTCTGCCCCAGTCTCCCATAAGCTTTACAAGATCCTTCTCTATGCCCCGGGCTTTACCCTCCACATCCACTGCATGTATCAGATATTCATTGCAATATTCCGACAATAGAGATAATGTTTCTTCATTTACGGCAACGTCCGTATACTTCTGCCATCTGTCCGTCACAATATAATATACACCATCCCGCTTCCTACAGCTTAAGTCAAGCACAATATGTTCACGTCCAACTGCCGTTTTAAGTTCGCGCAGATGATCAAAATCAACCTGTCCATCCCGAAAAACATAAGATGTTACTATCACGTGGGATGCACCCATATCCAAGAATGTTTCCGCATTGCGGGCATTGATTCCGCCGCCCAGCTGCAAGCCTCCCGGATAGGCCGCAAGTGCTTTTTTTGCCTGCTCTACATCCGCGTCATAATATGCACTTCCCGCCGGATTCAGAATAATGATATGGCCTCCCCTGATTCCGCTTTGCTTATACAGACCGGCATAAAAATCCGCATTCAGCTCCGATACAAAATTATCCGTTGCACTGTCTGCCGCATCCCGCAGACTCCCGCCTACGATCTGCTTCACCGAGCCGTTATGTATATCTATACATGGTCGAAAACGCATATCGTGCCTCCTTGATGTCCAAACTGTCACAAAACACCTTGATTGTAACATATAAGACCTTTTTATTCAACTTATTTCCCACTTTACGCAACCGCAGAAGCAATGCTATAATGTTGATTCAGGATGCACGATATATGCTGTAAATACAGCTTCAGACAATATGCCGTTTCAGACAGGAAAGGAAGCAGATATGACTATAGATTTAAAACAGGAATTAAACGATTGCTATATGTACGGAGAAATTATTGCACAGCAGGGATTCGGACCTAAGACCGGAATATCGATGCGAGATATGATCCGGTTTGATCTGATACAGTTTCTGGCCTATCTTCTGGATACTACACATGGAACCATGTATCCGGAGATCACCTTTATCCAGGAATATCTTGGTGAATATTTTTCACTGGATAAGCTGCTCAAGTTCAAACAGGAGCGCACCGGAGATGCATCTTTTATCCAAAATGTTCCCCGCTCCATGACATACTTTGCCGAGGCAGATCTCTCCGGCAAATCTGCATACACGATCAAAGGTTTTTCCAAGTCCAGAAACCTCTACAATGTCTACACCCAGATTGGTCAGGAATTTATCGCATGCAACAATATTGTTGGTGATGAAGAGCTTGACAGACTGACAACTTACACAACAATGATGGAAAACTATCTTCGCCGCCACGAGCTCTATGAGGCAGGAAAAGGTCCTATCACAAGCAAGCCTCTGGAGGCAATGAAAGGTCAGCTGAACGAAGCTGCAATGCCAAAAGAGGACGTGACCCTGGAACAGCTTATGCAGGAACTAAACGAGCTGACAGGACTGGAGGATGTAAAAAAGGATATAAAGAGTCTTATCAATCTCCTGAAAGTAAAAAAGATGCGCGAAGAGCGCGGCATGAAACAGCCGTCAGTCTCACTTCACATGGTATTTTCCGGCAATCCTGGCACAGGCAAGACCACTGTTGCAAGGCTTCTCGCCAAGATATATAAATGTCTCGGTGTATTGCCGGGTGGACAGCTTGTGGAGGTGGACAGATCCGGACTGGTTGAAGGTTATGTAGGACAGACCGCCATCAAGACCAAAGAAGTCATCGAGAAGGCACTGGGCGGTGTTCTTTTTATCGATGAAGCATACACTCTGACCGCCGGCAAGGATGGCAAGGACTTCGGACAGGAAGCAGTGGACACCCTGCTCAAAATGATGGAGGATAACCGGGATAATCTTATCGTCATTGTTGCGGGCTATACCGATCTCATGGAGGAATTCATCAATTCCAACCCGGGACTTCGTTCCCGCTTTAACAAATATATCTTTTTCGAAGATTATACAGGAGAACAGCTCTATGATATATTTGTATCCATGTGTAAAAAACAGGAATATATCCCAAATGAACAGGGCAAAAAATATGCAAAGGATTATCTGGCCGCAAGAGCAGAAAGTCATGACGAGAACTTTGCAAATGCGCGTGAGGTCCGCAATTATATCGAACGCGCCATTGCAAGACAGGCATCCCGGATCGTAGAATTGAAAGATGTCAGTGATAAACAGCTTCGAACCCTGACCAAATCCGACCTGACAGAATAAAGCTGAGCATCTTCGCTCTGCATATAATGGGCTGCCGCATCCGGTTCGGGTATTATAATATGTATGTTACGAAAAACGCGCTCTCGCTCATTCCTCACGCAGCGGTACTAAGCTCTGCCAACACCTTCGGTGTATGCTTGGCATCGCTAAGGACCGGCGTTCGCAAAAGGTTTTTCTCCATCATACATATTATAATACCCGAACCGGATGCGGCAGCCCATTTATATTCAGAGTGTAAATGGATCGCCTTCTCTGGCAAAATTCGGATTGTAGAACGGATCTCCCTCCCGTAGAATCCGATCCCATAATATACAAAACAGATCACGTTCTGCAGGAGCTACAGAATCCTCTATCGGTTTTGACATGGTAATTCCATGACAATACCATCCTGCATCTGCCGCAGATACTATGAGATATCCTGTCTCCCTGACCCGAAGACAAAAATCAAGATCAGAGAGCACGGAGGCAAACTTTTCCGAGAAGCCTCCCATCCTTTTATATAATGCCGTCTTTACCATCATACAGGATGCCGATACAGCACTATAATCGCAATTAACCCTGTTACGCATCTGATATCCATATTCACCGCGATGGATTCCCCGGTACATATCCGTTGCCACTCCATTGATACCCAGAGCATATGCACTCTTCCATACCAGATCACTATCCGTATACAGCACACCCGAGGCAATACCAACCTCCCTGCGCATACAGAGTCCCAACATCTCACCAATTGCAGTATTATCGATGATCTCAGTATTCCCATCAAGAAAGAGAAGATATTCTCCCTGTGCCTGCATTGCCCCGTAATTGCGCAGCTCCGGAAGTGTTGCCGCAGCCGGACCAGCGACTATATGTACATTTTTACGCATGGATTCTATCTGACGGTAAAATTTATCCAGATCCTTATTATCCCGCTCAACATCAACAACAATGATCTCAAAATTACTGTATCTTGACTTATAATAAAACGGCATCAGACACCGCTCCATATCTTCCACATTTCCGGTCGACGTTACAATCACAGACAGGAGGGGATTGCCCGGTGTATCATATATGACTCTGTACATCCCGGGTATATCGGAACGGTTCACCACCGCATAACAGTCCATCCTGTTGAGATCTGCCTCAAGTGCCCTTCTGCCGGTCTCTCTGGCAAGTTCTATTCTCTGTTCTTTTTCCATGGTCCTTCTATGCATCCTGCGATGATACAGAACTCTCGATATATGCCTGATCCCACCATCGATAAGTTCTTCCCATTCGCGCTTGTCACACGATATAACTGTCTCACAGCATTTCAGAATAAAATCATAATCCTGTGCACCGTCATAGAGCTTGCAGAATCCACCTACGGAGGCTGCAAGTGATTTTTTTACCATACAGAGATGAGATATATAATTATATGCTCTGAGAAGATCCGGGTTATAATCCGGCTTGAAAACCGGATCCAGAAACTTCGCACCATCCTCAGACATCCTGTCCTCATCAGAATATAATACATCATAGTGTTTTTCCTGAAGTGCCTTTACGAAGCAATACAGTGCATCCTCACTCAGGACATCATCATGATCGAGCAGTGCGATATACTCTCCCGTGGCAAGTTCCATGGCAGTATTTATCGTATCCGAGATTCCGGGGTCTCTCTCCAGCAATACATAGTGTATCCTTGGCTCTGTTTCCGCATAGCTGCGTATTACCCGTTCTGTCTCCAACCCATAATATCGATCCGTCGGGGCCTGCTCATCAGTCTCAGAATCCACCTGGCTTCCATCTACAATACACAGCTCCCAGTTTCCATAGGTCTGTTTACAAACGGACTCTATCATCGTTCGCAGGAAATACTCTGGTGTCATATAGACCGAAACCAGTATACTTACAACCGGCGCATAGGAGAATTGCTCTTCTCTCTGACGGGCAAGCTCTTCCTCATCCGCCTCGTGCACATCCTTATACCAGCTGTCGTAGGCAGCGCCGGGTCCACGCTGTTTATATTTCATACGGGACAGCATTTCCCGGATTCCATTGTTCTTTATGTAGTTTACTCCGCTTCTAATATTATCAGAAGAGAAAGATGATAAATCAAACTTCATAAATGTCCCCTCTGTCCCTCATATATGTTACACAAAGTTCTTGAATATCGCTGTCACCGTCATAACCTGAAGCAACATCGTCCACATTACGACATATTTGTCCGCATCCTCAGAGACACAGGTCTTCTGTGTCCGGATCGTCAGCATAGCCAGAACAAGCCCCGGCAGAAAATATCTTCCCTGAACGCCCTCTATCGTGATAGAAGAATTCGGTGTCCAGTAAAGAAGCATAGCCACACATGCCAACGCGCACACACCGGCAAATACAAGCAGCATCCAGACTCTGTCAGCTACAGACAATATCGTCTTCTCCCCTTCTCTGCGCAGAGCTGCATAGATCATCACCAGCATAAACGCGATAATGATCATCCATGGAACCTCTATCTCAAGCCAGCCAAGCAAGCCCCCCATCATTTGCTGCAGATACATATCTCCCTTAAACCATAGCGTATAGACCATGATCATAACAAGTCTGATTGGATTGCGGATAAAATATCCCACTGTATATCCGTTCTGATCAGCCCATTCTATATAATTATTATTAATATTTTCCGGGGCCGTAAGTCTTCCCATAATTCTGTATAAAATCAGTCCGGCCGCCACCACGACCACAGTTGTCACTACACATGCCACGATCTTCATCCATGGCCTGATACGCTCCTTCAGCCGCGCGACTGTATCAGCATGATCCCGGGCATATTTTGGTACAAGCATACACGGAAGCACAACGATCGGAAGCAGAGCGTGACCCTTACACGGAATGAGCAAAAGACAGCTCAAAACCAGAACGATCACACGCGGCTGTATCCTTGTCTTCACAGGTCCCCTGTCGTATGCCAGACTAAGTGTCGTCGAGATAGCCAGTATGCTCAGTGCCAGTATAGGTGTATCCGGAGAATAGGAGCTTACCTGCTGCAGCGTCATCGGAAGCAATGCCCACACAAATACAACACCTTTACCAAACGGAATCTTGCGAATTGCATAATAAACTGCAAATATAAACATTATCATATTAAACAATCGTCCAAACAGAAATGTCAGAGTCGTTCCACATCCGAACAATCTGCCGATCGTTATCCCAAGAGCCGGAATATAATACAGGAATCTTGGATTACCGGTAACCGTGATACCGGTATCCACAAGTTCTTTATCCTTAACACCGGAAAATATGTCGTCGTATTCCCGCACAAAATCCAGCCTTGTCACTTCCGTATAATTATAATGGCGCTCCGCATCTGCCCGGCGCATAACCAGAGTATCCTCATGGACACCCATCATGGAATCCGAGACATCATAAGCAGTCCGCAGATGTACCAGCTCATCAGGCACGGCCATCATAGGAATAATAAGGGCAAAAATGATCCCCATCGCAAGTCCTGCAATCAGATATACATTCTCCATGCGCCATTTTTTTTCAGTATTATCAGTCTTTGTCTTCGCTCCATCCATCCGGGTTCTGTCCGCATTCCTGAATATAACAACAACGAAAGTACCAAATACACCAAGTATAAGTACGATATACACCACATTTTCCATAACAAAGAAGGAATCCTTCTCCTGCGTGATCACACCGAATACAGGCACCTTCGTGTCAACACACTTCAACCGTACATTCTGTCCATCCTCAAAACCAGCGCACTGAATCTTAAGTGTAAGCCTCTTTCCTTCCAGCCCCCGCAGTACATCCGGGAATATAAATCTTCCATCAGCCTCACTCACACTGTTTTTTTCCGCCTCTGCCAGCAGATTTCCCGACTCATCACAGAGGGCTACCGACACCCGGCCTGATGCCGAAGCATCCCCCATGGAAAAATACAGAAATACACCCTGTATCACATCATTTTCGCATATAAAGCTATCCTCCAGCTTAAACCCATCTGTGACAGGCAGCTCCTGTTCTGTGCCATCTGTCTCATGCACGGGCACGATCATTCCTGTGCTGTATGTGATGTAAGCCATAAACCCATATATACCGAACATGAATGCCGCCAGAATGACCAGCAGTATGATCCGTTTTTTCTTTTTTCCATCCTTCATCATCTATACTCCTTCGACAGCCGTACGGCTCAATTCTCCTACCTTACCCGAAGAGAAAAATCCGCTTTGTCCAAAGCCAGATTGACATTATAGTACGGGTCTCCCTTTTCCAGGATCTCCGGCCATCTCTCATGAAACAATCTGATCTCCCTGTTAAAACGCTCTACCTTCTCCGGCGTATCCTCAAGTCCACGGGATTTCGACTCATAATGATACAGCTTTGCATTGGCATTGTACACGACAAGCTTTCCGGTCTGCCGGATCTTCATGCAAAAGTCAATATCATTAAATGCAACCTTGAATCCTTCCTCAAGACCACCGACCTGATCATATACCGAACGTTTTGTCATCAGACATGCCGCAGTAACTGCACTGTAATCACAGGCAACCTTCGTCCTCGACTGATATAATCCTTCTTCCTCCGAGAGCCCCACAAACGCATGGCCCGCAATACCACCAAATCCAATCACAACTCCGGCATGCTGGATCGTACCATCTTCATAATATAATCTGGCACCCACTGCACCGACATCCTCGCGCTGGCAATATCCAAGCATCTGTTCCAGGCAGTCCGGATTGATCATCTCCGTATCGTTGTTGAGGAGCAGAACATACTCACCATGTGACTGTTCCACACCAAAATTATTAATCGCAGAATAATTAAATTCCTTATCCCAGTATAAAACCTTTACATTATCGCGCTGTTCGAGCTCACGATAGTATGCAAATGTCTCCTCCTGCTCACTGTTATTTTCTACAATTATGTATTCATAATTCCTGTAAGTTGACTTCTCATCTATCGATGTCATACACTTCTTCAGATCCTCTATATGATCCTTGTTCGGGATAATAATAGAGATCAACGGCTCGCCCTTTATCACATAGTCTGTCCGGTAAAATCCCCAGTCATCTCCGCGTGTGACCTTCGCATCCAGACCGAGTCGTTTATAATGCGCCTCGATCGCCCGCCTGCCTGCCTCAAAGGCATACAGCTTCATCTCCGGCATCTCTGCTGTCGAACCCACATGCGAGCGCCATCTATAGAGTACCTTCGGTATATGATGCACAACCTTTGCACGTTCTACGCATCGCAGAATAAAATCATAATCCTGTGCACCATTGTATTCACTGTCAAATCCTCCAACCTGATCAACCAGACGTCTGGAAGCCACAAACATATGGCAGATGTAATTATTTGACCGCAACAGGTCAATATTAAAATCAGGTTTAAAATTCGGCTCAAAGAAATCACTTCCCTTTGCGTCTGTTTTATCCTCATCTGTATATATGACATCCGCTTTTTTTTCATTTAATGCTTTCACACATTCATACAATGCATCCGGCGTGAACAGATCATCATGATCGCCCAGGACGATATAATCTCCCTCAGCCAGCCGAAGAGCCTGATTGGTATTCTCCGATATGCCGAGAGGACCCTGATCTTCCGCAATATAACGGATACGCTTGTCCTTTTCCGACATTCCCGCCACAATATTCCGCAGGCGTTCAGAATCCCTGCTCCCATCTGACAGGCACAGTTCCCAATTCGGATAGGTCTGGGCTTGCACGGAACGCACAAGCTCTCTCAGATAACGTTCCTCCGTCTCATATAATGGCACAAGAATACTAAATAATGGCTGATAAGCAAAGGATTCCGCTCTCTGTCTGGCAAGCTCAGCAGTACCCGGCATTCTTTTCCTGATCCATCGTCTGTAGCTTCTGACCTCACGTCTTGTCTTTCTCTTAAACAGGTTTCTGATACGCTCCAGTGTTGCACCCACACCATAGTCCTTCAGACTGCTGATTGTCTTGCTGATATAATGCTTTAATTTGCCCACTATGGAGGATGTTCCGGTTCCCGTCAGACCTCCCAGCTTAAATACACGATTCCGGTTTCCCGCTCTCAGACTGATCACGACTCTTCCATGTCCCTGCCTGATTTTAACCACAAAACCTGCCTGATGTTCTTCGCTGCATTCCACAAAGCTTTCCATTACATCTGAACGCGAATACCATTCTACCGAACAAGCATCCCCCTGCAGTGTCCTCCCGCCTTCTGTCACAGTCAGATCTATGGCATCCTTGTCCACAGCCCAGCCTTTTATAACAAGCTGTTTGCCATCCGATACGACAGAATCGATACAGGAATTCACCTCATACAGGTATTTCCTGATTTTTTTGCCCGAACATTTATATAATACGCGGCAATCTCCATCTCTCTGTCCAGCCTGTCGTATTCCCAGAACAAGCTTCGCATTCCTGTTTAAATTCTTAGGCATATCTATCACAAATGTAATAACAGAATTAACACCGTCTATCTTTATAAATGCACTCTGTGTCGCCAGCATTTTGCTTATCTTCCACGACACAGGGATCTGGCAGGTATCAGCACCGTCCTGAAAAGTCACCACAGATTCCATGCCATCCATTATATTATATGCACAAAAACCCTGCACCACGATCTGATTATCTCTCGCAATGCTGGTTCTTAGCCGGTTAAAATAAAAAATTCTATCCATATGTTATATTCTCTTTCTTATATTTGCTTCGTACAATATGATCGCCATAATACCTCACAGCATAATTATACGCATATATTATATACCATAACATATTGTCAGCATAGTATATTTCAGCGGAAAAAGTAATTTTATTCTGATTCCTGCATCTCCTCAGCAAGGTCTTCCGGAGGAAGTACAGTGACATAAACATCTGCTCTGTCTATACCGCTCTCGGCACGCAGCCAGCTTTTGATCGAATTCTCCTCATATTCTTCAAGCGGCTGCTCCACGGATGCAATCAGAACGATAACCTCATTTTCTCCATCGAAAACAATTCCCACATGGCAATCCTTGACATGCGGGAAGACCATTTCTGCATCCTCAGCCATTCCCTGTATCTCATGATACCGTTCCTCTGACCTCTGATAGCCATCTATGGTATCCTGCATGCCTTCTATCTCACTGGTTTTCCGCGCAATCTCGTCCTGAAGTTCTGCAATCTTATTTTCCTGAACTACTATAGTGACCTTGTCATTATTTTCGCCTTCCTGCAATACATTTTGCATAACATGAAGTTTGTAATCTCCAAGGTTATATTCCGGCAATTCTTCCTCCAGCGTTTTAATAACATCATTTGGTATCGTTTCTCCTACCAGAGATACCGTTATGATTTTTTTATCATTGTCCACCGATGATTTGACGACCTGGGTATCTGTAAACGCAAACTCTCTGTCAAGATACGTGTTAATATTGGTCTCAATAAAGGAATCGTGTACAGTCTTGGCCGCAATATAACAGCTCGGAAGCACAACAATCACGGAGATCGTGATGATAATGGCATTAACACGTCTCTGCTGTTTCTGACTGATGCTCCTGTGATACGGAACTCGCAGGATCAATGTGATAAATGCAGTGGATATAGCTATAAATAATGTATTGATGACGAACAGATAAAATGCACCGAGGAAGAAATTCATCTGTCCCGTTGCCAGTCCATATCCTGCCGTACACAGAGGCGGCATCAAAGCTGTCGCGATCGCTACTCCAGGTATAACATTAGAATGTTTCGTTCTTGTATGACCGATCATTCCCGCCAGACCACCAAATAACGCAATAAGCACATCCCATATCGTCGGATTGGTTCGTGCAATCATCTCCTCTGTCGGAACAGTCAGCGGAGACAATGAAAAATATATCGTTGCCGTGATCAGACTGATGACGACCTGGGTTCCAAACCGGACAAGTGCCTGCCTTAAAAGTTCCAGATCCCTGACCGCAATAGAGTATCCCATCGAGAGAATCCCGCTCATCAGCGGGGATATCAGCATGGCTCCTATAATGACTGCGGTGGAATTCACATTGAGTCCAATGGATGCAATCAGAATCGCCAGCATAAGGATCCACATATTTGCTCCATGAATCACTGTCTGTTCACGCATCATGGCATCGATCTCTTCATAAGACATCATATTGTCCCGCATACCAAATACACTTGCAAAGTAAGCCCTCACACGATTCTTTTTCTTCTCTGCCCGATTGATAGCTTCCTGTTTTTTCTCTTCGAATTCCTGCTTCTTCCCTTCAAACTCCTGTTTCTTTTCTTCGAATTCCTGCTTTTTCTCTTCAAACTCTTGTTTCTTTTCTTCAAACTCCTGCTTTTTTTCTTCTATTCTTTCCTCTTTCTTTTCTTCCCAATTATCATGATGTTTTTCCAAGTTCGTCTCCTCCTGACATACTGTAGACCGGCTATATTACACGTTTCTTATAATATTTTCTCCATCCAGTCAGCTTCCTTGAATCCGGTAAGTACTGTCTCACCATCCACGATCAGCGGACGTTTTACCAGCATCCCATTTGTAGCAAGAAGTCTTAACTGTTCTTCTTCACTCATGCCAGGGAGCTTATCCTTAAGCTGCATTTCTTTATATGCAAGCCCACTTGTATTAAAAAATTTCTTAAGCGGAAGTCCGCTTTTACTATACCATTCCTTTAATTCGTCATAGGAAGGATTTTCTTCCACAATATGGCGGTCCGTATATTTTATACCATGTGAATCCAGCCATTTCTTTGCCTTCTGGCAGGTTGAACACTTTGGATATTCTAAAAATAACATTAAAATCACGCTCCTTTTTCTCGCTGTGCCCCTGTGCCAATGTGATATATTTCACTGGTGTCATCAGAATTTTCTTTTGTGAGTAATTTATTTCACTTCCTGAAAATTCAGGATATATACATTTTTCAGGGGTATATACATTTTTCCGCTTAATATTATACATTCTGGTCAGCACTTCTTCAATGAAAGTTTCAATTTACTTTTTACTTTATCAGGGGAAATAATAATTAGTAAATGACCCCCCGCACATTGATGGGGCGGGGCATGGTAACGCATAATGCTGAGATACGCCCCGCGTTGATCCGCAGACCGAGGCATGACAACGCATAATGCTGAATTACACCCCGCGTTGACCGGTTGCCTGGGGCATGGCAACGCATAATGCTGAGATACACCCCGCGTTGATCCGCAGACCGGGGCATGACAACGCATAATGCTGGATTACGCCCCGCGTTGATCCGCAGACCGGGGCATG
>JBJEJF010000001.1:60173-71041 GCA_051877775.1 Wujia sp.
CTGGATTACGCCCCGCGTTGATCCGCAGACCGGGGCATGACAACGCATAATGCTGAGATACGCCCCGCGTTGATCGGCGGGGCGGGGCATGGCAACGCATAATGCTGAGATACGCCCCGCGTTGACCGACAGGGCATGACAAGTCAGATGAACGATACGCCAGCGAGCAAAATCATCCGCACACATCTCCAACATTCATGTAGCAATTATTTCTATAAATATATTTCGTGCCACATTGTAAATACATATCACAATTATCTGAATAATTCCAATTGTGTAATTCTCAACGATACAGACAGGTATATACACCTCCAGCAATACTGATTCCAAATGAGAAATGAGAAAATAAGCAACAATGCTTACCCCACGCCATTCTAACAGCTTATGACATAACATTCCTATAATTCCCTGACCAAAAACCTTAAGCTGACTTTTACTTGAACGATATAGTATTTTATATTATAATATACATATAAATGGGTACGAATATATCATGTAAAAAAATGTACTGGTCTGGCAGAAATGCACCTGATGCGATCTAATCTACATAAAATGAACGCTGTGAATGAGAAGCCGGTTATCAGTCTGAATTACGGATACAAAGTCCGAGAAAGGGGGTTGACACACCGATTACTCCATCATTATACAGCTTAAGCAACAAGACCACAAATTCCCTGCCGGCTGTAAGGATTACTGACCACCGATTTTCTTGTAGAAAGGAGAGAATATATGAAGAAAGTACTTAGTTATTTACTTACCTTAATGCTTGTTGTATCTGGTTCTATAATTCCTAATACCGGAAACAATCATGCTCAAGCCACAACAGCTTCTAAAGAAGTTGAAAGTATTACACTTGCGGAAGAAAATCTGCTGGAAACATGTAGCAGTACTTTTTCAAGAAATTCATTAACAGATGAAGAAAAGAACATTTATGATGCACTGCTCAGTGTGCTAAAAGATGCATACGCCGGGAATGTAACAGTAGTAAATGATGAATATGTTGATTCTTCCTATGGAACATGCATTGGTAAAATCGAAGGCGGTGATACTTGCACGGTTCAAAATATGGTTAATGCATTTCACGCCGTTAAAAATGACTATCCTTTATTCTTCTTTTGGACGAATACGTTTTCTGCTGCAGGGACAGACTTTTATATTTATGCCAGTGAAGACTATGACACATCTTCAGAAATACTGGAAGGCGTAACAAAAGTAGAATCCTTTATTAAAGAAGCAGCAAAAACAATATATGCTGAGGCTTCCAATTATAATGTAAATTCTGAGTTTAACATTGCGTTAGCAGTCAACAATTATATTATTGCAAATACGGATTATGCTTATGATGAAAATGGAAAGCCTTCATCTGCTTTCGATGCACATAGTATTATTGGCCTCGCAAAAGGTGAAAATGTTGTATGTGAAGGTTATGCCAAAGGTTATATGGCGCTCGCAAAATATTTGGGATTAGATGCTTTAATTACTGTAGGATCGGGCGGAGGTGAAGACCATGCCTGGAATACAGTTTGCATAGAAGGCCAATACTATTCTGTGGATACTACATGGAATGATACCTCTGACTCATCCGATTATTTTTTAATTGGCGAGAATGAGTTTTATCAGACACATTCATTAGATTGGATCGAGAACAGTGATTTGTGTTATAAAAATGTTTTGCCGGATAATATGTGTAATAATAACTATTCATATGAAATAACAGCTGATGGCTTTGAGTATTTTGGAAATGGTGGCTGCCTGACTTTAACGAAGTATAATGGTACAGATGCTCACGTAACTGTTCCGTCCCAATACAATGGTATTAATGTCAGATATGTTGCAAATGAAGCTTTTCAGTACTTAGACACTCTTCAAACACTAACATTATCCGAAGGCATCTATGATTTGGGTATGATACTTAGTTGTGAGAATCTAAAAACAATAGAATTGCCAAAAACCTATGGAAAGACAAGTAACTTTGAAGATATACCAATAATGGGTCTCGAATTTGGTATGGCTAGTTTTTGTTACGGTCTTGATACAATTATCCTCGCTGAGGACAATCCTTATGTTAAATTGGAAGATGGTGTCTTATATTCAAAAGATGGCGGCTATCTGATTTGTTATCCGGCTGCAAAAAAAGACACCTCATATACAGCTCCTTCGTCGTTACGCATTATCGGTGGTGGTGCCATTTCGCATAACAATTATCTTAAAGAAATCATATTAAACGAAGGTTTAATTACGATCGATTCATGGGGAATTGATGGATGTATTAATGTAGAAAAGGTAACATTACCTTCAACCCTTGAACAAGTCGGCCAATTTGTTTTAGGCGGAACGAAAATAAAGACATTACATATCCCAAGTAACCTGGAGTTTATTCTCTCTAATGCGTTTACGGATAACCGAGAATTAGAAACGATCACCATTGATTCTAATAACACAAATTGTGTAGTTGCAGATAATGTGCTATATTGCGACAATACAGCAATTACCTGCGCGCCAAAAAGCAAAGAGACATTCATCAAAGTGCCGGATGGAGTAACAATGATTGCTAATTCCGCATTTGTAGAAATCAGGACTGATAAAACTATTTATCTTCCAAATTCCGTTAACAAAATAGAAAATGGTGCCTTTAATAATAGTCTGATTACAAAACTGTATATAGATGGTGCGCTTCCGGAATTTGAAAGTAACGCTTTCCTTAATATGGAAAATATAACAATAGTCCAGCATCCGGACAGCGAGTACACTTGGAGCCAAACACAAAAAAGTGAAATAAAAGAAAATAATCCGAATACAAATATTATTTGGAGCACAGATCATTTCTATGATGCAGGCGAAGTGACAACAGAAGCAACATGTACCACTTCCGGTGAAAGAGTATATTCCTGTGTTGTATGTGGAGAAAAGAAGCAGGAAACAATCCCGGTGAAAGAACATACAGCAATAACCACTACAACTCCGGCAACCCTTACATCTGCAGGTAAGATAACTTCAACGTGTTCGGTTTGTAAAAAGGTTATTTCTACAACGACGATACCAAGGATCTCATCAGTTAAGCTCTCGACAACCAAATACACATACGATGGTAAAGTTAAAACACCTACTGTAATTGTCAAAGATTCATCAGGAAAGACAATTAGTTCTTCATACTATACTATAACAAGGTCTTCCGGTAGAAAGTATGTAGGAAAATACACCTACAAGATTACCTTTAAAGGCAAATATAAAGGAACAAAAACATTATCGTTTGTCATTAATCCTAAAGGAACCAGCATTTCATCATTAACTGCAACTTCAAAGGGATTTAATGTTAAATGGAAAAAGCAGGCAACACAGACAACCGGATATCAAATTCAGTATAGTACATCAAGTCAATTTACAAATGCCAAAACCATAACGGTGACAAAGAACTCGACTGTCTCAAAGGCTGTTTCTAAACTTAAGGCAAAGCAGAAATACTATATTAGAGTTAGAACGTATAAGAGCGTCGGCTCAACAAAGTATTACTCAGGATGGAGCAGCACCAGATATGTAACAACTAAGAAATAATAATTAAGAAGGAGCTGCGCACTAAATAATTAACGTGCGCAGCTTCTTTTTCAATTTTCTATACTCTGTTCCCCGCTGCATTGTAAATACATCTTACAACCAGCTGAATAATTCCAATTGCGATATTCCCAACAATACAGATAGGAATAAATATACCTCCGGCAATACTGATTCCAAACGAGAAAATAAGCAACAATACCCACACCACTCCATGAGGATTACCATTTCCCCAATATTGTGATGTATTACCCTGTGAATCGGTGATGCGAATCCATCTGTTTTCATGTGTTTCCTCGTACCTCTGGAATACTGCTTCATTCCATGCTAACAGCTTATGACATATCATTCCTATAATTCCCTGTCCCAAAACCATAAGTATAATGCCCGCCAATCCACACCAGATTGGATATGAATTCAACGCACAATATGTAAACGCGCTTATCTCACTGTCATAAAGCCTGCCAATCCATCCGCCATCTTTCGGATCAAGTCCAAGCTTATCCAGCATGGCAGAATCACTGTTTTCATCATACCATTCCGAAAAGTTGTATGTCCTGTCTTTCTCATAATCCTGTATCAGTCCCGTCTTAACACCGATTCCAAACACAATCAGACATGACAGTACACATAGCACAAGTTCCAATATGCCAAGCATGATTCGCCTGCCAAGAATCTCTGAAAGCACCTCGACAAGCCCAATAATTGCAGTAATCACGCCTCCTAAAAAACCGACAATTACAGTGAAACCCTTTATAATACAGGAGCTTATCCAATAAAGCAATTTCCCGAACAGAGATTTTCTACCCAAAATCACAGCCTGAAGACACAGAGAAAGCACAACTATATAAATCAGATAAATCGTATGATATGTTCTCTTCGAAATATCCGTGTGCTCATATAACCATTTTCCAAAAAACAAAGTCACGATAAACAGGATTGCTGCCTTCAAAAGTATGATTAAAAAGCGCTTCATACCCTCACGGAGTCGTTCTCCGATACTTAAGGATGTTTTCTCCGGCTCTTTAATCCATCCTTTTTTTATAGCAATAATCTGCACAACACCTACTATCGCAGACAAAAGCAAAATCACCTTGAAGGAATCAAAAGAATCTGAATAAATCAGCCTGTGTCTCGTTACCGGATCATCGGCTATATAATAATATTCCTCCATACAAAGTTCCCATACTCCCCACATCAATACGGCATCAATGATCCGCTTTACTATTGTCTTAAAAATCATCCCATGCACCCTTGCTTTTTATTTATTACATTTCGGAATTAAACAAACTCTTAATTTTATATACCACATCATCGGAATTTGCATTGATCGTCGCAGCTTCGTTAATTGACGACAATCTACTCAATTCGTCTTTATCAGCATCTTCGCCGTAAGCGATCGTGCAGATAGGGATATCCAGCACATCCATAACAGTCGATATTTCATCGAATGAATATCCTTCATTGCATTGTCCATCGCTTAACAGGAACAACATAACTTTTGCATTTGGATTCTGTGCTTTTGCATCCTCTATCATTTGTGCAGCCACCACTAATGCATCATAGGATGCGGTACCGCCATTTGCATATAAATTTTCAACAGCTCCCTGGAAATATGCCCTCTGGTTTAAATCGAATTTTCCAATCGGCAGATTGATTGTCACATCGCTACTATAGGAAACCAATCCAACCTGAACGTTGTCACCAATATATTTCATACCGTTTATCAACGATGTTTTTAGCTGATTAATTGGTTCTCCACTCATACTTCCGCTTATATCCGCAACAAACACCGCGATAATATCTTTATCTAAATCCTTGTTTTCCTTCCATAAATCCTGCGCCGACACGATATCTCTATTGGAAAAGCCGCTTAAATCAACGGTCACATCATAATCATATTGATTAAACCCATATTGTGTTGCCAAATCCTGTGCATTGTCCGTCTTACAATATTTGATAAATTCATCTAACGCATACTGTTCGTCACCTGATAACTCACCAACAGAATACAATGGATTATTATGTGCAACACCAAAAGGAATAAACGTATAATTATCCGATAACTCTTCGTCATTTATATAAGTCTGATATTCCATGACCATGCCGCTTAACGAACCGCTTTTTGCAGATTCCCGCATCTGAAGTGTCGTGTATGCTACATAAGGAACGTTATTTTGAAAATTACGAAATCCCTCCGTAGCTTCATCACTTAAAATATCGTTATTGTCATATGTATATAATGTTGTAACAAGGAAATTTAATCCCGTTGCACTAGACAATGGATTTGTATATCCCATAGCAATTACATTGTCTTCGGTTGCCCGAATGATGGTTTGAATATTGACATCATCATATTTACTTTTAATCGTATCATATACCTTGCTTGATATTAAAACCCCGGCAGTATTCTTCACTAAAACCGGCTCTGCTAACTGAATATCACCGCCCTGTGCCATTGTTATCGAACCAAACAACTCATTGGATGGTGTATATGCAGTCGGCAAATATGCATTTGATACTATGTAATCAGAACCAAGTCCCGATGCCATAGGACGAATATTGACACCGATTGTCTTTCCATCCGGCGTTGTATATTTTTGTTTGTTAAACTCAGTTGCGATATCGTTTATCCATCCATCATTTCCGCTGCCCGCTTTTTCCGATGTGGCAAAAATCTCAATTACTACATCTGCATTACTTGTCACAGATAGTGGATATTCATCAATCGGTGGAACCTCATTTGCCAAAGAACTCTCTGACAAATCAACGGAAGCCTTTATTAACTCTCCCTCTGTTGCATAGACTTTATCTGCTTTTTCCTGCAGGTCTGCTCTTGCATCCTCTATACTCATTTGTGCTTCTGTTCTGTCCCCTGCATCCTTATTTCCATCTTTATCTTTTGATTTTCCAACCGATATTCCGACAACAATTATGCACACCAGAACAAATAACGAAATGATGGTAATACTCAATGTCTTAATACTCTTGTTTGTCATGGTTATTCCTCCTTAATATTTCTTCATGATTTTTTCTAATTCTTCATCCTCACACATCTGCGAATTTAATTTTTGCAATGCACTGATGTAATCTTTTAATTCATTTAAATCATTGTCCTTGCTTGAATCATTTAAGTTAGTTAATTCGATCAGCAGTTTGTCGATCTCATTTACGATTCGTCCATTTTCATTATATAACCTATGTAATTCAGCTATATGAGAAAGATAAAGTTCAAACTCTTCCCGTTCTAACTCGGTACCCTTTTTAAGGGTTGCACTCTCCCAGATATCATCCTTTATCAAATCATCAATCGAATAATAGATCCTCGTTTTTGCACTGTCAATCAGACACAGGCGCCGCAATGCCTTGTCAATATTATGATAGAAAATGGCCTCATATTTTTTTATCAAATCCTCCAGAGTGCCTGCCTGTCCATCTTCCCCAAAATTATTAGCAAGGCATTCCTGAACTAATGCACATTTTTCTATCAACTGGGAACATTGTGTTGAAATACGCGAATAATATTGCACAGCTTTTTTCTTCTGTGCTTCCTCCTGCAATTCCTTCAGCAGGTTTTCTTTCCTTGCCAGAGGGTCTATTTTGGGAGTATTAAATATACTCAGCATAATAACAATGGCCAGTAAAAAAGCCATCACTACATAACCAATTGTAATCACTTTGACCATAAGATTATCCGATGCAATCGTATAACGATACGGGCAAATAATGACAATCGCCGATAAAAGCAAACCTATTTCCAAGCCCAAAAGGCTCCGTTTCTCTCTCATTGTATTTTTCTCCCTCTTTTTAAGAAATTATAGCAGTTTTAATCCTTTTGTACAATAAGAAACTACCCTGGGGGCAATAATGCTATATCATCCAGACCGGCACTATATAATTCATATCCGCCGCCCTTTTTCGGCTAATTTGTAATCTAATTATATTTAGCCGACATATGCAAAAAAATCAAGTGTGCTTCGGCTAATATATAATTAGATTATATTTTAGTCGAAACACACTTGTCTTAATCAAATATTATTTATTTTTCATAATGGCTGTTATTAATTCATTTAATCCATAACAAAAACCAGCACTGTTTCATACCTATGAAAACAATTATTTTATAATCTTCTTAGACTGGATTGCACCATATTTACCATAAACCTTCTTTCCGGCAGAATCCACCCGGTACGCTCTTACTCTTACATAATAAGTGGTACCCTTCTTTAATTTGTATATATATTTCTTTGTTCCAGTACAAGTTATATTCTTTGCATTGGTCATATTCTTGTTTGTGGAATACTGGATATAGTAACCGGTTGCTCCGGAAACCGGATCATATGCAACCGTAAGTTTTCCTGCTGTAGAATTAGCAAGTCTTGGCTTGCCAGCTGTTCTTACGGTTACCTTTTTCCACTGAGCATATAGAGTAATCACCTTTCCATTAACTGTAGTCAGATTTTTAACACCGGACTGATTCTTATAAGTTGTTCCACTTCCATCCTTCTTAGTATTCCAGCCGGTAAATAAATAACCGGGTTTTTGGAAACCACATGACGGCAGTTTGTAATATTTGCCATACTTTAAATACACTCTATCCATACTTCCACCGGTTGCTCCATTCTGATTGAAACGAATGGTGTATGCGATTGGTTTCCACTGGGCATACAGCGTAACGATACCACCGTTTACTGTTGATAAATTCTTAACTTCAGCCTTATCTGCATATGCATCTCCACTGCCATCTGACGCTGTATTCCAGCCATTAAAGAGATAACCGGTACGGGTAAAGCCGTTGGCAGGAAGGGTATATGTTGTTTCTGCCTTCCATGATTGATTTGACATGGAACCATTGGTAGCCTTATTTCCATCAAATTGAACAGTATAGCCAGATACAGGCTGTTCCTGACTGCCCTTTATAGAATATGTAACAGATTCCGAACACTCCTTATTCATTGTTGTTACTGTTTTTCCCGAATCATCAACCCATGTAACCCCACTTGGCAAGTCTGCTTTCACAGTAATATTATATGGAGATTTTATTTTCGTTAAGCTGCTGCAGCCATTAAGCATATAGCTCATATTCGTAACCTTACCGGCATCAAAGTTACTTACATCCAAATCAGTTAAACCGCTACAACCGTAAAACATATAGCTCATATCCTCAACATTACCGGTATCAAACTTACTTACATCCACACTGGTCAAGCCTTTACAACCGGAAAACATATAGCTTATATTTACAACCTTAGCGGTATTAAAGTTATCTATATTCAGATCAGTCAGACTGCTGCAACCCGAAAAAACTGAACTCATATCTGTAACTTCACTGGTATCAAAGCTACTCACATCGATACTGGTTAATTTGCTACACTTATTAAACATAGCATACATACTCGTAACATTACGGGTGTCAAAGTTCCTCAAATCCAAGCTGGTTAAGCCATTACAATCCCGAAATACACCGTACATATTCGTAACATTACCGGTGTCAAATTTACTCACATCCAGACTGGTTAAACTGGTACAATTTCCAAACATACATTCCATGTTTGTAACATTACTGGTGTCAATGTCACCTAAATCCAGACTCTCTAATTCGTAACAACACCATAACATATAACTTAAATCAGTTACAGCAGTGGTATCAAAATCACTCATATCCAAACTGGTCATGGCCGTACAGCCAGACAAGAAATAACCCAGATTACCGGATCCGGAACCTGTTACCTTTGCTTCCTTAATTTGCTCTCTATAGGTTTTCCATGGCCATTCTAATAAATCACCTATATTGATATCAGTACCATCTATTAATAAGACACCATCCGCATCCAAAGACCATGTCCAAGTACCATAGTTTCCTGAATCTACAATACTTCCCTTAGCCTCCATATTTTGTTCCATTTTTACCGCTTCTTCATCTGACAACGCTGCATCTTCCACAGATGAAGCTTCCTCCGTTACCGCAACTGTGTCATCTTCATATCCGGCAGCATAAACCGTTAGATAACCTACAGTTGAAAACGAAGATGCTGTCATGGCTAACAACATAAGACCTGCAAGTAATTTTTTTCTCATATTCTTTCCTCCTCCAATAAAAACTATAACCGGATGACATCCAATTTGTTCCAAACAAATTTACTCCCTTAATTATATGATTCAGAAAGGAAACAAAAAGTTCCGTGTTTTATTTTTTTCTTTTTAATGAACATGTTTTATTATACGTTCATTATTATAGTAAAAAAGATAATAAACTGAATACCCGAATACAGTTTCAAAATGCTGTATATGGGCATTTTTTATTACGCTGAATGATGCACCATTTTGAGCAGGTCTTTCAGAGTTGATTGGTTGCCTGGGGCATGACAACTCAAAATACTGAATTACGCCCCGCGGAGTTCGCTTGCCTGGGGCATGACAACTCAAAATACTGAATTACGCCCCGCGGAGTTCGCTTGCCTGGGGCATGACAACTCAAAATACTGAATTACACCCCGCGGAGTTCGGCTGACCGGGGCATGACAACTCAAAATGCTGAATTATACCCCGCAGAGTTCGGCTGACCGGGGCATGACAACTCAAAATACTGAATTACGCCCCGCGGAGTTCGGCTGACCGGGGCATGACAACTCAAAATACTGAATTACACCCCGCGGAGTTCGGCTGACCGGGGCATGACAACTTAAAATACTGAATTACGCCCCGCAGAGTTCGGCTGCCTGGGGCATGACAAAATAAAATATCGAATCATGCCCCGCGGAGTTCGGCTGACCGGGGCATGACAACTCAAAATACTGAATTACGCCCCGCAGAGTTCGGCTGACCGGGGCATGACAACTTAAAATACTGAATTATACCCCGCGGAGTTCGGCTGACCGGGGCATGACAACTTAAAATACTGAATTACACCCCGCGGAGTTCGCTTGTTAAGGAACTCTCTTTTTAACCTCGGACACAGCTTTGCTGCAATGCCTATCAGATAGCAGACAACCACAATTGCAAGAACTGTTCCTACCTGTGTAATATCCATGTTATATAGAACAGGAACTGTTGCAAAAGAGTACATTTTCTTCTATAGGTGAAGTCTTGCATAAAGATTCTTCTACTATTTCAAAGGAAGTTGATGCTCCCTTTACCAGACCTGCAATATCCACAAATTCAATTACTGCCGGTGTGGTTTTTGCCGAATGGTACATCTCCGTAAGCTTATCAAGTCTTACATCCGGCACCGGAACAATCCCGATATTCGGATCAATCGTACAAAACGGATAGTTGGCTGATTCCGCACCTGCTTTTGTAAGTGAATTAAATAGTATGCT
>JBJEJF010000002.1:0-17853 GCA_051877775.1 Wujia sp.
TTGCTTTTAAAATAATTATCCAGTTCAAACTTTAATATCGTCTTAAATTGTTTCATATTACTATTTCCCCGCCTTTCCAAATAAACTGCGTCTGCCGGTCTTAGCATCCTGTTTTTCATCCTGATCCGGTTCATCTTCCTGCTCCTCGATTTCCTCACCGACACGGGACACGAAGATATCATTCAGGGATGGCTCATATGCACCAAACACTTTTATGGACACATCGTTTTTCTTTAATGCCTCCATGATCTTCCATGTATCTGTATCCTGTTTCATATCCAGTATTACATAATGCTTATTGACGCCCAGGACTTCAACAAGATCTGCAAGCTTATCCCGGCATAATCCGGCAAGCTCATTCAGCGTATAATTCTCAGCAGCCAGAATCTTTCTTCCTTTTCCGTATTCTGTCTTGATCTCATCCAGATTACCGGATAAAACCACATCACCGTGGTTAATTATAACGATATCTTCGCAGAATTCTTCCACGTAACTCATCTGATGACTGGAGAAAATTACGATCCTTCCCTCACTGATCAGCTCAGCAATAACATTTTTTAATATCTGTGCGTTCACCGGATCCAGACCGCTGAAAGGCTCATCAAGGATCACAATATCAGGCTCGCCGACCAGTGTCGCCGCCAGCTGAACCTTCTGCTGATTACCTTTGGACAGTGTATCAAGCTTTCTGTCCGTATACTCAGATACCTGCAGCTTTTCCAACCATTTTGCTGTGCTGGCAAGTGCCTCTTTTTTGTTCATTCCACGCAGCATGGCAAGATAAACCATCTGATCTTTTACCAGCTTCTTTGGATAGAGTCCTCTCTCCTCCGGCAGATATCCCACCTGGCTTCCATCCGGGATGAACTTCTCACCATCCAGCAGGACCTCACCTGAATTGGCATGAAATACGTCCATTATAATACGTATCGTTGTTGTCTTACCGGCTCCGTTTCTTCCCAGCAGTCCAAGTGCTTTTCCGCTCTCGACCGTGAAACTGATGCCATGAAGAATCTCTTTTTCCTCAAAGCTCTTCTTAATGTCCTTTAGTTCCAGCTTCATTTTTCTCATTCCCCCTATATTCTAGAATGTTAATATATATACTCCGCTGTCCATACCTTATCATGTACAGTCAGAAGAATAATGCTTATACATCTGTCCAAAATAAATCATTTAACGTTTTTCCACATGCCTTACAGATTGCAATGCACAGATTAATCGTCGGATTGTAATCCCCTTTTTCGATAGCACTGATCGTCTGTCTGGAAACTCCGACCTTCTCAGCGAGTTCCTGCTGGGACATATCCATCTGGGCCCTTGCCGCTTTTAATCTAAGATTTTTCATACAAACTACTCATCCTCTTTTCTGTCTCTCATCCATTTCAGAGCCACCATAACTGATACCCACAGCGACAGTACACCGCAGACAGCATTTGAAAAATCAATCGTCAGTACTCCATTCTCAAAGCATCGGCCTTCCCTCCATGCCATGCCGCCCAACACGACATTCATCACACCAAGGATAATAAACACAATCAGGAGCCGCCCCTGATTCTCATTCAGTGCAAAATATCCTTCATGCCAGATGCAGTAAGATGCATAAACGGCAACACCTGCACAGATTGCGATCACCATCTCCAGCGAACCTTCAATATGCTGCTCCAAGTCTGCGCTCTCATTCAGGCATGCAAAAACGGCCATGCAGATCATCATTGTAAAAAAGGCATATTTGTATCCTCTGCCCCTTACGATCTCCTGTCGCTCATCAAATCTGCATTTTATCGAACCATCCTTCTTCGTGATCAGAATCAGCGCAAGCGTCACACACACGCACACCAGTATGATTCCACATACCTCTCCTATGGCTTTTGCACTCATACTTGTTCTCCCCTTCCGGAAATATATTCCATCATTTATTCGTGTTCATAATAACATTGCTTCTTAGTAATGTCAATTATATTTTACATTTTTTCAAATATATTTTTATTAATTCCATTCGTACAAGCATACGCAATGAATTGCAGCCCAAGGTGCAGCCCAAGGACCAAGAACCATTTACCCCCCCATCCAATTTTGCAAAAAAAAAGCTCTTTTATCGAGCTCTTTTCATCCTTTCATCTTATTTTTCTGCATATACATCATAATATCGGCCTTATTCATACAATCCTTATCTGACAGTTTTTCATATCCAATCGCAAAACTCAACGGAATCATTCGTTCCTTACTTTTCTCAATGCGTTTTTTCTCTAATACTTCTAAAAAGCCCTTTACATCTGTTCCCTGCCACAAAATGGCAAATTCATCTCCGCCCTGTCTGAAAACCATCCCATTGCTTCCTGTCACCTCTTTCAAAAGTCTTGCAAATGCCTGCAGCAATTCATCCCCGGCGGAATGTCCCATCGTGTCGTTTGTCATCTTTAAGTTATTTAAATCTGCAATAAAATAATACATATCCCTGTTTTCGCTTCGCAGTCTGGCGTATTCCTTTTCAAACGAATTACGATTACGAACACCCGTCAGGAAATCATACGAAACCATTTTATTTGCGTCCATGCAGATTTCTACAATCCTGGACATAAGCACATCATGGCTTCCACATTCACTCAATGAAATAATTTTATAGGCAAATGTCATTTCCCCACTATGATGGCTTTGCACATGTTTCATGAGAGATTCAGCAATCATTTCAGCAGTCTGCGGCGTTCCGGCCAACATAACAAATCCTCTATCTCCTATACGAAATGCCTGTCGCTTCATTTCTCTTTTACAAAAGTGCCCAATTTCCTCCATTGCAATGATATACTGTTTCCAGTCTAGGATATTCTGTGCTGTCCCAGTCTCACTCAGCGTAAAAACTACAACCCATGTCTTCTTTTTCATAGCAATATACTCATTGCTTACAATTTCCAATGCATACTGATTGAACATCCCTGTTTGCTTATCGAGGTATTTTTCACTGTTTTCATTACTCATCATTACGCCGACTGCAGTCAATATTACATATACAATTGTAAACAATGCCTCAGGTATAAAAATATTGACGAGTGACACCACAATAAATATTGGAACAGATGCAAGAATTGCTGTACATTTTTCCCTGTTCAGAAGCTTCCAGTATCGAATACAATAATATAAAATAAAACAATTATAAATGATCACACTCGCATAGAGTGCATACATTTTAGCTCCCATGGGATAATTTGTGTAGGTTCCGCGAATATAATCAAGGGGCAACACGAGAATCAGAATTGATGTGATAATAAAAGGTATTCCCTGTAATATCCGGATCTCCCTTGATACATCCCGTTGATTTTCAAGAAGGCTTCGCAGATACAGGAAAAAAAGATAAACGGTTGTATTTATTGTCAAAAAATATATAATGTGTGCAATCAGATTAACAGAATCCGGTACAACATCCATATGGTTTACCGTACATAATGTAATTAAATCAAACAGGATCAGCAGAACTGAACTAATATAATAATAAGAAAATATTTTCGTCGCCTTAATTGGCAGATGCCTATTTGCATAATAAAAGATCCCCATATAGGCTATCAGCAACAAGCAGACAAATGATGTTTTCATAATCATATTGATTATCCTCTCATGCAAAACGTACACGTAAATCTATCATTTCTAATCACGCAAAAGTTATTTGTTGTCTCTTTTCATCTAACATTTCACTCTTTTTAATTATACTTTGTCGCATTTTAAATATCAAGTGTTATTTGTGGTCTAATTTAATTTTGATATGGATACACTTAAAATACCAGTGAGGTGATCCATATGAGTAAAAACATACTGAATGAACGCAATAATAAACGCTATACTGAAATTGGATATAATATTGCTTATTACCGCAAACACAGGGGATTGACGCAGGAGCAGCTTGCAGAATACCTGAATATTTCCAGGCAGCATCTTGGTGCAATTGAAGCGCCAAACATTGTTCGTCCTATCTCCCTTGATCTGCTCTTCAACATTGCGGATATGCTGGAGATTGATGTCCGCCTTCTGTTGGACTTTCACGGGAATGCATAAAACTTCCATTAGCCCTGTGTTGCCATCACTTACCACATTATTTCCTGAGAACTATAGGCATATAGCGTAATCACTGTGATACATTTTTCTTAAATCCCTGACAGAATTATATTTCTCTCCAATACAGAATTCCTTTGACCATGTCATATAATATGCCCATGGCACGCCGGATTTTTTCAACATTTCAACATCCGGAATATATCCAACCTCCGCCAATGCCGCAACTTTATTTTTCGTCGTTTCTTTTATAAGGTCTTCATAATCGGAGCTGTAATCCGTTCTTTTAAATTTATCCATATAAAGATCTACAGAGATAACATCCACATATTCATCTCCCGGATAGCCTTCCTTCATTCTACAATTCCATACCCATAAAAGATTATCCAGATGATGCTTTTCCGTATAATAATCATACATCATCTTATAGAGCTCTTTTGCAACCGCAGGCCCTTTAGCCCCCCACCAGAACCAATCTCCATCCGACTCATGGAAGGGTCTCCACAAAACAGGAATTCTGTGTTCCAAAAAAGGCTTCAAATATCCGGCAATTACATCCATATCATGATAAAACGCCTTCTGCTCATCCGAATCTCTTATCAATACTTTTGACGCGTCAAAATCTGTATTACATGCATAAAAGCTTTTATCCCTGCCTCCAATAGGTGAAAACCAATGAAATGTAAATGTTACAATACCATTTTCATGCAGTGCCCAGTTCAAGGCAGTCTCAAGCGTCCCTTTGTTTTCCTCAATCTCTGTAAGGCATGCGCTTTCAGCATCCTCATAATTGATGTTCGATGAGTACGCCAGCAATTCAAATCCCTGTAATTTCGGTTTTTTACCTGTGATCTTATTAATATACTGAATTTCTTCAATACGATTTGTCTGTGTGTGCTGTCCTGTAATAATAGCTTTTCCAGACACCTCATACAGATAATTAAGCAGTTCCTTAGCCTCCTTGATTGCATTCCTGTTCACTGTTTCATGCATAACTTTCACCCTCTTCATTGATTATATTTTTATGACGCTTTCTGCATTCTTTCAAGCATTTCCATACACATTCTTCCGTTATGATATGGACACTTCCATGGATGAACCAGTGCCTGCCCCAGTCTCGGTTCTCCATCAGCAGGAACGCATTCTATCCATTCACCTGTTTTCTTATCTACAGCTTTCTCCTGAATAAACTTCCATATAGAGCTTGCCGCCTGCAAATATCTGTCTTCACTCGGATTCTTCTGATATGCGTTATAAAATCCCACCACGGATTCAGCCTGTACCCACCATATCTTATCGGTATCAATCTTATCATTTTCTCTTTCATTATTTAGTCCATGCTGTTCTTGGTCATATGCATGATCATATGCGGCTTGAGCAAGCCCCTCTGTAATTGTACTCATTTCCCGAGTATATTTTTCATCCCCAAGGACGTCAATGCATCTGTCAATCAGCCATGCAGTCTCAATATCATGACCATAGGACTCCAGATTGATCAGCGGATGATAATTCCTGTCGAAAAACACCTCACATATCTGTTTATCGGAATTATATATTTTGTCCTTAAATAAATCCAGAATAAACCGAAGCGATTCACCAACCTCATCAAAATGATCTGCATTGTACAATTCTGTATAAGCCTCTAACACATGGAGGAGTGTATTCATTGTCCGATATGCAATCACACCATTTTCAGACAGTTTTTCGTTTGATGCAGGCGTAAAATCTCTCTCAAAAGCTTCAAGATACCCATATTTATCTCTGCACTTTTCCTCAATAACTCTATAAAGCACATATGCCATATTTAAAGCTTCCCGTCTTCCACTTGCTTCATAATAAGCTGAAAGCGCATAGATTGCAAACGCCTGATTGTAGGTATGCTTGGTAGAATCACATATTGTCCCGTCACTGTTTAGTGACCAATACACGCCACCATACTGACTGTCAAAACAACAATCAATCAAAAAGCGATATGCATGATCTGCCATTTCGAGGAGTTTCTTCTCCTTAAATACCTGATATGCCTTTGAATAGAACCATAAGATACGACTATTCAATATAACGCCTTTAATACTATCCGCACATATCGTACCATCGCTGTCTACACTACCATAAAATCCACCATTCTCATCATCCCTGAGACGATTCCAAAATGGTAATAAGTTATTTTTAATATGATTTTTAAACTCTACTGCATTCATTTTCTTCTTCCTTTCATCAATATGGTTCTCAATATGTTTAATAAGGTTTTCTATATGTTTTACATGCTTAATTTTATGAAAAAAAATATTTTCTTTCTATGACTAACCTCAACTAAAATTGTACAAATCTATTATCAATGTATTGACAACCACAACAATTAAAATAAAATAATAACTATACAGTTACCATTCATTGACGATAAGGAGCACTTTTTCATGGAATTATTTGAATTTATAGACATGCCAAACCAGCCATATGACATCTTTATATCGCATATGCCTGACCAGAAGCTTCATTGGCATTATTACAGTGAGATTCTGTATATCATAAAAGGAACTGTTTCTATTGCCTGTAATGACAGCAGTGCTTTTCTTACGGCCGGAGACTTATGTTATTTCTATCCTTTACAGCTTCATGCAGTGTTTGATAATAATTGTGATGATGTAGAATATGCTGTTTTAAAATTCGATCTGCATACTATCAACATACCACATTCATATCTTTCTAAAATGTACGATATTTTTATCCGAAGAACGTCAGAAAAAGATTTTTGTATAATAACCAAAAAGGAAGTAACAAACCAGAAACAGATTTCTTTTTTAATTGATCGTATTCTGACTGAGTATGAAACCAAAGACGAATTCTATTCCATGCAGCTGCAATCCGATTTACACACACTGTTAATTGAGATTGCAAGAAAGTCCAACACACGGTTTGATTATGAAGGATCCAATCATACGGATGACGATTTTTCATTTTATCGCATATTAGAGTATATCGACCTGCATTCAGGCGAACAGCTGGAAGTGGAAAATCTGGCCGATATGTGCAACATGAGTTACTCTCATTTTGCAAAACTTTTCAGAGAAAACTATGGTCGTTCCTGCAAGGAATACATCACTTATATCCGACTCAACAAAGCACAGGATCTGCTTCTCCATACCAACTACAGCTTAACTTATATTGCTATGGAGACCGGTTTTTTTGACTGCAGCCATTTTATTAAAACATACAAAAAATGGAAAGGAATTACGCCAAACCAGCAAAGAAAAAACTACAGTCTCCCGACAGGAAACTGTAGTCCATAACACATTGATAATATATTATTTTTCTTTTTCACCACGTTAAGGGAGCAAATACATTTTCTCAAACTCGTTATACTTCTCATTGTACCATTCCGGTGCATCTTCCTTTACACCTCTACGATATCCGTGTCCTTCCATCTCATCATCATCTACCTGAAGAAGTGCTACGGCGATATTGGAGCAATGATCAGAGATACGTTCATAGGTGTCGGAGATGTCAGACAGACTGAGTCCAAGCTCGATCGTACACTTGCCTTTTCTAAGACGCTTGACGTGCCTCTTCTTTAATTCCTTATTCAGATCATCGATCAGTTCCTCAAGTGGCTGAACCATCGCTGCCTGCTCGTAATCATTTTTCTGCATTGCCGACAACGTCATATCGAGGATCGCACGAAGCGCGTCGCTGTAGACCGCAAGTTCTTCCATTGCTTTCTTCGAGAAGCTCTGCTCCTTTTTGTGCATCTCCCTGACACCGAGCATAATATCAACAGCCAGATCTGATATTCTCTCGATATCTCCTATACTGTGCAGCAATATGGATACAACATGACTGTCATCCTTGGAAAGGTCTTTACTGCTAAGACGCAGAAGATATGTTCCCAGCGCATCCTCGTACTGATCGATCAACCCCTCGATCTGCACAATGTGCTCCGCTTTCTCCTCACTGTAATCATTGATCAGTGAAATCGCTTCAAGTACAGCATCACGGGTCACATAAGCCATATGTGCTGCAACCTTTTTAGTCTGCATAACTGCGAAACCCGGTTTCTCAAGGAACAGGGGATCCAGAAGCTGGAGCACATTATCTCTCTCAACCTTCTCCTCATCCTTCTTGTCCCTGATCGTCTTAACAGCCAGGAACTCAAGCACATTGGACATCGGAAGCAATATCATGGTTGCAAGGATATTGAATACCGAATGTACAACTGCAATACCCGCCGGGCCTGCGACATCATTTATAAAATCCCAGTGTATAACCGCATTTAACGAATAAAATAATGTCATAAATATAGCAGTTCCAAGTACGTTAAAATAAAAATGGACTGCCGCCGCCCTCTTGGCGTCCTTACTTGCTCCCACTGCAGACAATGCTGCCGTGATGCACGTTCCTATATTCTGTCCCATGATGATCGGTATAGCATTTGCATAGGTGACGGCACCGGTAACACAGAGTGCCTGAAGGATACCAACCGATGCAGATGAGGACTGGATGACAGCTGTCAATATAAGACCTGCCAGCATACCGAGGATCGGATTACTGAACATCGTAAGGATCTGCGTAAACTCCGGAACATCGGCAAGCGGAGCCACCGCGTCACTCATAGTCTCCATACCAAACATCAAAACTGCAAATCCAAGTAATATCGTTCCTATATTATGTTTCGTCTCACTCTTGCAAAATACAAGAAACACAACACCGATTACTGCCAGAATCGGCGTAAATGACGAAGGCTTAAGCAACTCAAGAACCAGACTTCCTCCACTGATCCCCGTCAGACTGAGCAGCCAGGATGTTGCAGTTGTACCCACATTCGCACCCATAATAATGCCAACTGCCTGACTAAGCTTCATAATACCTGAATTAACAAAACCAACTACCATGACCGTAGTCGCAGAAGACGACTGAATCACCGCAGTCACGGCCGCACCGAGAAGCACAGCCATAATTCGTTTGCTCGTAAGTTTCTCAAGGACTTTCTCTAATTTACCGCCCGACATCTTAGCCAGAGCGTCTCCCATAACATGCATTCCATACAGGAAGAGAGATAATCCGCCTATCATCGACAATATGTCAAAGATATCCATATGATTCTCCTTATTCAATATAGATTAAGCCCCTTCAGATTCAGGCTCTTACAAGCAATAATACAACCTTAAATAAGTCTCCGTCAACAACTATTTCCAAATTTCCGCCCTGCAGTTCTGCCAGACTTCTTGCAATGGATAATCCCAGTCCGCTTCCCTCCGTATTTCTGGAGCTGTCTCCTCTTACGAAGCGCTCCATCAGTTCATCTCCTGACAGATTCAGTTCATCCTTGGATATATTTTTAAATGTGACCCGTAGCAGATTATTTCGCACGGACACACCACTGTCATCCTGCTGCAGGATCTCACTGTCCACATCAATATAGACTCTGGTATTATCCTGTGCATATTTTGCAATATTATTTATAAGATTCTGAAAAATCCTCCACAAATGCTGTCCATCCGCCATCACGACAACCGGATCCGTGTTATAGGTGATAATTGTCTTTAGCCCACGCTGTTCCATCTTCTCGGAAAATTCTCCCATAGCCTGTTCCAACAGCACACGCATATCTGTCTTCTCCATATGAACTGTCAGATTCCCGGTAGATGCCTTAGATGCATCGATCAGATCCTGAATCAGCTTCTTCAGCCTGGCAGACTGACGGTCCAGAACCTCCACATATTCCAATGCTGTCTTATTATCAAGATCTTCCTTTTTTAATAGATCAACATAACTGATGATAGATGTAAGTGGTGTCTTTATATCATGTGAGACATTGGTGATAAGCTCCGTCTTCATGCGCTCACTTTTCATACGTTCCTCCACCGCCACCTGTATTCCATCTTTAATACGGTTCAGGTTATCTCCGTGCTTCTTGAATTCCCACATCATATGTGAAGTGTCGATCTCATAGTCTGTATTACCGGATGCAAGCTCCTCTGCACCTTTTTTCAGATTGTTCATATCAACCAGCGCACGTATCAGAATCAGACTAATTCCAATCAGCTCAAACAGCCCTATCACCATAACGGCGCCCATACTACCTGTCATCGCTGCCAGCAATTCTATGAATCCTGCCAGAAAAAGTATGCCCACATATTTCCAGTACAGATTCAAATGGTGTATGAGGTAGCGGAATGCATCTACACATTTTCTGCAGACAAACTTCACAACACGCCACAACAACTGACAACCTCTCCAGATGAGTGTGTTCTTAAAGAGTGCCCATCCGGATACTTTGATACGGGTCGCCGTAGTCATCAAAATCGGCGAAATCAAAGCAAAGAATCCCACACATCCCAATATTACAAAGCCAAATTCCACGGACGAAAAATATGAATAATAGGAATCACATAAGTAAAGCACTGCAGTAGCTCCAAGGCACATCACTGCAAGAAGAATATCAAACGGTATCCTGTCAAATGCATTTAACGTGATCTCCTCTTCACCTTTTCTATGTCCCGCAGAACCAATCAAATATCCGGTGGTCAGAATCACAAGCAAAAGTGATACCAAAAGCACCGGAATTGTTGCCTCAATAATGTCATCTATATAACGCAGGAAAAAAGAGTTATAAAAGTTATCATTCTCTGCCGTAAAGTCAGATTTAACAAACTGCTCTACGGATACCTTAACAATCTCCTGCAGCTCAATATCCTGATAAAATACTCCATTTACTCCATCATACCAGAACCCACTCTGTGATATATCCAGATTTTCCCCGTGACTGTCGCGGAATTCTTTCCATGCTTTCTGATATCCCGGATCCTCACTCAGATTATAACTGATATCATGACGGTCATCGACGATCCAGTATTCACCCTGATCGTCTGTATATGCATAAAACTCGTCCGGATAAAAATCATAATATTCACCTTCATCCACCACCTCAGTGGTATCGTGATCATACATATCCTGATTTTCAATCGTCGTGTATTCATCTGTGTCATCAGAGATCTCTGTCATATCATAAATCGTTTTTGAAGTCGATCCAGTATCATCCCCACTTTGTAACTGAAATATAGACCATGCAGATATATTATACTGAAACGACTCAACACTATCTTGAATACTAATATCCTCCAAAAAAGACGAGCTGTATTGGTAATCATTACAGCTGTAATTGGACAAAGAAGGATATTTCTTTTGGTCCTTTTCGTATACAGGACTGATTGAAAACGCATAATTACAGTTTTCCTCAGCAAATTTTTCTCTGTAATACTGTGTCTGCTGCCTTATCTCCGTCTCATCAGCTCCCTCCTCTGTCAGTCTTACCACCTCACGATAATAATCCAATGCCTCACGATAATAATCCCATGCAATACCCTCAACCCTATTCTGATACAGAGCATCACGCCCTCCCGGTTCAAAAACGCCCTGATCAAAGAAATACAGACCGAGTATGGACGATATCGCCAGTGCCAACAGCGAAACCGACAGTATAATAGACGCCGCACATTTTAAGCCGGCATTTTTCATTAATTTATCCATAACTTATTCCCTCACTTATTCCATCTTGTACCCCTGTCCCCAGACAACCTTCAGATGTCTCGGATCAGACGGGTCTATCTCAATCTTTTCCCGCAAATGCCTGATATGTACTGCCACTGTCCCCTCAGAACCCAGCGGTGCATCTTCCCAGACTTTCCTGTAAATATCCTTTGGTGCAAAAACCTTACCCGGATTCTCCATAAAAAGCTTCAGGATCTGGAATTCCGTCGGTGTGAGACTGACTGGTTCTCCATCAACCATAACAGTTTTGGTCTTATCATCCAGCTCGATTCCTCCAACCACAAGCTTGTCAGGCGTCTGCTCAACTATGCCGCTCCCCAGCGCCATATATCGTCTGAGCTGTGCCTTAACCCTGGCAATCAATTCTACCGGATTGAAGGGTTTGGTCACATAATCATCTGCTCCTACATTAAGTCCCAGGACCTTGTCCATATCCTCACTCTTAGCAGTCAGAAGTATGACAGGGATATTTGATACCGCACGAATCTTTGCCATCGCTGTGATCCCGTCCATCTTTGGCATCATGATATCAAGCAGCAGCAGATGTATGGTCTCGCGCGTAACCATCTCCAATGCCTCCATACCATTATATGCCTTATAGATCTTATAGCCTTCACCGGACAGGTAGATAGCAAGGGCCTCAACGATATCCTTCTCATCATCACATATCAGAATATTATACATATTTCCTTTTCCTCCCTGAGACTATTATGACAAAATAAATTTTAAGATAAAAGTGGAATAATTCTTAAGATTTGTTTAAGATTCTGTTTGAAATCATACTGCCAGACGAATCACATAAACTGTCTGTACAGTTCTGTCCTGCGTGCCGATTTTACAGGGAACCCCTTACGTACCAGCTCCACAGAGGCGGCACATGCCCCCACATCATAGATAAAAAGCCGTTCCTCATCTATGTATACCCGTGATCCATTTTGCTGATAACCGGCGAACTTCTCTGACAACACCTGACCATCTATCACACGTACAGGCTCCATACAGGTTCCATCCGGCATATACAAACATGAATCTCCGGAATAATACTGTCCATCCATCAGTCCACAGCAGTTAACACCCGCGATATAACACTGGTTTTCTATCGCACGGGCAGCAAGCAGCGATTTCCAATGTGCGCTTCTTCGCTCCGGCCAGTTTGCCGGTACTATAATCATATCTGCCTGATCAGATAAGATCTGAAATACCTCCGGGAATCTCAGATCAAAACATATCGCAGCTCCAAGGCATGCCTCCTGCATCTGACAGACAGGGAAACTGCTGCCACCTGAAAAATATCTGTCCTCTCCGCTGTAGGTAAACGGGTGCAGCTTTACATAATCAAGTACTTCTCCCCTGTCAGGCGTGATTATAGAATAATGATTCTCACATAATTCATCATTTTCTGTTCCTCTGACCCAGCCAATCCCAATCGCCATATTATATGTCCGTGCCATTTCCTCGCACATACGGACAGTCTCCTTATCACACTCCGCAGTCCGCCCCGTGTTCATGGAAAAACCGGTAAGCGACATTTCCGGAAATAAGATCAATGCATCAACCGATTCTCTGTCATTTTCTGTCTCCCTGATATATTGGTCAAAT
This sequence comes from Wujia sp., assembly GCA_051877775.1. Taxonomy (GTDB): domain Bacteria; phylum Bacillota; class Clostridia; order Lachnospirales; family Lachnospiraceae; genus Coprococcus_C. Next base: position 13,186 of record JBJEJF010000002.1, read on the forward strand.
GCCTTCATATATCCACACATCTTTTTTGCGTTATGCTCCTTGTCCTCCCATACAATATGTGTCTGCGCCAATCCTATTACCATAATCTCATCCCCATTCAAATACATATGTTATATAATTATTTTACTGTTCTCCCAATACTTCGATGAACTTTCCAACCTCTGCCCATGCCTTTCCTGATTCCGGCATCAGCTTTGCAGCCATCTGAAACACATGAAACATTCCTTCATATCTGGACAGACGCACCTTTACCCCTGCATCGAGAGCTTTCTTTGCTACGATCTCAGAATCTGACAACAGCATCTCACAGGTTCCAACCTGTATCAGCATCGGCGGGAATCCTGTAAAATCCCCAAAAGCCGGAGAGATATACGGATCTTTTGCATCATGCTCCCCAATATAAGACGAATTATAGATCAGACTGTCTGCACCGGATCCGAATACCGGATCAATATCATAATTGTCCTTATAAGAGCTTCCGCTGGCAGTCAGATCCGTCCATGGAGACATTGCAATAATACCTGCCGGCATTTCCATCTCGCAATCTCTCAGATAGAGACACAATGCCATTGCAAGTCCTCCGCCTGCTGAGTCACCCGCCACTATGATCTGCTTCCTGTCATATCCCTGTTCCAACAGCCAGCGATATGCAGCTGCTGCATCCATAAGTGCAGCCGGAAAAGGATGCTCAGGTGCAACTCTATAATCAATGGTCAGTACTTTTGCGCCCTTTCCGACTTCTGCATATAATCCCGCCATCGATCTATAATTGTTTTTCAGTGCACCGACATAGCCGCCCCCGTGAAGCTGAAGAATGATCCACGGACTATCTGACTCCCTCCATGACAGAAGTTCCATCTCAAAATCAGGCATATGGTATCTGACTGCCTCCATATGCTCCGGATAGTGAAATGGTTTATCTATCTCGCTTTTGCTGCGGTTTGCATCTACAAATATACTCTTAATATGAGAATGCTGGTTAAACTCCGAAACGATCTCCCGCACAAGCCTGCTTCGCCTGCTTAAACCATCCTGCTCCTCATTATCTGCTATTTTTTCATTGTCTGTCATTTTATATGTTATCTCCGTTTTCTATACATGAAATCTTCTGCGAAGCTCATTTTCCGCACGTTTATCGCCAAACACAAGCATACCGAGGACAAAAAGCCCGGTTGCTGCCACCGCTATAATAGACAGCAGATTAAATTCTATAATACCAAACAATGCCAGTACAATCATCACAATACTTATCAGAAACAATGTGATTACCGTCAGTACATAATTCTGCCAATTCCTGTGATTTACAATCATAAGGATAATGACAGTAAGCTCCACCACCATTACCGCTGTAGGGATCGCCAGTGTTATGGACCAGCCCTTATATCCGATCGTTGCATCTATCAGCACAAAAGCCGCAAACGCAAATACAAGCTGCACGATCAGTTTTTGCTGCAAGCTCTTATTCTGTTCAAATGAATACATCAGTGTGAAACATGCATACGCAAGTCCTACGCCTGTTACAAGCGACCATTTCACACCATTGTAAGTCAGATAATTGATCAGGAGAAGCACGCATTCCGCCAGAACCGCAACAAACACCGACAGTTTTTTGACAAACTGCATCATCCGGATCTTCGGATAGATATCCGGATAACTGAGTGACCGGGAATGATATTGATTTGACTTCACACCATCATTTCCATCTATTTCCGGCTCTGCCTGTCCCTCATCCTGCTCCCTCTTCAGAACACCCCTGCACAGAGGACACATGACAGCATCATCCAGAATATTCACTTTACATCTGACACATCTACTCATAATATACCCCATTCGTTTCAACAGAAACCTGTATTCCGTCCGCAACTAATTTGCGGAAAAAGCACTTCTGAATATCCGTCTCCCGCAGGCACGAGCTAAAGGAGAACACCAGCGTATTTCCATAGGAACAGACTGCACCCTTGATGTTCTGCCCCTGTGACATCGACAACACCGCATAGAAATGGTCTATGTAATCCTGATATAATTCAGGGACCTGAATAACTCCCAGATTCGTTACAGTGGAGGTATTCGCTCTGGCAGAAGTCCTGTATACCTGTTTCATTGCTATATTTTTTATGAACAATGGAACAGCCCGGAGGATCTTATTTTTCTCATTTGCGACATTGTACGAAAAAAGCCGTTCCAGATTATCTCTTGTGATCTGTTCCCGCAGACTGTCAGCAACGATCTCAAGGACCTCCTCAAAAGTATAATGATCCCGCTCCGCCTTGAACACTGCAGACACGATAACAAAAAAATTCTTGGTCGTATCAGATTCGAAGTATGGTCTAAGATTCACGGGAACACATATACTGATCGGCTTACCGCAGGCTGCATCCTTCATATAAGCATGATACACGGACCATATAAATACACCGATCAGATACTGGTTGATCGTCACGCCGTAGCCCTTGGCAACCCGCTTGATATCGGTTATATCCACATATCCATGGATAATTCCGTACTGGTTTACAGGGAATCTCTCACCCTTAACTATAACAGCTTTCTCCGTCTTATAACCTTTTTTGGCGCTATGCTTATAATTCTTGACATAGCTGTCCTCCCTGTCCAGGGACGTTCCTGTCTCCAATGTATCCATGGTCTGTGCTTTCAGTTCAGGATATTTGTACCGCAGATACTGATACGTAATCTCCTTCAGAAATGATAATGCACCATTTCCATCCGTCAGCGCATGAAACACCTCGAGGTTGATCCTGTTTTTATAATATGTCACCCTGAACTGATATTCATTATTTTCGTACGGATTGATATACATGCACGGATATGTGGATTCCTCCTGTACCTTCGGAACAGGATTCCTGTTTGTCTCAAAATAATACCAGAAAATCCCGCGCCTCATCCGCGCACGAAAGACATCAAAAAACGGCAGCACCTGCTCTAATGCCTGCTGCAATAATTCCGGGTCTATGGCTTCCTTCAATGTAACAGCCACACGGTACACATTACTCATTCCCTCTCTCGCTATCACAGGGAACAGATTTGCAGTATTGTCCAGCTTGTCAAAACGGGTGTCACGCCCATGATTATGAAATTGTATTCTTTTCTTATCTGACATATTTACTACCGCCCAACTTTCCTAGTGCTATTATCTATCAAATCATACAAAAAAACAATAGCAGAGCGTCTTTTACTCTGGAATTAGAATAAAAAAAGGCAGGAATCATCTCATAACTCCTACCTTCAATCAAAAGCTTCTGATCGGACTCGAACCGACGACCTATTGATTACGAATCAATTGCTCTACCAACTGAGCCACAGAAGCATAATCGATGCGACAGGATTCGAACCTGCGACCTCTGCGTCCCGAACGCAGCGCTCTACCAAGCTGAGCCACGCATCGTCATTGCATCATACTATGTGCTCATCTACACAAAGCAAAAATTATTATACCACAATTTTTCTAAAATGGAAGAGGTAAATTGTTTTTTTTGACATTATGCATCCGCCAACAAACAGGAAGCACACCTGCTACTCCCCTGAATTTCCTGTGTTTGCACTGCCACTCATGGATTCCCGCCACATCCAATCATTAAACAGCAGGAAAAGTGGTGTGAGATATCCCGCTTTGATCCTGCTGTTAATGATATTGGATGATCATATCAGATTTATAATCATTATTGCATAAAACGACCACCATCTATATTTTCGCTGCGTGGTTCCTTTCCTCCACCCATATTACCCATGGATCCCATATCCGATATTACAATCCCGGATGCATCAACCAGATTCGAATCATCCTCCGTCTGTCCGTCGCTGGTAGATGGTATAGAACCATTCAACTGTCCGCTGATACTCTCCGCCCTGAGCAAACAAAACTCCCGAAGTGTTTCCACTCCTTTCTGATATTCCTCACAGGTACAGAACTTTGTCGGGTCTTTTTCCACATACGGCGCAATCAGAGCATCCGTACTGTCTATCAGTTCCTCAAAATACCCGCTGTCAAAATAGCTTTCAATAAATTCTGTAAAATATTCATGATATATCTCCGTATATTCTTCGTTTGCAAATATCCATGCCAGCATCGGCCTTGAATCTATTGTTCCTCCTGATACCGGCGTATCTATCGGATAATTCACCATCTCGGCAGCATCTGTTCCTTCACCCATGGCAAATCCACCAAAGGCAAGATTATAATCCCATGGTATCATTGACATCTGACCATCTTCCTCATAAAGATAATAATTATGGATCATAGAACCTGTATAACTGTCAAAATTGCACACAAAATTATGAACTACAAAATAACGTATCACCTCGTCAACGTTGACAACATTTTCTATATTCTCACCTTCATTTAACTGTTTCAGTGATGCAATCAGTCTGTCTTTATCATCATCTGTCACATCTGTCTTGGCATTATCAAATATATTACTGTAGCTGTCATAATCATCATCACTGTATATCAGGGAAACATCATCTTCACCCATAGTCCGATCTTCTCGTCCCTGCATCATTTTGCCGTTTTCTATATTTCTATCTGGTGGCTGCATTCCACTACCCCGACCTTTTCCACCTGGAATCTGCATTTCTCCGCTTCCATCCGGCGGTTGCATTCCTCCGCTTTCATCCGGCGGTTGCATTCCTCCGCTTTCATCCGGCGGTTGCATT
>JBJEJF010000002.1:17953-23866 GCA_051877775.1 Wujia sp.
TGCATTCCTCCGCTTCCATCCGGCGGCTGATTTTGACTGTTTTCACCATTTACATCTGATGGCTGCGTCTCACCGATGTCCTCACTGAATTCCTCCATGTCAAATCCACCGCCGTTTCCTCGGCCTCCACCCATGGACATACTGTCAGGTTTATATAACGAACCGTAATCATTTCCATAATTTCTCTGCAAAAAGCTCTCCTCAACACCTTCAACTGCAAGATACAGTCCCCAGTCCTCGCCATTTACAGTGATATATACGTAACTGCACAGCGGTGCATCCACGCCAAAATCTCCCATCATCTGATACACCAGATAGTCTTTCATGTAAGTGTTATCCTGTATGATATTGTTTAATGACAATTTATCCAGTCCATAATATGTCTTTCCGCTATCATATTTGTCAAATTCTATCTTGAAACTATATCTGTCATTTCCATATTGTTTCACAGAACTTAATGATGTATTTCCTTTGGCTCTGATTCCCACATTCTTGTACGCTTCGTTGTCAATGACCACCGAACAGACAGCATATTCCTCATCCTCACAGCTGTCTATAAATCCTTCCCAGTCATCCATTACGATATCCAATGTATGCACATAAGATGTATCAAACAATTTTTTCTCGTAGCCCAATGTTCTGGTAACAGAATTAATGCCCAGAGTTTCACCATTACAATACAGTACAGTTACAATCAATGTGAGTGCCATAATGATACAACATATCCTGTCTACATGTTTATGAGTTGACATAACATCGCCCCCTAAGCTGTATATTCTCCATTATAGCCCACCAGAACAGCACTGCGAATACCATTCATCTCAGCCAGGACATTGATGAAATCTGCGTTTTCATCCTTCATACGAATCTCCAGATCAAGTTCAACATTTCCCTGCTGCACTGTCTTGCTCTTAATCACACATTTTTTTACCTGTTTTTCCAGAAATTCCCTTGCTGCCAGTTCACTGTCATGATTCTCACAGTTGATCACGACAATGTAAGGATTCAGATGCGACTTTCTGTTAACAAATATCAGCAGAACCACGCCGATAAAAATACTTCCTATCACTGCAAGAGGGATCATACCTGCCGCAAGCACAATGCCGGCTGCTATCGACCAGAACAAAAATGTTATATCCAGAGGATCTTTAATGGCCGCCCTGAAACGGACGATAGATAACGCACCAACCATACCAAGCGAAAGGACTACATTGGATGTTACTGCCATAATTACGACCGTCGTGATCATTGTCAACGCCACCAGCGTCACACCAAATCCTGATGAATACATAACACCTGAAAAAGTTTTCTTATATACAAAGAAGATAAAAATACCGATTCCAAATGCCAGCACCATTGCGATCACCATATCCAATATACTGACACTCCCTATATTTTCCAAAAAGCTTGATTTAAAAACATCTCCAAATTCCATAATATTATTCTCCTGTCTATATTTTTTACATCGCAATTTACGCTGTTACCCGTACATCCTGCATGCCGCATACTTGGAAAATGCCTGTTCCCTCCTGTTCCCAAGCTGGATTGCATTCCGAATGATATCAGGAAGAAAAGTATCCCACTTTACCTCAAGAATGATATGATCCTCCCCTACAGGCATCATCACACATGCCGGATTCAGAAAATCAAGTCCATTCATGCCTGTTCTGATATCATGATCCATTGTTATCCGCACATTACCCGGAGTATATGTATATGCCTCCCGCGTATAATCCACGATCGTTCTCGGGCGGAGTCCCTGGGATGTCATCTTCAGATATAGCTCCTGCGCCAATGGTCTTCTTATGTCATTCATCCACTTGATCTCACCGTGCAGCAGTGCTCCTGTCTCCTCAAGTGTAAGCACTTCCTTCTGCTTACAGCACAGGCCATTATGCTTTGATTTTTTCTCAAGCTGTATCAGAGATAAGTTCCCGTCATAATAGCGTATCCTGAATTTTTCTCTATGATTGACTCCATTGATCTTCTCCATCAGTGCCTTGTCATACAGATTATCAAAATACAGGCTTCTTATTGTATACCGACCATCCACAGCATGGCTGTCTGCCTCCGCAAGTATCTTTAGCCGCTGTCTCAACACAGGCACATCTGACGGATTTATTTCATGCTTGACCTCATGTCTGTACTGCATATTATTCACATCCTTCCATACGATTGCTCTCAATCTTGATCTTACAAGAACAGTATATCTGAGCAACCTTAGTACTAACTTAGAATTCTGTGAAGAAAATGTGTTTAAACAAAAAATATCATGCCCATATATAACTTCCTGTTATCTACATAATAACGGTAAATGTAATATATTTCCCACTATCATATTCAGCCTTAATAGTTCCCCGGTGTGTTTCTACGATCGCGCGGGCCACAGACAGTCCGATACCATATCCACCATTTTTCTGCGTCCTCGCTGCATCGCCTCTGTAAAATCTGTCAAACAGTCTGTCAGCCGGATCCTGCGGAAGCGAGTCACAGACATTACGACATTTCAGTATCGTTTCCTTCTGATTCCCATCCAGCACCACCTCTATACATTCATTCATAGGAGAATATTTTACTGCATTATCAAGCAAGATGGATACCAACTGTACCATCTGTTCCCTGTTGGCACATACATGAAGATCGCCTTTTAACTCCGCATTGATTCTGATATGTCTCAATCCTGCCGATTCCTGAAATGTATCTACAACCTCCCGGACCAGTCCTCCGAGATCAATATCTGTCATAACCGGAGGAATATCGCCCTCATCCATTCTGGACAGAGTCAGAAGATTCTTCATTAACCCGGCCAGCCGCTCCGTCTGTGTTCTGATATTTTTGCTCCACTTGTTGGCACCATTATGGAGCTCCATTGCATCCGTATTAGCCATGATAATTGCAAGCGGCGTCTTGATCTCATGCCCCGCATCCGTTACAAACTGTTTTTGTTTCTCGATATTCAAAGCGATAGGGCGTATCGCCCTCTTAGATAATACCAGCACAAGAAGCAGCATAAGCATCCAGCCGATACATCCGATTCCAACAGATATCAGCAGTACTGCCAGTATCGTACTCCGGTTGTCACTGATATTCAGAAAAATAACAATACTTCCCTGTCCATCCTCCGAATCCGTAATTCTGTACCTGAAATTATCTATAGCCCCCTCCGAATCACCGGATTGGACAGCCATCCTGGCATATTCATTGGCAGTTTCCTCCTCCACAGAGGATATTCTGCTGATGTCGGTATAGACGATCTCACCACAGGAATCCATCCTCACAAGAAAGTATCTTGCTGCCATTGCCATATCCTCACTGATATCCGGATTAAATATATTATGTCCCTTCGGTCCCGGCTTTCCGGGAGGCTCAGGTATATCTCTTTCCTCTTCCCGCACCAGCATGGCCATCATATTATCTGTCTCATTATTAACTCTCCAGATATTCAATATATTGATTGCCCCAATCAATACCACAAGCAATATACTGATAGCCACCATGGCCGTTACAATAAAACGTTTCTGCAGCGTTTTTATCATATTATCTCCTCCAGCCTGTAACCGATTCCGCGTTTTGCCTGTATCTCAACATGAACCTTCAATGCCTGAAGCTTTTTCCTAAGATACGAAATGTATACCCAGACAACACCTACCTCAGCCTCCGTATCATATCCCCATACTTTTTCCAGAAGAGTCTCTGATGACAGGTACACACCCTGATTCAGCATAAAAATCTCCATCAGCTGATACTCCAGCTTCGGCAATACAAAAGACTGCCCATTTCCACTGAGCTCATAGCTGGACATATTTAATTGCATATCTCCACATTTTAAGATATCCGGTGTGAACTCCACCCGACGTCGGAGCATGGCACGGATCCGTGCCAACAATTCTCCCATGACAAATGGTTTTGGCAGATAATCATCTGCTCCCATATCAAGTCCGGCAATGCGATCCTCCACCTCGGCCTTCGCCGTAAGCAATAAGACCGGAGTGGCATTCCCTGCACGCCGCAAACTCTTAAGTACATCCAATCCATTCATCTTCGGCATCATAATATCAAGTATGATACCGTCATAATCACCCGATCTGGCATATTCAAGTGCATCCGCACCGTCATATACCGCATCGACCATATATTTATGATATGTCAGAATATCCACAATGGCTTCTGACATATCAACTTCATCCTCAGCCAGCAATAATTTCATACACCCGATCCCCTGTCTTTCATAAAGTATACTTGAACTATATCAGAGGAACCTTAACTCAGCCTTAGATATCTGCAAAAATTATATATTTTTGCAATTCATCATAATAATATCTCTTATATTCTCCCAATCCCGTCCGGTCGCAATAGCTAATTCACTGTATAGCTCTTCTTCCGCCTGCTTCAGATATCTCTCGTCTGTTGCCGTAACCTTTTTGCCATTCTCCTCGCGTTCTTTTTTGCGGATCAAAAGCGATTTGATGACACGCACGCACTGTCGCAGATCATGGCTTTTCATTGCATTTTTGTAGCTGTCATCACGCATGCGTTCATTACTGATCACAAGTGGCTCGATCGTCTTAGATTCTTCAATGATCTTCTGTGCTTCATCTTCGCTGATTATCTTCCTCAAAGCTATTTTATCATTATCTGCCGGACAAAACAATTTACTATCTCTTAATTTTTCAGGTATCAGAACATAATACAGACGGCTGCTGTCAGAGCCTGCAATATCAGGATGTGTGATATCAACGACCTGACATATCCCATTATGACCATATACTATATAATCTCCTATATCAAACATTGCTTCCTCCTAAAACTAAAACAATCATTACAATAAAATTTTAGCAAAAAGCGGTCGTTTTCGTAAGAAAAGTTTTTGTGATTCAATTATTTTCGTCATTATGTCACAAGCTGTCACAGCTACATTTTGTGTATTTTGCCAATCGTTTTTATATTATGGATATCATTGGTTTTATTCGCTCCTTTTTTTGCTTAATGAGCGATAGGTATAGACTATCGCTATGACAGATACCACAAATGTCAGCACATCGGACACAGGCATCGAATATAGTACTCCGTCTAAGCCAAAGAAACAAGGAAGCAATATTGCAAAGCCTACACCAAATACGATCTCCCGCACCATCGATAACACAGTGGAAAGCAAAGCCTTTCCAAGCGACTGAAGATATATGAATGTCGCTTTATTTACACATGCCAGAATGATCATACAGAGATAGACCCGAAATGCTTTGATTGCAAAATCTGTATAATATACACTCTCGTTCGCCGCACCAAATATCCGGATCAGCTGCCCCGGGAATAATTCAACGATCAAAAACGCAACTGCACCGACTATCGCTTCACATATCAGAAGCCGGGTGAAAAGCTGTCGTGCTCTGTCCTCTCTTCCGGCGCCCATATTGTAACCAACGATCGGTATACATCCCGCTGCCATACCGACAACGATCGAGATGACGATCTGGAAAAATTTCATAACGATTCCCACAACAGCCATTGGGATCTGTGCATACTGGCTCTGTCCGAATATTTCATCCATAGCACCATATTTACGGATCATATTATTGATTGCCGCCATTGCTGCAACCAGGGATATCTGTGACAAAAAGCTGCATATTCCAAGCGGAATAAACCTCTTTATAATCGTACCCGCTAATCTGAAACTACTCTTTTCAAGTCTTACAGCCTTCAGATGGAAGAGATACCAGACAGCAATCACAGCAGTCACCACCTGTCCCAACACGGTTGCCACGGCAGCCCCCATCATCCCCCATTTAAATACAAATATAAAAACAGGATCCAATATAATATTAATCAAAGCACCGAGAAGTGTTGAAACCATCGCAAATTTGGGACTTCCGTCGGAACGGATAATCGGATTCATTGCCTGCCCGAACATATAAA
>JBJEJF010000003.1:0-1935 GCA_051877775.1 Wujia sp.
CCGGATATAGCAAGAATATGTGATATGCCTGCCATTTGATACAGACTCTGAATCTCATCACTGACACCACTGCGAAGCCCCAGCAGGATACCACCGTATATACCTGCCGTCTCATCATCCGTCATTCTGTGCAACAAATCTGACAAGGTCATTCGCATCCTGTATATACGATCCCTGATACCATATCGGATACGCAGATACAAGTTTCTTTCTTCATTGTATTCCTCATACTTCTCCCACTCTATCGGGCTGTACATCACTCCGCAGATATTTCTTGCGAGATAATATTTATTAGCCTGAAATCCTCCCGGATTGGAAGCATCTTCAGGGCGATCAATTATCCCCTTTACCCTGATCATATCGCCTGTCACAATGTCTTCCGGTGCATTATAAATCAATACATTAACGGAATGCCTCGGTATCACCGTTTTATTCAGACGAACGACCACACGCAGATTCTCTCCAGGAGCAATAGATTCAACAACACCTTCTATCCACAGCGTTTCCCCGGACTGTAGTATCTGTTGATATTCTTCTACGCCATCCTTACCCTGATTCTTAACTGTCCGTTCATGATCAACGATTTTATTCTGTTCACAATCAGCGAGTCTATCCTGTTCTGAATCTGAATCGGCAGCATCCTGCGTTACATTGATCATCTCAGCAGCCGGAACCCCAATGGCCACATTTATCATGCCCCCTGCCATACCGGCAACTACAATCCACCAGTACAGAGCCAGCCGGTTCTTTCTCACATAGAAAATGACAGCACAAATAAGCATAGTACACACTATGCTTATCTGCGATATTCTGTCCAGACATAAGCCTTCCACCTCTCCAAGTGCAAATGCCGCCACCGCCCAGAACACCGGTCTTTTCATTTTTTATTCTCCTGGAATTAATATATGATTATCGATTTGACTTACTCTATGATATCTTCATTGAATTTAAGAGGTTCACAGACACCCTGTATCCCTCTGTATGAATCCTTCGTCTCACCATCTATCAGCAACTGAACCTGTTTGATTCCCGGAAGGCTTGTGATGGAATTCACCACCGAATAAAGTGCTACCTCCCCCTTGACTCCCGATATCTGTGACGTAAACTGATGGCTCAGATCCAGATAACAGGTTCCGGCGCTGATGCTGACCGAATTCACCTTCGTATTGGCAGGGATACTGCCTCTGGAAATCAGCAGCTTCACTATCTTTTCCTCCATCGTCACATTCTCCTCTTCAATGACAGATACATTTGCCAAGGACAGTGCAGTACCTGATTTATTAGAGAAATACAACGTTATTGTCTGCTCATTCATGCCTGACTCATCATAACCGTAAAAGTAAAAAGAATCGCGCATATAATAATTATCACGCAGCTCTTTTCCGTCTATATCAAGAAGTTTGATATCAATATCATGGATCTCATCGATCTGAAAAAGGGTCTGGCATACAGAAGCATCGAGCAGCAAAAGCTTTTCCTCTGCAAGCTCCCGATCCAATGCAAACTCCAGAGACAGATTATTGTTCGTATCCAGCATATAAGTATGATATGTCAGATCAGAGTCCAGCTTCTGCATCAGAACAGACATGACTTCCTCCACGGATGACGATACGGAATCAGGCAGCTTGATCTGATATTGCTCCTCATCCCTGACGACCTGGTTATCCTCCGGATAATAAATATATACCATACTCTCACCTGTTCCCGGAGAAACCTGTACCTGTTTCTCGCGGCTTCCGCAGGCAGTACACATGATTCCAATACATAATATATATATGATTAAAATTTTTTTCATCATGATTCCTCCATTGCCGCACATCTTATATATACATTATCCTGACCATACATTCATCATATGCAGCCATCTCATACAGTCATCACACACTGTCATCTCACGCAGTCATCACACACTGTCATCTCACGCAGTCATCCCAC
>JBJEJF010000003.1:2035-66063 GCA_051877775.1 Wujia sp.
CACACTGTCATCTCACGCAGTCATCACACACTGTCATCTCACGCAGTCATCCCACGCATTCATCTCATGCATTCATCTCATACAGTCATCACACACTGTCATCTCGTACATTCATCTCACGCATTCATCTCACGCATTCATCTCGTACATTTATCTCACGCATTCATCTCATACATTTATCTCACACAGTCTTCTCGTACAATCTTCACAGACATAATCAGTTTTCAGAAAATTTAAGAGGTATCTTGATCGTAAATGTTGTTCCCTCACCATACTCACTGTACAGCTTGATCGTTCCCCTGTGCATCAATATAACATTCTTCGTGATAGCCAGACCAAGTCCGGTACCTCCCGTATCTCTGCTGCGCGCTTTGTCCACTCTGTAAAAACGTTCAAAGACCTGATCCTTGCAATCCTCAGGGATACCAACACCTGAATCGGCAACCTTAATATGCACATTCTTATGATCTGCATTCAGGGTAACCTTGACCCAGCCATTATCAATATTATATTTCACTGCATTTTCAATAATATTGGTCAGAGCAAGGCTGAGCTTGACCTCATCCACCTCTGCGATCACTTCACGATAATGTTCATAAATGATCTCAATATTGCGGCTGGCTGCAATAGGCGACACCCTCTTGATGATAATCTCCAACAGTGCGTTAATATCTACTTCTGCGATATTCATCTCCGCAGACTTTTTGTCCATCTTGACGAGTGTAAGCAGATCTGTAATGATCTGGCTCTCACGATCGATCTCCGCCACGATATCCGTCATGAACTCCTTATACATATCAAGATCGGCATCCGCATTCTGAATCAGCGAATCCGCCAGCACCTTCATAGAGGTGATCGGCGTTTTAAGCTCATGAGACACATTGGAAACAAACTCCTGTCTCGTAGAATCCAGCACCATCAGTTTACTGATCGTATCATTGTAGCTCTTAGTCAGCGCCCGAAACTCTTTAAAGCCCTGCTCCGGGAGCTTCTCATCCAGATGTCCCGCCTTAGCAGCCTCCATCTGACGATTGATACGATTGATACCTCTGACGCTGAAAGCACCTATGGTCCACGCAGAAAGAATACTGAAAAAAATGATCACAGCCCATATAAATATATTTTTTCTGGTCACATTTCTACTGATCTGGTCAATATAACGGGTCGATGCATTCACGATCAGGACACCTTTGATCCCATCATCATCAACGACCGGATATATACACCTGACAAAGCCTTCGCACTCCTCCATCAACATCTCACTCTGACCTGTCATAACACGGATCACATCGTCATTGATAATATAGGAATGCAGTCTGTTGCCAAATGTATCCTTGATAATACGGTAATCTTTTCCCGCTACCATTACCCTTCCATTGAAGTGTGCTGCCATATTCTCAATGCTGAGATTCAGATCTACCGGCTCGTCTACATTGAATTCATTCTGAATCAGGTTATATGACAGCATCCTGCACTCCATACGGATATCCTGTCTCAATTCTTCCGTGTACCGGTCATGGTGCATCTTCGACGACCAGGACGAATAGATAAACAGAACTGCAATACTCAGCAATATGATAAGCGATGTAACAAATACCCGAAGACTCACCTGCAAGCCCCGTACTTTTTTTATCTTTTTTTCTTTCAAGTCACTATCTCCGTTTTATTCTGCAAATCTCTGATATAAACTCATTTCTTATATAACACAAAACCTTTTTCATCATATCACACCTTATATTCTGCTTCAAGTAACTTATTGTGTCCCTTTTTAAATCCTTGTCTATTCAGACAGCACTTGATATAATATAAATATAACCAAAAGGGGGAACGCTTATGAACGAAGCATTAAAAGAAATGATTCAGCAAATGCCGAAGCTGGATCTGCACTGCCACATAGACGGCTCTTTTTCTGTGGAATTTGTCCGGACCGTCCTTCCGGCGTCCATGGATACTTCTGCCCTATCTGCAAAGCTGCAGGCTCCTTATGACTGCGATAGTCTGACTTCATATCTCACATGTTTCGATCTCCCCATCCAGTGTATGCAGACACCGGAAAACATCACTGCCGGCATATGCGATATTATCCGTCAATGTTCGGAGGAAAATATAAGATATGTAGAACTTCGCTTTGCTCCGACATGCAGCATAAATGAACAAATGACCTACCATGATGTATATGAAGCCGCCATCCGTGGATGTCATATCGGCACCAAACAATATGGTGTCTATGCCAATATCATTGTCTGTGCTATGCGCCACCATGCATTGTCAGATAACCTTGACATGCTTCATGCCGCAATGGATTTTCTTGGCGATGGTATATGTGCCCTTGATCTGGCAGGCGACGAAAACGGTTATGATAATAGTCTATTCTCTACTCTTTTCACCGAGGCCCGCAGACTCGGTATGCCATTTACGATCCACTCAGGAGAATGCGGAAGTATACAAAATGTAAAACTTGCACTGGAATATGGAGCCAAACGTGTCGGACACGGCATCGCCCTGATTCAGGATAAACATCTCATGGATGCCTGCCGGGATGCAGGGCTCGGCCTTGAGCTCTGTCCTACTTCCAACTATCAGACACGAGCCATATCTCCATCCTCCCCATATCCTCTGCGCCCATTTCTGGACCATGGACTGCTCGCTACCGTCAACACGGATAACCGGACAGTGAGCCATACGACGCTTACAAACGAATATATTCTGCTCTGCGACCGATGCAACATAAGAAAAGAAGATCTCCTGACACTGTACAAAAACAGTGTAGAAATCTCCTTTGCAAATGACGATATCAAAAACGAACTTCTGAAGCTGGCATCGTTTTATTCATGAAAATAATATCCTACGCCCCACTTGGTATGGATATACTTTGGATCAGCCGGAGTTGCCTCTATCTTCTCACGAAGACGTCTCACGTGAACATCAACCGTTCTGGCATCACCAGGATACGATGCTCCCCATACAGTCTTCAGCAGTTGCTCTCTGGAATACACCTTATTAGGATTGGATACAAGCAGATATACCAGATCAAATTCCTTTGCCGTCAGATTAACTTCCTTGCCCTCTATGTATACCCTGCGGCTGTCACAATCAATTTTAAGGCCTTTTGTCTCAATAGTCTTGGAATCATTTTTCTCCGTACTGCCTTTTGTGTTACGTCTGAAGATCGCCTTGATTCTTGCCTTAACCTCCAGAATATTAAAAGGTTTCGTAATATAATCATCGGCACCGTATTCCAGACCGAGTATCTTATCCATATCCTCGCCTTTGGCTGTCAGCATAATGATCGGCACATCCGAGAATTCACGGATCATCTGGCATACCTCGAGACCTGAGTAGCCCGGCAGCATAATATCAAGCAAAATCATATCATACTCATTTTCTTTTGCTTTTGCCAGCGCTTCCTCACCATCATATGCCACATCGACCTGCATATCATCCTGTTCCAGACTGAATTTAATTCCCTTCACGATGGATTTCTCATCATCGACCACCAAAACTTTCTTCATCTATTTTCTCCTCAATCCACACACACGCATTCCTTTATGTTCTCATAGGTTCCTTCCTTGATTCCATTTACCTTCATGATGTCCTCAATACATCGAAAGGGACCAGAACTCTCTCTGTACTGTATGATTGCGTCTGCTTTGCTCCCGCCTATGCCCGGCAGGGTCATAAGTTCATCTCTTGTTGCTGTATTAATATTGACTTTTGCATTGCCTTCCTTGTTCCCCGCATCTGCCACATCAACAGTGCCTGCCGGTTCCGCTCCGGATATACCGACTACCTCATCGGTATATGGAAAATATATCTTCTCTCCGTCTGTGATAGCTGCTGCCAGATTAACGTATGCCTCTGCGGCATCCCCGTCAAAACCTCCTGCAGCATTCAGAGCATCCTGCACGATACTTCCCTGCTCCAGATAATACACACCCGGATGTACGACTGCACCACATACATATACAGCCTCCAGCTTCTGCGTATCATCTTCCGCATCCTCGAAGCTGTCCTCTGCAGACTGCTGTATCATCTCTTCAGATGTCTGCACAATATACGCCGTATCATCTGCCTGCTCTGTCAGATCGCCAGCCTGTTCAACCCCGAACAAAGCTACCTGTTTTCTTCCGCATCCGCACAAAGCAGTGGAACATATCAAAGCAATACAACATAAGCTTTTTATTATAATATAATACTTCTTCTGCATATGAAACACTCCCTTTTAAAGATTCTGACCGAGTGTTCCACATTGCAACCCAATACACATGTCTATTTTACAAAACTTTTCAAAAGAATACAATAGTTTTATTTTTTTTCCCACTTAAATACGATAAATCCAACAATAGCTATGAGCATTCCAATAATCTTTGACCACTGAAATTCTGCTTTTTCTACGCCGAACCATCCCAGAAGTTCGATCAGATATGCCACCAGAAGCTGTGCGATCACGATCAGAAGCACCGCCTTGGCAGGTCCCAGCGCAGCCATACTCTTTATGACCGACCAGGTGATAAATGCACCCATAACTCCACCCAGAAGCATATATTTATTATCCACCTTCATCAGGGACATGATCTGTGCATCGTTTCTCTCAAAACAGGCCCACAAAATAAATGCAACCACGAAGCCGGACAGCGCGACCCATGCTGAAGCAAGCCATGTCGATGTCTGCTTTGTGATTCCTGTATTAAAAACTCCCTGCACACTCATTAAGGTTCCTGACAACAAAGCAATAAGAAAGCCCCACATGCTATCTCCTCCAATCTACATCTGTTTGAACTGGAGATAGCATATGCAGGCACGAGCTTTGTTATTCAAATTAACTTTAATTATGAAATTACTTCATACACATAAGATCATTCTACATACAGATAGACAGAGAAAATGTTTCCTTTTTCCGTTGTTTTCAGATTAATATATCCCCCCTGTCTGACTGCGATCTCCTGGGTCAGATAAAGGCCCACTCCTATGCCTTCCCGTCTCAGACTGTTTTTCCCTCTGTAAAAACGGGTGAAGACCCTTGTCTGCTCTTCCTCCGGTATGGCACCATTCTCATCCTCCACCTCAACCACAGCAAAGGATCCAAGCTGCCGCAGTCTGAGTGTAAGAACAGGATGATCATTCTCCCCATCAGGCACATATTTAATACCATTATCCAGCAGATTAAATACAGCCTCTGAAGTCCAGTTTCTATCGTGTTTTATCACGATATCCTTATCCTCCGGATTCTCATAACGTATCTCCACACCGGAAGCCTTTGCCCGCGAGTACGCAGCCTTTACCGCCTGCATCGCTGTCTCATTCAGGCTCTGTCTCTCCATGTGAAGATGGATCAGCCCGCTTTCCAGACGTGATATCTTAATCATGCTCTCAGACAAAAAGGACAGTCTTTCCACCGACAACCTGAGTGCTTCCGTATATTCCTCCCTCCGCTCTGCAGTCAGTGATTCATCCTGCAGCAGATCCGTATACATCTTAAGATTGGCGATCGGAGTTTTAAGTTGATGAGAGATATCCGACACAAGTGCTTTCACATTTTCCTTATCCTGCTCCGCTGTCTCCTGCTTCTTTCTTAGCATTTTTGCAAGCTTTACCACCTTGTTTTGAAGTTTGGATAACAGGGTATCCTCATTCTCCGGAAATATATCCTGCTCAGAGAGTTCCGATAATACATCGATCAGACGTGCAAGTTCCGCAATCACACCCGATATATATCTGTCATCGATCCTGTTGTGAAGGGCTGTAAGTCCTGCCATAGCCAGCATGCCTGCTCCCACAATAAGAGTTGCATAATAGTTGTGTGTCGTGCACCAGACGATAACAGTCAGCAGTACAGCAATGATCCATTCCACCACGATCAGTACTTTATGATATAACTGATACCGGACATATTTTTCCCTGTATCCACTGTTTTTCCCTCTCATCTGTCTCCTCCCGCACACTAAGAACCAAATGTATATCCTATCCCAAATACCGTGATAATATATTCCGGATTTCTCGCGTCCATCTCCAGCTTCTGCCTGAGCCGCCTGATATGCACAGACAATGTACTGTCATCGATATAATTTTCACCGCAGTCCCATATCCTGTCCAATATGGTTTCCCGGGTCAGCACCTGCCCTCTGTTTCTCACAAGCAGCTCTAACAGCTTGAATTCTGTAGATGACAGTTTTACGATATCTCCGCGCAGAGTCACCTTTAATTTATCAAAATCTATTATAAGGTCTTTGTATGAAAAAGTCTCAGCCTGATATGAATCATTGCTGCGGCGGAGGACCGCCTTCACCCGCTGTTCCAGGACACCGATTGAAAACGGTTTGGCAATGTAATCATCCCCACCACTCTCAAATCCTTCGATCATATCATCCTCTGTATCATTTGCCGTCAGAAAGATAACAGGGATATTGCTTGTACAACGAATCTCCTCACAAAGTGAAAGGCCGTTGCCATCCGGAAGATTGATATCCATTATGATAAGATCATAATGCTCTGCAAGTGCAGCCTTCGCAGTCTCTACAGTATATGCACTCCCACAGTGATATCCTCTCTGTTCCAGAAAGTTTCTGATTCCACCACAGAGGATCATGTCATCTTCTATTATCAATATACTCTGCATCCAATCAACCCCTCTGATCTTTGTCTTATTCTTCCATACGTATCCGTTCTGTCACACTTTCCCTTGACAGGCTTCTATATATGATGCCAGGCACGATTACACACACCATCATAATGAGTACAGACATGATGCCTACACCAATCCATGGATACGAGATCACGGCATAATCAACAATCTTGATAGTCAGTCTCGCAACAACCCACATGATAGCATTTCCGACGGTAAGGACCATTCCAATCGTGATCAGTCCATAATATGCGCCTTCCAGAATCAGCATATGTTTGATCTGACGCTTCGTCATTCCCACACTCTCCAGGACTGCCAGCTCCCTTCGTCTGGTATATACCCCTGTCAGCATGACATTTACAAAATTGATTGCACCAATCAGGAGCAAAAGCAACGATATACCATTTATCAGTATATTAAGTGAAGACATTCCATTCTTAAATGAACTTATCAACTCCGTTTTGATCTCTGTCGCAATCACGGCGTCATTGTTAGCCGTAAGACTATTTATCTGTGCAGTAACCTCCGGTTCCTTTTCAGGCAGGCAATCTGCGTTGATCGTATTGATGGTTGCAGTATCTGACAGAGAATCCATAAAGCTCTCACTGACTACGATAATGGATGGTGCAGCCATCATCATCCAAAAATATCCCAGTTCTAACGCATATTCATCCCCCCGAACCAGACACACATCCACTGCAATCTCCCGATGCTTCCCGGAATTAATATCCGTCATGCCTATCATTTTACCCTTCATGGTGCCCGCCTGCTCCATATCTTTCAAGATTCCCAGGATACACACTTCGCCCCGTTCGAATTTCTCCACGTCTATCTTCTGCTGTGCACGCTCATTATGTTTTCTGATCAGATCCGTACTAACCGATATCACCGGAGCAGTATATGCCTGATCAGTCCCCACATGTTCCTCATAAAATGCAGCCAGATCATCAACAGAACTGCCATCTTCCTCTGCAGCCATCTCAAGAAAAGGTCGATAGGTTTCTCTGTCAAAATCAAGCTCCACATTAGCCTCTCTATTTACACTGACCAGAGTAATCCCATCTATGGCACGTATATTCTCTGCAAGCCGCATCGATGATGCATTCATCTCTTCCTCTGACTTTTCCTCACTGCCGATATGACAATAGATATTATAATCATTTGGAAGATATTTATTAACGTAATTTTCCAGACGTATTCCATTCATAAAGGTATTTACTGTAAGAAATGCCATCGTTCCCATAAACAGGGAAGCAAATACAAGTATACTTCTCCTTTTCTCCCGGAAGACATTACGCCATGCCATTTTATAAAGTTTTCCGCCGCTTGTGGTCCGCCTCTGTTTTACACCCTTCTCCCTGCCCAAACCATTATACTTCAATGCTTCAACAGGAGACACACGGCTTGCCAGCCTGGCCGGTTTACGACAACCGATTGCTATGGTAAACAGGTCAAACAATATCGTCATTACAAAAATAAGCGGTGAAAAACGAATGTCATTTGGCATCGCTGCATAGCTTCCCACATCAAACAGATCCATAACAAATGGAACTGCCACAAAAGAAAGTATCATTCCCAGCACAATGCCAATAGGAATACCATATACCGCCAGATGGAAGACCTGCTTCTTCACGATCTGCTTCAATTGCTTTGGCGAAGTGCCTATAGTTTTCAGCATGCCATAAAAACGTATATCCCTGGTCACCGATATATACATCACATTATATATCAGAAGATAACCGCTCGCAATAATGATCGCACCCAGCAGCAATGCCAGAGCGGCAAGCAGCAGTGCATTTCCCGTTGACTCAGACTGATTATCATACGTAGTGATCCATTCCTGACCGGCGTGAAGCGGTACATCTGCTACCAGACGATCATATACATCCCCCTGCTTACCGGTTTTGGTTGATACAGTCAGAAGTCCATCCTCTTCCATAGAGAGTCCCAACCCATCTATATAAGCTCTTGAGACAAGTGCCTCCTTACTGCCTGAGAAATATGCATAATCTTTGAACCACCCCGATAAGGTAAATGTCTTCTCCGTACCATCCGAGAGTGTAAGTTTTATCGGCATACCGGCACTTGGAGATTCTATATTCAATGCAGTCAATGCATCCAGAGACATCATGACCTCATCCTTGCCGACAGGATAACTTCCATGTATATCCGTTATAGCCGGAAGGTGATTTTTCTCATATTCTGCGTCATCATAATAATCCAGATAAATCACAACGTCTCCGTTATCATCTAACGGTGCACTTCCCGCCCTGATGCGGACTCCCACTGCGCAAATACCTTCCGTGTCCCGCGCAGCATCAAGCTGGGACTGTGTCGGATTATACAGATAAATGCTTGCTTTGGTTCCCTGCTGGCGGACCAGCATGATATCCATATTTTTGAAAATACTGTAACACAGTGTAAATACTGTCGTAAACATAAGCGTCGTCATGACGATTGCCAGGATTGAAAAGATATTCCTGACGCGATTCATCTTCATGGAGCGCCGGCTGATGCGTTTTACCACCGCCTGATTATCATTCTTTAACATCGGTCTCGCCTCCCTCCGGCAATACGACCTTTCCATCCTCAATGCGGATCATACGGTCTGCCATCAAGGCGATCTCCTCATTGTGTGTTATCATGGCGATCGTCTGTGAGAATTCCCGGCTCGTCACCTTGAGCAGGGATATGACATCCATCCCTGTTTTACTGTCTAAGTTACCTGTCGGTTCATCTGCTAATATAATGGCAGGCTTGGCAGAGAGTGCTCTCGCAATAGCCACTCTCTGCTGCTGCCCGCCTGACAACTGGTTCGGCATGGCACCCAGTTTCTTCTCAAGGCCCAGTTTTTTTATAATCACATCCACAAACTCTTTGTCGATCTGACTTCCGTCAAGTTCTATCGGAAGCACGATATTCTCATAAACATTCAACACCGGAACCAGATTGTAGTTCTGAAATACAAAACCAATGTTGCGCCTTCTGAATATCGTAAGCTCCTCATCATCCATCTCAAATATCTTTTTCCCGGATACAATGACCTCCCCGGAGGTCGGTCTGTCCAGTCCTCCCAGCATATTCAGCAGGGTAGACTTTCCACTGCCCGAGCTGCCTATGATTGACACAAATTCTCCGTCCTCGATACTGATCGATACATGGTCCAGCGCCTTTACGATATTTTCATCATTTCCATACGTTTTACAAAGATCTTTCGTCTCTAATATACTCATCTTACAAGCTCCTTTCATAGCAGATACCACAGAGTTGATTGCGAAATCATCTGCCTTACTATGAATATAACAGATAGTTCTTACAAACTTATTACAGAAAAAAATATACAAATCATTTGCAATAAAACAGGAGGGGTGTAAACTTAACCCCTCCCGGATGATATGTCAATATTAAAACCTGCTGTTGTATTCTAGAATAATGGCTCCTTTAAAATAGCAGTTCCGATACCCTTTTCTGTAAAGAACTCCAGGAGCAGACAGTGTTCTACACGTCCATCCAGCATATGAACTCTTGCAACACCATTTTTCATAGCCTCGATACAGTTTGTAAGCTTTGGAAGCATTCCTCCGCCGACTACACCGTTGTCAATGAACTCCTGTGCCTCGTTGATGTCCATCTCGGATATAAGTGTCGTCTTATCTGTAGGATCCACAAATACGCCCTCTATATCGGTCAGGAATACAAGTTTCTCTGCATTAACGGCTGTCGCTATAGCACATGCAGCGTCATCTGCATTGATATTATATCCGTGGTAATCCTCTTCTCCAAGTCCGATCGGAGCAATAACCGGGATAAAATCATTGGAAATCAATGTATCAAGAATCGCGCTGTCCGCAGAAATAACTTCTCCTACATATCCGATATCCTTACCACCTGACAGTTTTTTCTTTACCTTGAGCAGTCCTGCATCCTTGCCGCTTATTCCGACAGCCTTAAGACCAAGCTTCTGCATCATGCTGACCAGACTCTTGTTTACCTTAGATAAAACCATCTCAGCTACATCCAGAGTCTCCTCATCTGTGACACGAAGACCATTTACGAACTCTGATTCCTTACCGATCTTCTTCATCCATGCACTGATCTCCTTACCGCCACCATGTACGATAATAGGCTCCATGCCGATCAACTTCAGAAGTGCTACATCCTTGATTACATTATATTTCAGATTCTCATCGATCATTGCACTTCCGCCATATTTTACAACGACCTTTTTTCCGTTGAATTTCTGTATGTATGGCAGCGCCTCGATCAGAGTCTGGGCCTTGCCAAGTATCATTTCAATCGACTCATTATTAACCATCTTTTTCTTCCTTTCTAATATCGGTTGATTACTCTGTTTTGTCCTTATAAACTGTTATGAACGATAATCTGCATTTATCTTAACATAATCATAGGTCAGATCACAACCCCATGCTGTCGCTTTTTCATCACCCATTTTCAGATCTGCTGTTGCAACAACAACTTCAGGTGACAATATCTCTGTTGCCTTCTTTTCATCGAAGGCTGTCGCTTTTCCATTTTCTACCAGCTTGATCTCACCCTTCTCACTCGAGACTGTGATATCGACCTTATAAGGGTCAAACTGTGCTCCCGAATATCCCATAGCACACAGAATCCTTCCCCAGTTTGCATCCCGTCCGTAGATAGCACATTTCGTCAGATTTGAAGTCACGATAGATTTGGCAAGTACCTTAGCCGTCTCCTTATCCATAGCTCCAACCACATCCACCTGAAAGAGCCTTGTTGCTCCCTCTCCATCAGCAGCGATCTGCTTTGCGAGAAATGTATTGACTGCATTTAAGACTTCCTGAAACGTCTCATAATCAGCATTTTCCTCTGTTATCATCTCATTGCCAGCCATGCCGTTGGCCAGAACAACGACTGTATCATTCGTGGATGTATCTCCATCAACCGACACCATATTAAATGTATCCTCGATCGAACTCTTTAATGCCTTAGATAAAAGCACACCATCTATCGCAACGTCTGTTGTGATAAATCCAAGCATGGTTCCCATATTCGGGTGTATCATGCCGGAACCCTTGCACATGGCACCAATATATGCCTTTTTACCGCATATCTCAAACTCATAGGCGATCTCTTTTTTGTGGGTATCTGTTGTCAGGATCGCTGTCGCAGCGTCGATCGCAGCCTCCCTGCTATCACTTAACATATCCTTCAGCTTATCTATGCCCGATGCGATCGCATCCATCGGCAGAGTAAATCCTATGACACCGGTAGATGCCACAAGAACCTGATTCTCACTTACTCCAAGCGCTTTTCCGGCAAGAGCCGCCGTCTGCTTTGCGTCCTCATATCCCTCTTCTCCCGTACATGCATTGGCAATTCCACTATTTACAACAACTGCCTGTGCCATTCCAACAGTCTCAACCAGCTTCTTATCCCATAATACCGGCGCAGCCTTAACAACATTCCTGGTAAATGTTCCCGCTGCCACAGCCGGAACCTCCGAATAGATCATTGCCATATCTTTATTCGTTTTTCCGTCTCTGATACCTGCTCTGGTACCCGCTGCCTTAAATCCTTTTGGACTTGTCACACCACCGTCTATTTTCTGCATAATCTTTTCCTCCCTTATCGACCGGCAGATTCTTACCTCTCTGCCGGCTTCTGATTCACTGCTGTTACATTACTGTATTTTTATGGGAACATCGGCGGCATCATAAGTCCCTCTGTCTCCGGAAGGCCCATAATCAGGTTCATATTCTGAACCGCCTGACCTGCAGCACCCTTAACCAGATTGTCCATGGCACCCATGACAACAACACGCTTTGTTCTCGGATCTATCACAAAGTTCACATCTACATAATTACTTCCCTCGACCCATCTTGTCTCCGGGCAAACTCCTTTATCCAGAACACGGACAAATGTCTCTTTTCCATAATATCTGTCATAAACAGCCTTGATATCCTCGTAACTGTAATCCTGCACAAGATTCGCATAGGCCGTCACAAGAATTCCCCTGTTCATCGGCACCAGATGCGGTGTAAAATTGATCGTAAGCGGTGTACCATCATAGGCGTATCCAAGCTGTTCTTCTATCTCAGGTGTATGTCTGTGCGTCGTAACACCATATGCCTTAATACTCTCATTGACTTCACAGTAGAGATTGGCAACTTTGGCGCCTCTTCCTGCACCGGATGTACCTGATTTTGCATCTACAATAATGGTATTTACATCCACCATGCGCTCTTTTACCAGCGGATACAATGACAGAATGGAACATGTCGTATAGCATCCCGGATTGGCAATCAATCTGGCTTTTTTGATGTCCTCGCGGTTTATCTCGCAGAGACCATACACTGCCTCATCAATAAACTGTGGACTTTTATGTTCGATCTTGTACCATTTTTCATAAGTTTTAACATCCTTGATCCTGAAATCCGCCGACAGATCCACGATCTTCGCCTTTGACAGAATGTCTTCGTTGACAAGGGATGCACACAATCCCTGTGGAGTTGCGGTAAAGATAACATCTGCCTGCGCAGCAAGCTCTTCCATATTGTCATCCATGCATTTTGCATCCACAAGTTCAAACATATTGCCATACACATCAGAATACTTTTTATCTATGTAACTTCTTGAACCATACCAGACGATCTCTGCATCCTTATGCGCCAGCAATATACGAACAAGCTCCTGTCCCGCATAGCCTGTGGAACCAATTATACCAACCTTAACCATCTCTTTTATCCTCTTTTCCAAAAAACTATTTTCGATTATACATCCCTCAATCAAAATATGCAACATTATATTGAAATATTATGAATATTTTTCGTGTTTATGCATTTTTTCTGTATATTATTCATACTTTTATGTATAAAAATACAAAATTACTATTGCATATTCCCATTTTAAGGGTTATACTGAACCTAACGTTTTAATAGGAGGATTATACAATGAAGGAAAAAGTTATTCTTGCGTATTCAGGCGGACTTGATACGACCGCTATAATACCATGGTTAAAAGAAACCTATGATTTCGATGTTGTGTGCGTCTGCATCGATGTAGGACAGGAGAGCGAATTAGACGGTCTGGAAGAGAGAGCCAAATATTCAGGTGCAGAAAAGCTTTATATACTGGATGTCGTTGATGAGTTCTGTGATGATTACATAGTTCCTGGTGTTCAGGCAAATGCAGTATATGAAAATAAATATCTTCTTGGTACATCATTTGCAAGACCACTTATCGCTAAGAAGCTTGTTGAGATTGCCAGAAAAGAAGGTGCTACAACAATCTGCCACGGTGCAACCGGAAAAGGTAACGATCAGGTACGTTTTGAGATCAACATCAAGGCACTTGCCCCTGATATCAAGGTAATCGCAACATGGAGACAGCCTGAGTGGACCATGCAGTCCAGAGAAGATGAGATCGCATACTGCAAGGCTCACGGCATCGACCTTCCATTTGATGCTTCTTCCTCTTACAGCCGTGACAGAAACCTGTGGCACATCAGCCATGAAGGTCTTGAGCTTGAGGATCCTTCAAAAGAGCCTAACTGGGATCACCTTCTTGTACTTGGTACACATCCTGAGAAGGCACCGGATGAGGCTGAATATGTGACCATGACTTTCGAGAAAGGTGTTCCGAAGTCAGTAAACGGTAAAGAAATGAAAGTATCTGATATTATCCGTGAATTGAACCGTCTTGGCGGCAAGCACGGTATCGGTATCGTTGATATCGTTGAGAACAGAGTTGTCGGTATGAAGTCACGTGGTGTATATGAGACTCCTGGTGGAACGATCCTGATGGAGGCACACAAGCAGCTTGAAGAGCTCATCCTTGACCGTGATACCATGGCATATAAGAAGCTTGTTTCTGACAAGTATGCAGACATGATATATGAAGGAAAATGGTTCTGCCCTCTCCGCGAGGCACTTCAGGCATTTATTGAGAGCACCCAGGAGCGCGTAACCGGTGAAGTAAAGTTTAAGCTGTACAAGGGCAATATCATCAAGGCCGGTACAACCTCACCATACTCACTCTACTCAGAGGAGCTGGCAAGCTTTACGACAGGTGAGCTCTATGACCACAAGGATGCAGAAGGCTTTATCCACCTCTTCGGTCTGTCCATGCAGGTTCGTGGCATGCTCGACCAGCAGCGTGAGAAGAATGAGAAATAAAATAATATCGCATTAAATAATATGGCATGATATATGTATAATTCGGAAAATACGTGTTCGCAAACGATTTTCCTACATTATACATATATCCATGCCATATTTTTTTGCGATATTACATCATACAACCTACATTTATACCATCTTCACCGGATGCCGGATCACGGTCCGCAGCTTCTCCGGTGCACATCGTCATTCATAAAATCCGATGACCCGACCGATAATTTCTCCATTAGCTGCCCATACCGGTTTGTACCATTGATACTGTCAAGGCTCCGGAGTCCCGGCTTTGCACAAAGCTTCAATATCTCTGTTGATTGTCCGTCTCGAAACTTCAAAATAATCTTACCAGGCATAACATGACATCTGTATGTCATGTTATGCCCAAAAAAGCTGTTGCATTTAAATAACATAGTATGTTTTCATAATGTACATGCTATATCATTTAAATACAACAGCCCTGATAATTTTAGAAGAATATATGATTGCCTATTATAGTATATGAACTATAGTTATCCGGATTCACATTAGAAACCGGTCTGAACTGTGTGTAACTTCCGATATTGTTGACACCCGACAATGCCTCTCTTACAGCCTGCAGACAGCTTGCCTGTGCACCATTTTCCACATAAGTCTGAAACTGAGGTGATGATACGACAGCGAACTGACCCGGCGCATAACATACATCACTCATGGTACTTCCATAAGCACCGGAAAGATATCTGTTCAGTATAACATTTGCAACTGCCAGCTGACCGGCATATGATTCTCCACCACATTCCAACGTCATAACACTTGCCATGAGATTGATATCTGACTCACTAAGTGTAACAGGATCTCTATATGTAGTGCCGACCTCTGTCGCGCCGGAACCCGGCTCCTCCTCTGGCTCAGATGCTTCTGTTGTATCATTCTGATCATCATCCTGAGCCTCTGTTGTCTGCTGTTCTGTCGTACTGTCGGCATCATCTGAATCATTATCGTCTTCTTCCTGTGTTGAAGTTTCCTCTGATTCTTCCTTATCCTCTTCCTGACTCTCATCATCAGCATGTTCTGCAATATATGCCTCTGCATCTTTGCCGGTCAGAACAAATTCCGCCTTGACATATCCGTCTACATCCTGAAATGATATATGAAGCCACTCGCCTTTATCCTCCAATACCTTACCTGTATCTCCCAGATATAAGGCTCCAACAACTTCTGCTTCGGTAGATGCAGTTTCACGAATATTTACACCATCTTCAATCGCCACAAAAATCTCTGTATTCTGTTCAGCTACGACCTGTGTTTTCTTAGGCTGAACATCTGTCTTTGTGTCTGTATCAAGTCCTGCCATCAGTATACTGACGGAATCCGCATTCATCATGGATGTCGCTGTAAGCTGGATACTTACTTCAGCTGCCCCACTGTCATCCTGCTGTTCCGCAACTACCTTCTGATCAACAGAATCTGTTTTTTGCTCTTCGTTTGATTTATGTATTGAGGACAGTCCACATATCGCTGCGATCACTGTACACAATGCTGTAGCTGCCATCGTATTACGAATAATGTATCTGCTGTTAAATACATACTTTATAAGATAAAGCCAGATATTATTCAGCTTTCTTCTTGTTCTTCTGCTCATTTGTTACAACCATCCTGTAAAATGTCTTAACACTTTTTTACATTTATTACGTTTTTGTTACGAAAGTATTCTAACATTTTACATATAGTATGTCAACACTTCTTTTATTGCCTGATAAATGCAATGGCAGCCATGCCTGCACCGACATGGGTTCCGATGATAGGTCCTATTGGTGCGATCATGATATTTTCTTCTTTCATGCCCGCAGCAAGCACCATTTCTTTTATCCTCAATGCTTTTTCCATGGCATCGGCATGACCGATAACAGCGACCTGCGAACTTAAGTCGCCGCCTTCTTCCACCACCCTGGCAACAAGATATTCCAATGCCTTTCCAACGCCTCTCGCCTTAGACCTTACAACCAGCTTTCCCTGTTCATCCAGACTTAAGATCGGTTTGATCTTGAGTGCACTTCCAACCATTGCCTCAACCGTAGTAACTCTGCCGCCACGTTTCAGATGGAACAGATCCTCCACCATAAACCAATGACTTACCTGATTTCTCTTTTCTGTTATCCAGTTTTTTAACTCATCGATAGACATTCCGTCCCGCTTCTTCATGGCAGCCTGATATACAAATACTCCCTGACCAACAGATGCACATAATGTATCAACGATCTCGATCCGGGCATCCGGATATTTCTCCTTCAGAAGCTCTGATCCCAGAAGCGCTGTCTGCAGAGAACCACTGAGTCCTGAAGAAAAGCACATATATAATACAGCTTTTCCTTCCTTTGCATACTGTTCAAAATATTCTTTATATGTGTTGGGGTTGATCTGCGAAGTAACCGGCATCGCACCCTTCCTCAATCTGTCATAAAACAGATGAATATCTCCATCCCTCTCGTCCAGATGATATTCAAAGACCTCCTCATTGACCGAATATGAAAACGGAACTATAGAAACCTCCAGCTCCTTCAACACCTCGATCGGCAGATCTGCTGTCGAATCACTGATCAAAACATAATCATCCACAATATTTTCCTCCTTACACTATATTTACAGGCATCTGTAAAATATTTTCCGATGTTTTACTTATTGAAAAAAATAATCCATACCGTCAGCCAGCCCTTTTATCATCGTTTCCTTATAACTGTCTGAAATCAGATTTCCCTCATCTGTCTGGTTACTCAGGAATCCAAGATCGATCTCTGCGACAGGGATCTCACTCCAATTAATTGCAGTCATCTGATCGGTTTCATAGATTCCCCTGTTCACAGCTCCCGTTGCCGCAGTTATCCCCTGTAGCATTCTGGTTGCAAGTAACTTGCTGTCCTCGTACAAATCACTGTTATATGGGCTGGTTGATGTCATACAGACAGCCATCACACCATTTAACTCCGCATTACTGCTCTCACCCATCTGTATCCTGACCATGGCAGAAGCTCCCGAATCATTGGCAAGCTCCGCCCTTGCCTTGTTGGATATATCCACATCGTCCGTTTCTCTGGTCAGTACTACCTCATATCCTCTGCTCTCAAGCTCCGCCTTAAGAAGTAAAGCATACTCCAGATTAAGCTGGGACTCTTTTGTTCCAAATGTGGTGCCTGTGCTTCCCATTGATGCACACTGTTTTGTCTCATCACTACCCGGTCCGATTGCCTCAGTTGACAGATTGTCAACCGACTGATTACATGGATCGATCACGATCTTCTTTACACGCTGTGGTTCCCTGTCTGCATCACCCTCCGTCGCGTCATCCACAGTTGCAGTCTGCACAGGTGTCTCAACTACTTTTACCGATGCAGTTGTGACAAAAAAACTGGTATTCTCCAATTCTACCCTGGTCCATGCATCATTATAACCTGTCCGTTTTAATAAAGTTCCCTGCTCAAGCATCATATATATATCTGCATCCTCCTCAGGTCTGACCCTGATATCTGCCAGATCAATGATGACTTCCACAGAATCATTTACAATAAAAAATCCCTCTTCATCCATCTCAGGAAGCGGTTCTGCCTCCGTCGTTGCAGCTACCGGGAGCTGTTCTGTTGTCTGCTCCATGGCTGTTGTACTTTCCTGTTGTTTTTCTCCGCATCCGGTGCAGCACAACGCAGCTACGATCGCCACATATATTATCCATCTGTTTCTTTTCATTTCCGTTTTCTCCCATATATACCAATGTAATGCCCCTTGATTCACCCGGTGGCTATCCCTCGGTGTCATCCTCATATGTTACTTCACAACATATGAGCACCTCGTCTCGGCGACAATGTGTCGGAACGCATATTATTTATGAACCGCATTCAAAAGCGTTCCTCCTCACTCATAATTATATAAGTATATCATTAAAAAAGAAAAGACACAAGCCACTTCCGTGTCCCGCATCTTTTCATAATAAACTGCATTTTCCACAGTAATGTCGCTGATCAAAAAGCCACAATCACACTTCCTTTGTTTCCGTACATCGTACTTACTCCGCCCGCATTCAGAATGCGGACATCCTTGAAATGGAATTGTTCCATCAGGATCTTTCGTACGTTCATGCAGCGTTCCCAACTACAGCACTGTGTGATCTCAACTCTTCTGTTAACATCATATTCACCCTTTTCAATAAAGTAAAGGAGCCTGTTTAAAGCTTTATTCATACCTCTCGCCTGATCAAGCTGATGTATCTCCCCGTCCACACCATGTAATATCAGTTTGATATTAAGCACATTGGCCACCACAGACTGCAGCTTGGATAATCTTCCATTTTTGCGCATAACATCCAGATTCTCCAGAACAAATACAGTCTGCATATCTTCTATATATCTCTCGACAGATTCTACTACACTGTCAAAGTCCTGGCCTGCCAGAAGACATTCCTCAATCCTGCCGCACACCAGATGCTCTCCCGCAGCAGCACTCTTCGAATCAAAGACATGAATCCGCACATCCGGATGTTCCTCCTGATATATCTGCCGGGCAAGCAACGCACTATTATAAGAACCGCTGAGCTTTGCAGAGAGGGTCACAACATATATTTCCTCCGCTCCGTCAAACCCCCGCATAAATGCATCCGGAGACGGACATGATGACTTTGGAGAATCGGGACAGGCTTCCATCATGTGAATAAAACGCGCCTGATCAAAAGAAGCATCATCCACTACCTCTACACCACCCACATTCAATATAAGCGGTACACTGTAAAAATATCCTTTATTCAGTTCCTCTGCTGTCATATCACAGCAGCTGTCACCGACGATCTTAAATCTCATTGATTATTCTCCTTACAAGTATCCTCTATCAATATACCCCCGTATCTTAGCATGGCAATTTTCTCTTTGCAATATTGAAATTGTTAACTTTCTGTGTATTGGGAATTTAAATTGAATTTTTTTCACATAACAGTTATAATGACTCTCATACACTAATATAAACAAATTATGTATTATGTTACAGGAAAGGAAATATCATGAATTTTTTAGTTGAACTGATCAAAGGTATATTCGTTGGTGTTGCCAATGTTATTCCCGGCGTAAGCGGAGGTACAATGGCAGTCTCCTTCGGTATCTATGACAAAATTCTCTCTTCAATCTCCAATCTTTTTAAAGATTTTAAAAACAGTATCAAAACGCTGTTTCCAATCATAGTTGGAATGATAATCGGAATCGTTGGTTTCACTTTTATTATCCCATGGCTTCTTGCCAACCAGCCATTTATAACTTCTATCGCATTTACGGGACTTATTCTGGGCGGTCTTCCGATGATTGTAAAATCATTGAAAGAAGGCTGGCAGCGGGATACCAGGCGATCTGTTCCGGTCAACGTTATCGTTTTTATAGTTTTGGCTACGATTGCTGTATTAATGTTGTTTTTGAACGGAGACGCAGAGCATGGTGTAGTTCTTACAGCCAACCCATCTACGATGCTGACCGTATTTTTCATGGGAATTATTGCAGCTGCCACGATGGTCATCCCGGGAGTAAGCGGTTCTCTCGTCCTCATGATTCTGGGATACTACTTTGGAATCATCACCGCCGTAAAAGATTTTA
Organism: Wujia sp.; assembly: GCA_051877775.1. GTDB lineage: Bacteria > Bacillota > Clostridia > Lachnospirales > Lachnospiraceae > Coprococcus_C. The sequence continues at coordinate 22,414 of JBJEJF010000003.1, forward strand.
TCAGTGCACTGAAGGATCTGGATCTCCAGGCAATGATAAGCCACGCTCTCATACTGGCTCCATTTGCCATAGGATGTATCATTGGTATCTTTTTTATATCCAAGTTAATAGAATGGCTATTCAATCATTTTGCATCAGCAACCTTTAGCGGTATCCTCGGACTGATCATCGTTTCACCACTGTCTATCTTCTACAAGGTACAGCAGGAATATAATATGTCCGGAACCGGAATCCTTCAGATTATAATCGGAATCGTTGTATTTATCGTATGTATCGCACTCACGCTGTTCCTTGGCAAAATGGACAGTGATTCCGAATCCTCCGGAGAGTAAAGCGAGGTCATCAATATGTCACAGAAGCAATGCTACACTTACATCGTAGAATGTAGTGACGGCACATTATATACCGGATGGACCACCGATCTCGAACGCCGCATTCGGTGTCACAATAGCGGCACGGGTGCAAAATACACCCGTTCCAGACTTCCGGTTCATCTCAGATACTATGAGGTCCATAATACCAAAGAAGAAGCCATGCAAAGAGAATATAGAATAAAAAAAATGAGCCGGGCTGAAAAGCTTGCGCTCATTCAGCAGCATGGCTCGCTTTCATAGTATTATTTTCTGGTAACAAAACCTTTCTCGATCAATCGGACAGGCTGGTAAGATGTCTTCGCATGCCTAAGTCCGGGAATTCCCATATCTTCCTCCCGATTTACATACTGGTACTCCATCAGCTCACGACGTACAAACTCCCTGTTGATCATCGCATATGCCCCCTGGATATCAGCGTATGCTTTTTCAAAATGAATATCAAATGTATCTTCTGTCAGTGGTTCTCCCAATGTAAAAGCAATTGCCCTTCCATCTACTCTGATCAAAGCACCGGACAAACCAAGCTCTACACGATGTTCCAAGGCGAATTTCAATGCACAATATTCATAATCCCTATCCTCGTCACGGGATGAATCCATCTGATTATCATGTATCCAGTCATATGCGATCTGAAGACAATCCTTCCAATTGGAATCATTGATATGCTCATATTCATAATCCGGATAATTTTCCAGAAATCTATTGATATGATTTCTTTTTCCATGGAGTTTTTTACCGGTAAGATTTGCCAGTGTCTTTGTCTCATACAGATAATCAGCACTATCTCTGTCATAAGCGACCTTGTACACACCCGGATACCAGTTGTCTATAACAGAGAAAATCTCTTCTCCTACTGCATACATTGTAAATTCCATATTGTGAGACTCATAATAACTGCAGATCGCCTCAAACGCCTTCCTCTTATCACCCTCTCCGATGGGAAACGAAAACGTTACAGGAGCTCCATCCCGCAGCTGGCAAAAGCACAATTTATCTTCTATTAATGTAAATCCCGTATGATAGAGCCCACTCCACAGCACAGGGTTCGCAGGTGCCAGTTCACAGCCACGAAAAGTATTGTATTGCAGATAGTCGTCTAATATATGTTTATTATCTAATGACGGTATATAAATCTTCATGTCTTGCCCCCGAAGCAGATTTTATTTTCCCTCCAGCAGAACATCCACATCATTTCTTCCGAACTCGCACAACAGATTCCTGATCTCATCAATTGTATATGCATCCGCATGTATCTCAACCTTATCAAACAATCTGTCAACATAGCCGCACCATTTCTCATAGATTCTGACAAGATCCTGTGTTGTAGGTTCTTTTAATTTCTGCTGGCTTACATAATTACCGGAAGAAAGTATCTCACGCATAGATATGGCTTTCGGCTCAATCCCATATGCAATATATCTGATCTCCTCTGTACGGACCAGTGCACAATCATACATCTCTATCAAAAGATCATCAATACAATCTTTAGCAGTATCAAAATAATGATAGTACATCTCCGCTGTCTTATAGGATGGTTTTTCTGCTACATCCATCTTGTTGTACCAGAAGAAATCATCCGTGCTTGGAACAGTTGAACGATTGCGGGATTTCTTTCTTCCCTTATCAAGTTCCTCACGTACACCAAACATTGCCTCGGCAGATAAGCCTGCACCGATACCAGATACTGCATCTCCCATGGCAAGTGCTTCCCTGACAGAAGCATTTAACGCTTCATTCGTCAGCCCCGTCTCGATCGGTTCCGGAGCAAACGCAGAATCTATCAGTTCTCCCGGAGCAAACAATCCATCAGATTCCGATCCCTCTGAATCTGTCTGTTCTGCCCCATTTATGGCTTTCTCCGTATCAACCTCTTCCTCAAGTGCCTTTTCTTCTATATCTTCTGCAATTTCTTCAGGTACATCTTCCTGTGATACAGCATCTTCAGATATAATATTTTCTTCCACCGGCACATCATCCGTCGTCTCCTGAATATCCATCTCTGCGGTCCGTTCGGATGAAATATCCTCTGATGCCATCTGAGACATATTTTCACTACCGGAATCTTCATCCGGTATATCATCCGGTATATCATCCGGTATATCATTCATTTCATCATCTGCTTCGTCATCGATTCCGGTCACATCCGGCTGTATCAGCTCCTCTGTCTGTCCATTAGCATCCACATCATCAAATGTATTTACATATGTGTCATCGGAGATCTCATTATCAACATAAAATGCGCTGTCTTCATAGACTGTATCTTCGTCAGAATAATTCTGCTGATCTTCTTCATCCGTATCATCACTCATTTCGGATATTTCATCATCCTGCTCCTGATCATACATGGAATCTTCTTCATCTTCGTCGAATATTTCGTCTATATCTTCCATATCCTCATCATGTCTTGATTTACTGGCAATCAAGGTAATCGTCAGTACAACAAGCAGAATGAAGAAAACAACCAATGCAATCAGATATATCGTTGCAATCATTGAACTGTTCATGTTTCTACCCTGCTTTCATATATAATATAGTATCATCTGATCTCGATCTGTTTATTCTTAGACAGTATACTAAAATTTTCCTCAATAATCAACTATTGTGTTGTAAATTGAAACCTACTTTGCTATAATTTCTTTTGAATTTGGAGAAAAAGGGAGATAGAGAAAATGTCAAAAATCAGAACAAGATTCGCCCCAAGTCCAACAGGAAGAATGCATGTCGGTAATCTCAGAACCGCGCTCTATGCATATCTGATTGCCAAACACGAGGGTGGAGATTTTATCCTTAGAATAGAAGATACTGACCAGGAAAGAGAAGTTGAGGGTGCTGTCGATATCATATATCGTACCCTCGCCAAAACCGGTCTGATCCACGATGAAGGTCCTGACAAGGACGGAGGATATGGTCCTTATATCCAGAGTGAACGTCAGGCACAGGGTATATATCTTGAATATGCCAAAAAACTGATTGAAAAAGGAGAAGCATATTATTGCTTCTGTGACGAAGAGCGTCTTGCAGGTCTGGTGACTGAGCTCGATGGGAAAACGATCTCACGCTACGACAAGCACTGTCTTCATCTCTCCAAGGAAGAGATCGAAGCTAATCTTGCAGCCGGCAAACCATATGTTATCCGTCAAAACAATCCTACAGAGGGCACAACTACCTTCAAGGACGAGCTGTATGGTGATATCACGGTTCAGAATGCAGAGCTTGATGATATGATACTGATAAAATCAGACGGTTTTCCGACCTATAATTTTGCCAATGTGGTTGATGACCATCTGATGCATATTACACATGTTGTACGTGGAAATGAGTACCTTTCATCATCACCAAAATATAACCGTCTCTACGAGGCATTTGGCTGGGAAGTTCCTACCTATATCCACTGTCCTCTCATAACAGATGAGGAACACAAGAAATTGAGCAAGAGAAGCGGTCATTCTTCCTTTGAAGATCTGCTGGAGCAGGGTTTCCTGACCGAGGCTATCATCAATTTTGTCGCATTACTTGGCTGGTGTCCTGAAGATAATCGTGAGATCTTCTCTCTCGATGAGCTGATCGAGGCCTTTAATTACAGGAATATGTCCAAATCACCTGCTGTACTGGACATGACTAAGCTCAAATGGATGAACAGCGAATATATCAAAGCCATGGATGATGATGCATTCTATGAAATGGCGCTTCCATATATGAAAGAAGTCATCACCAAAGACTATGATTTCCACAAGATCGCATCCATGATCAAGACACGAATCGAGATATTCCCGGATATCAAAGATCAGATCGATTTCTTTGAAAAAGTTCCGGAATACTCCGTGGATCTGTACACACACAAGAAAATGAAGACCAATGCAGAGAATTCTCTCGTACTGTTAGAGCAGGTTCTTCCTGTCCTTGAAGCACAGACTGCTTTTGATAACGATTCGCTCTTTGAGACCCTGCAGACCTTTGGTAAAGAGCATGAATACAAAACCGGTTTTGTTATGTGGCCTCTGCGTACCGCCGTCTCCGGCAAACAGGCAACTCCGGGCGGTGCTACAGAGCTTATGTCTGTTCTGGGCAAAGAAGAGACTCTGACACGTATCAAAGATGCCATCACCAAGTTAAAGGGTTAATTCTTACCCAAAAATATATGGCCTGTATCTATGTATATGCAGAAAAAACTTTTGCGAACTCGCTTGCATTTTCCTGCATATACATAGATACAGACCATATTTTTATTCGTTAAATTCTACTGCATGTTTTCTCATCCATATTGGAAACATATTGCGCTGACATGCAATGTTCTCGCGTTCTTTGATGCTGATTGCCTTGAAAAAAGATCTCCACATATCTGTATACTGATCTTCATAACTTTCTGTCTGACTCAGGGCAGAGAATTCCTCCGCCGTCAGATATCTGAGATAATTATCTTCATCCTTGGGATGAACCACGGCAATCTTGCGCCTGTCATCTATAATCATCCAATGTTCAGACGGCATTCTGTCCGCAAAATGTTCTCCCACCAGCATCACAACATTGTTCTTCGGTTCAATATGACACACATATATTTTATTATCAAGCGAGGTAAAGCGTGCAAATTCCCGGAAATAATGCCCTTCATTACCAACTCTCCGCTTCAATTCCATCATTCGCATTACATGCGGATTTGTATACATGCTGCACACCTGCTGTCCCACTGCAAAACCTACACGCAGGAAATTATAGATCGCCTGTAAAGCATCTTCCTCCACCGAAAGGGATGCATAAAATACATACACATATGCCTGCATGGATATCTGCTTTTTTATGGAGCGCACCACCTTTTCGGTCTTCTCTGTATCTGCATCTACATGAATATATTCATCAAAAAGTGACTGCTGGTAGATCGGCTCCCTCTCAAGGCGCAGAGTATCATGCCCATTTTGCAATGCATCACACCATGCATCATAAATGCATGTCATCATATCCTCAAATCTGTCTCTGCAACCAAAAACTCTCATATGTTATCCTATCCCAAAATCAGCAAGAGACATCTGCGTATAATGATTATTTTGATTCTCCACCTGCCAATTTTCGCCTCTGCCTGCATCTATCAGCTGCCTTGAAATATACTGCTCCTCTATCGGTGTGTGATACAGTCTCTTTCCATTGCAGGTAATGAAATAGTGTGCCCGCTTCATCACAACGCCCATTTTCTTCAAGCTGTCAAAATCAAGCCGTCCATACCGTCTCGCATATATGATCCTTCCCGCAGATTTTGGACCGATCCCAGGAATCCGCAACAGCATATCATAGGAAGCAGTCTGAACCTCCAACGGAAACAACTCCAGATGTCTTAGTGCCCAGTCACACTTTGGATCCAGTTTCTCGTTAAAATTAGGTTTATCCTCAGATAGAAGCTCATCTGCCCGAAATCCATAAAAACGCAATAGCCAGTCCGCCTGATACAATCTGTGTTCTCTAAGCAGAGGAGGTGCCGTTCCAAGCTCCGGCAATGCAGAATCTTCATTAATGGGTATGTATGCAGAATAAAATACACGTTTCAGGTCATAACTCTGATATAATTGCTGTGTCGTCTGCAACAGTGTATAATCACTTTCACCCGTAGCACCTATTATCATCTGGGTACTCTGTCCTGCAGGTGCGAACCGTCTCTTCAGATCTCCCTTCTCAGCCGGTATAAGCTCCTTCCCACCTGAATATGTATCGTTCTTGGTCACAAAATTGTTATCGGAAAATATGCTGTTACTGAGATATTTATTACCGTTGCTTCTCTCCATCTTACCATTCTTACCAATGGCAGCCCTGTGTACGGCAATAGTATCCCTCACCTTGCCCATAGGCTCAAGTATCGTCTGAAAATTCTTATTCGGAGCCAGCTTCTGAAGGCTCTCCGCCGTTGGAAGTTCCAGATTGATACTGATCCTGTCTGCCAGATATCCTGCAGTTGCAAGTATCTCATCCGGAGCCCCCGGAATCGTCTTTATATGGATATATCCGTTAAAATGATATTTGTTGCGCAACAACAATAATGTCTCACACATTTTTTCCATCGTATAGCCCGGATTCTTAAGAACCCCTGAGCTCAAAAAAAGTCCCTCAATGTAGTTTCTCTTATAAAACTCAATGGTGAGCTCGCATATCTCCTCCGGAGTAAAGGTTGCACGCGGAATATCGTTTGAACATCTGTTAATACAATACTTGCAATCATATACACAGTGATTGGTCATCAATATCTTTAACAGGGAAATGCATCTCCCGTCTGCCGCAAAGCTGTGACATATACCGCACGCCTTTGCATTCCCAAGGGATCCTTTCTGTCCCCGTCTGTCCGAACCACTCGACGTACATGCGACATCATACTTGGCAGCATCCGCCAGAATATCCAGTTTTTCTTTAAGTGTGTAGCCTGATCTTATTTCTTCCATATTTACATTATACGAACATTTGTTCTTATATGCAAGTGTTTTTTGTACTAATATAAAAACTACTCCGACAGTGTCAGGCTCAGCTCATACTGGAACGAATCCAGATTATTATTCTGCAGTGTAATTGCCTCTTCTATATCAAAATCTATTAAAATATCGTTTTTTATTGCCACGATACGGTTCATCTCTCCGCGTTTCAATATCTCTATGGCATAAGCCCCCATCAGCGAACCATACATTCTGTCTTTTGCTGTAGGCTGTCCACCTCTTTGAATATAGCCCAGCACAGACACTCTCGATTCAATACCCGTTTCCTCCCGGATCATATTGGCGAGCTCCGATGCATCGATAACTCCTTCCGCCACGACAACCAGATAACAGTTTCTACCATCTGAATGGCGCTTTTTGAGGGCATTTATTATATTATCAAAATTGCCGTCCCATTTCTCAGGCAAAACGATTGCATCTGCTGAAGTCGCCATGCCTGCCCACAGTGCAATATAACCACGTTTTCTTCCCATGACCTCCACCACACTACATCTTCCGTGAGAAACCGATGAATCACGTATCCTGTCAATGGCCTCCATCGCTGTATTGGCCGCAGTATCAAATCCCAGCGTATACTCTGTACAGGACACATCACGGTCTATTGTTCCCGGAATACAGACAATGTTGATCCCTTCATCCTTAAATGCGATAGCGCCACGCAGGGTACCATCCCCACCGATTGCCACAAGTGCATCGATATCATTTTTTCTCAGATTATCAGCTGCCTGCTTTCTATACTCCGGCTGCATAAACCGTTCACTCCTGCTGGTATATAGGATCGTTCCTCCCTGATTATTGATATTTCTTACATCTTCCAGTCCAAGCGGTCTGGTTTCCCAGTCGATCAGTCCTTCGTATCCACGAAGAACACCCACCACTTCGATCCCGGCATTTGCAGCACTGAATACTACTGCACGTATCGCCGAATTCATACCCGGTGCATCACCACCACTTGTCAAAACCGCTATTTTTTTTATATCTGCCATATCTTTTCTCCTTTTTATGTACTGCTGTTATTATAAACAAGAAACCATTTTTAATCCATACAGAATTTATATCTTATTATAGTGTCATCACTGATGTACAAAAGTCAGGATAAAACGCGTATATTTGCCCAGTTCGCTCCGTACTGATATCTTGCCTCCCATTCCTTCCACAATGGATCTGGTCAGAGAAAGACCGATTCCAACACTATTGGGATTAACCTCTTTATTTACACGGTAGAACCGTTTAAAAATGTGTGGCAATTCTTCCTCTGGAATTCCCATTCCCTCATCCTCCACAAAAATCCGCGTATACACGGGATTTATTTCTGTTGTAAGAGATATGGTTGTTCCTTTCTCCGAATAATCCGATGCATTTTTCACCAGATTGATGATTCCCTCAACCAGCCAGTCTCCATCACAGATCAACATGGCATTCTCCGGACATTCTATATGCATTGTCTGATTTCGTTCCTTAGTCAGATACGCTACCCCCTCCTCAACCTGGACAAAAATTGTATTCAAATCACATTCCTTTTTTTCAAACTGTATGGCACCTGCCTCGATGCGTGCAAGCTTCAGCATCGATAACGCCATCCATTCCATGCGGGTAATCTGATTTCTGGATTCTTCCAGCATCTGCCTTTGCTTATCCGGCTCTGTCACTCTCCCATCATAGAGCAGATCTACAAACACCTTGAGAGATGCCAGCGGAGTCTTCAGCTGATGTGATATATCCGATATCATATCACGCAGAAAAATCTTCTCCTCCTGTTCCTTAAGCTTACTCTCCTTCAGAGTGCTGACTAATTTATACATATTCGTATACAGATAACCTATCTCGCCCTGCTTATATTCTTCCTCCGGTATCTGCCCCGTCTGCTCAACGATTCCGATCATAATGTCAGACACCCGGCGTATCTCACGAAAGGTCCCGGTCATCTCGTTCCTTGTCACAACAAATACAATGGTCTCAAACCCCGCCACACAGACAGTTAAGACAAGGATCTGCCTCCAATCTCCTTTCAAAAAGAAATAATCAGCTGCCACAAACAAAAGAAGGGTTACCACCCCGGCAACCCAAAAACGAATATAAAATTTACGCAACTCGTAACAATTCCTCATATCCTAATTCACCTATACTTTAAAACGGTATCCTATTCCTCGGACCGTCTCAATATAATCTCCATCTTCCCCCAACCTGGTACGCAGACGTTTTACATATACAGACAACGTATTATCGCTGAAGAACTCACCGTCGATGTCATACAGATTCTCCATCAATACCCGCCTGCTCAGTATATTCCCACGATTTACAAGAAGCTCCCTAAGCAACTTCAGTTCATTTGTCGTACAGTCCACTGTCCGTCCGTCATCAGTCAGTTTAAACTCCTGCGGATAAAAACAATGTGAACCAAACGAATATTTTTTGACAGGTGCATTATTTCCATATTCACTGCGTCTGATATTAGCCGCTATACGTGACAAAAGAACCTTGAGCTGGTACGGCTTTGTCACATAATCATCCGCACCAAGTTCAAGACCCTGTACAATATTTGCCTCCTCAGAAACCGCAGTCAAAAAGATGATCGGCACACGGCTCCCACTGTTGCGAAGCTCCTCGCAGAATGAAAAACCTGTTCCATCCGGCAGCATCACATCTAACAGAACCAGATCTATACTCTCATTGTACAGTTCCCGCGCCGTTTTCAGATTCATGGCACGTACTACCTCATATCCCTCTGACTGGAGCGCATATTCCGTTCCCATAGCCAGAGCAAAATCATCCTCAACCATCAATATCCTGTGCGCCATTGTCTACCTCTCCCCTGCATCCACGGTTTCATTACGCCTGTTGCTTATATCTTAAAATAGTCCTTGCCTTATATCAAGTATTTATCCCAGGAATTTTAATATTTTATTTTCGGACAGCAGTAAGCGGATTGAGCCTGGATGCCCATCTTGCCGGAATATAGCCTGCCAGAAGTCCAAGCAGCGTCGCGATCAGAATACCACTAAGTGCCAGCCAGAGCGGTATCACTGCCAGCTTTGTACCTGCAGCAAAATCAAGCAGAGAGACAGCGACTTTATTAATAATATTTTTGATACCTAACGCACATCCAACCCCCAAGACACCACCGACAAAACCGAGTATGCCGGATTCAAATAAAAACATGAGAAGCAACTCATCCGTATCACAGCCGATTACCTTTAATACACCGATCTCATTTACCCTGTCATAGACAGATGTTGTCATTGTATTGCTGATTCCGATTACTGCTACAACAAGGGCAATCATACCAATACCACCAAGTAAAACCTGTATAACGCGAATCGTTCTCTTGGCAGTCTCCAGATACTCCTTCTCATTTGAAGTCTGATATCCCATATCCTGCAGCTTTTTTACAACAAAATCAACATCCTGTATATCATCTGCCACAACCACGGCGCTGCTGTATATCCACTCCTGATACGGATTACCATTTGCATCAAGGGGCTGCCCTAACACTCTGCCACCTGCGGCATTAGATTTGAGATATCGTTTCAATGTCTCCATATCACAGAATACACTGGCGGTATCCTCCCCATAATCATCTGCTTTTCCACGCATAACAGCTGATACCTCAAGTTTGGTATATAGCGCATCATCCCCATATCCAAACTGGACCATCAATTTTTCTCCAAGCAGATCCTCCATACTTCCACCCTTGCTCTCCTGATAGCTGATTCCCGCTTCCATATTGTAAAATATATATCCCATCGCATTTCCCATCGTTAAAGATGGCTTCCGGCTTGAAGTCGAGAACTCTGAACCATCAACGACATCAATCTTATTCAACTGTTCATCGGGAATTCCTATAATCGGACAATATGCCGTGTAATTGCCGAGTTTGATCTGTACATCCACCTCATATCTCGGATATACATAATCTACCTTATCAAGCTCCGCAAGTTTTTTCAGATTACGTTCCGTCAGAAACATAGTCTTTTGCTTTGCATTCTGCGGACATGTAACAACGATCTTTTTAACACTGCTTTCATCCGTGAATCCGGCAAGCAGCTCCTTTTTCACGCCAAGACCAAGTGCAAGCATGGCAACAACTGATATGACGCCAATCGTCACCCCCAATATAGTGAGTATGGTTCGCGCCCTGCGCCGTTTCATATTCATAAAACTGAGACGAAACATCCAACCCATCAAAACTCCTCCAGCAGTTTTTTCTTTTTTCTCCACTTCAATATTACAAACACGATAATTAATGCCACAGCAACAGCCACCACAATGATAATAACTGTCGATCTATCAATTCCTCTATGCTCCTCTGCAGTCTTTAAAACCTCCAGATCATCATAGCTGGTCGGCTGTATAAAAAAATGAACTGCCTGTTTTTCTTCATACTTATTCCCCTGCTTATCTTCGTATGTAATATATAAAAAATCTCTGTCTAAAACCTCAGTCTCATCTGTAGCCTTAACGGTTTTGGTGATTACATCAACCGTTCCACTCTTACCTGATTCAACATTGCCTATATAACTGCTCTGAGTCATGATATGCTCCCCTTCTACACGTATCGTCACATTATAGAGCATAGCCTCTCCAAGATTATTTATCATCGCTGTAACCTCTGCTTCATCTCCGACCTTAACAGATTCATCTGTCATAATATCTGTAACCGAAAGCCTCTGGACCTGTGATACAGGAACATAGATCACATCTTCAACTGTATAAGACGATCCATATGCATCCTCATATTCCATCCTGACAGTGAGTTTATATGCTTTTTCCTCCAGCCCGGCTGCAGCTTTCATCTGAAATGTAAACTCCCGTTCCTCCTCTGCGGAAAGAACGCTCACATAATCAGTTCCCGCCCCACTTGCAGGCAGAAGTTCTCCACTCTCTGAGATGACAGATATCTTCATATTTTGGATCTTTCTTGAAGCTGTATTTTTAATATTGAGTGTCAGCTTAAATGCTTTCCCGGACTCAACAGAATCACCGGGGATGCCATAATCCGTTACCATAACCTTAGGTTCTGCTGCCTTTGTGATGGTTTGCGACAGGTATCCCACAAAAAATAATACAACCACCATCACCACAGCCATACCTACTCTGATTGTCCTGTTTTTCTGCATTTTTATCACCTCCGCTATTCTACGATCCTGCCATCGGCAATTTTAATAATGCGATCAGCTTCCCTGGCAAGATCAATATTATGCGTAATCAGAACCAATGTCTGATTAAGCTTCTTAACAGAATCCTGCAGAAGCGTCATGACCTCATTACCATTTACAGAGTCAAGTGCTCCGGTAGGTTCATCCGCCAAGATAAGGGATGGCCGGTTTGCGAGAGCACGTGCAATTGCCGCACGCTGCTGCTGTCCTCCCGAGAGCTGGTTTGGCAGATGCTTTCGTCTGTCCTGTAATCCCAGAAGTTCGATAATATGATCGATATATTCCTTATCCGGCTTTTTATGATCCAGTAAAATCGGCATTTTAATATTATCCTCCACAGTAAGTACCGGTATCAGATGATATGCCTGAAATACAAAGCCTATCTTTCTTCTTCGAAATACCGACATCTCCACGTCTGAAAGTTTCGTCAGATCCTTTCCATCCACAATTATGTTTCCGCTATTGGGTGAGTCCACACCACCCATTACATGCAGCAGGGTTGATTTACCTGAACCGGAAGCACCCACAACCGCAAGCATTTCTCCTTTTTCTACTGTAAGATTCACATCATCAAGCGCCCATACTCTTGTGTCTCCCGTTCCATATATCTTTGTTACGTGCTCCATTTTAACAATATCCATACGATTACCTCCCAATTTTCTTACGCAGTCAAAAACGCTGTCATCTTCAAAAATCATCCGAAAACCATGTATTTGTCAATCGCCTCCGGCATTCAGATCTCCTAATATATCTTTGCTCATTCGCTTTATTGGCATATAGATCGACCCACACAGAACTACACTTGAGAACAGCAGACCAATTACTGCCGCCATCACCGGATATTGAAGCGATATGTGGAAAAACGTATCGAGTGCCCTATGGATCGGGATCAGTGCCCCAAATCCCAGCGCACCTCCCAAAATATTTGCCACGATTGTTGTGATGATTCCCTCCAGCATAACAATGTATATCAGCCGGTTCTTGGATACACCAATCACCCGGAGCTGTGCAAGTTCCTGTCTGCGCAGATGCAGATTGCTGGCACTTGTATTGATAATATTGATAGAACTCATCGTCACAATAAATATAATTGCTATGATCACATATCCCATTGTCTTTCTGGTCGTTTCCACCGTATAAAGATCATAAACAATATACGATGTCAAACATTCACTATCAGCCATCAATGAGAGTATTAGCGATGCTGTCTCATCACTGAGTTTATATTGATTCAGTCTGTATTTTATCCCTACACTATCTCCCTCTTCGATTCCTGTCATACGACAAAAATTATCAAGCGGCACGATCGCAGTCATTGTCATACTCATTGCTAACTTTTCTTTTTCATACTGAACAATTCCTTCAACCGTATATGTCTTATATGCGCCCTCTTCGATCAATTGCTTCCAGCAATCCATATACACCTTTCCCGAGAAATGTTGCATCTCATCAGCCCCATTCGGATTATCATTCGCATATTCTGCAAATTTTTCGTTGTAAAGTGCCTGAAATTGTTTCAGATCTACAAGCTCTATGGTATCTCCAACCTTATAATTGGACATCCTGTAATATTCCAATCCTGCTGCATCGTCAATGTTCTTCGGATAACATAACTCATTCTGCACAATTACAATTCCGTTTTCACTGACATCCAATGTTCCGTCAACAAGCAGCGACTGATAAAATGCATATTCGTCTTCACTATATCCATACAGATCTATTGAACTGGTCGCATATGCAACATTTTTATTATCCTGGTTTTTCCATGCATAACGAGCAGACACGATATGCTCTCCGGCATATGAATTCTCGACAATGTCATCGTCATAATGTGCCAGATAATCATCAATATCCGCCGCACACATAGTGGCTGCATAGACCGCTCTCGATTCTCCCACCTCTTTACATTCTGTCAGTTTTTCCAGCAAGTCATAGGATGGCAATTCCCGTTTCGCCAGATCCACATCCGTATATGCATTTATTGGACTGACAAAATATAATTCGTAATCACCAAACTGATCATATATCATCTCAAGCGCAGTATTTATGGAAGAAAATGCGATAGAAATAATAATAAATGCAGCAATTCCAAGCCCAAAAGACACAACTGATTTAAAAAAACGTCCTTTATTGGCCATCAGACTCTTGTACGCATATTCGCCCTCTACGCCTAATATCCTGCCGAACAGCCCTCGTCTTCTCGCCTTTATCTTCTGTTTTTTTACAGATAATCTGCCCCGCACAGCCTCAAGCGGCGTGAGCCTTTTAACCAGCTTGCTATTCTCCGACATGACAAACAACAAGTCTCCGAGAAATGCAATCAGGACAAATGCAACCGGTATAATGTGGATTCCCACTTTAATATGTTTTGAAATACCAAATAAAAATGCAGCGATGTACCCAAGAAACATACCGGCAATGAGACCCGCAAGTTCCTGCCAGAACCCAATTAAAAATATAATACTTTTCAACTGTCCCTGCGTTGCACCGACACATCTTAATATTCCGTAATCCTTCACCTGCTCCAATGTATTAAGCTGAATCGAATTTCTGATGATTCCTACCCCTATAATGGCAAAAATCACAGACATAAACAAAAACAAAAGACATATTATATAATTACTGTTTCCAATATCTCCCTGTAGATAATAACTCGCAAGTATTTCGTTGATCTCCCCGCCGATATTATATTTTTCTATTGTCTCCTCGAAATATTTATTGATCCTGTAAGGGTTCCTGGCATTGATATATAAAGCATTTTCCAGATAAGTATTGCTGCTTGTTATGTAGTACTTTCCTCTGTAAGCACTTTTCACCCAATATTCATTTACAATATCTGCGATTTGCGTTTCAGTTTCCGGGAAAAAGACCATCTCATAATCCGCTTCCTTCCGGATTGCCTCTCTCTGATTGATAAAATTACTGAAATATAATGTAAGAATCATGAACAATATACCTGCAGCGAGTGCCACACCGAGTATGGTAAGTATTGTCCGCTTTTTTTGAAATTTCAGATATAACTTTGATAATTGATTATAGCTGTTCACACGTCCCCTCCCCTTTCTACGAATGATCTGATTACATTATACAGGGGATTTATTACAGGGACGTGACAACAAAGTGACATTTTTGTCATATTTAGATTTATTTTATGCAGCAAGATCTCTTTTTGAATACACGACATAGGCTGTGATAATACCTGACAATATGACTGCGATCCCGATCACAATACCGCACACAGACATCTTTTCTCCGCTGAATATATCTGCTGCATTTGCATAGGCAAATGGACTAAGTACCTTATAATCTGACAGATCCGGTATCACCCTCGCGATCAGATCATATGCATACAACAGTAAGACAACTCCGAGTCCAACACCCAGTTTGTTTTTCTTCATACAGGCCGACAACCCGAAGCATATTGAAACAATCTCCATCTGCATAACAAACTGCATAAGGTGGAACATCAAAAATTCCTTTGTCGGAACATGTTCACCCAGTATCAGGAATCCCAACGCATATAACAGCACACATGCAATATTAAAAATAAGTATATTGGTTATTACGGCTCCTAACTTGGAAGTTATTACCCTCCCCCTTGACACAGGAAGTGTATAAAGGAACTCACTTGTATGACCATCCTCTTCCTTGGAGAGTATAACCATGCTCACAATCGCCGCAAACATAGCGCCTCCAAGTCCGTGAATCGTTCCAACCTCGGTTGCATAAAACCCCTCAAGTGTTGCAATACTGAGCTTGCTCATTCCGAAGGCATCCGAAAAAGCGCCCATTGACGCATAGCTTTCCGCCATACCCTCCATACTTTCTTTCATGCTGGAAAAAAGTAATATGCACATAAAACTCAAACCACCCACCGACAATGTCCATATTATCAGACTCTTTATGTAATATCTCAGCTCATGTTTGTATATAGTCAACATAACTTATCTCCTTACGATTGTTCATAGAAATGCATAAATATCTCTTCCAGAGATGGTTCTTCAATTGCGATATCCTGAATGTCGTGTCCAACCAGTTCATCTGCCAACCGATTCAGATCTCCCTTATATATAAAATCTTCTTTTTTGCCATCACGAATCAACCGAATCCGTTTCGCACTTGTCCTGGTCAGCTTATCAACAGTGTCCACACACTGCAGTTTTCCTTCTTTCATAATTGCAACATGTTTACAATAATTTTTCACTTCTGATAACACATGCGTTGACAGCATACAGGTTGCCCCTTCCGCAACATACTCCTGAATCAGTTTAAAAAATTCTGCCTGCATCAAGGGATCCAGACCACTGGTCGGCTCATCAAATATAAATAACTTTGGTCTGTGCTGCATCGCACAGACAATACTTACCTTTTTACGATTGCCCAAGGACAATTCGCGGATTCTTTTTTCCGTATCAACCTGTAGACGATCACAGAGTTTTTCTGCCTCCTTAGCGCAGTCAGTCCTCCTGATATCCGAAGCCATTTTTATGATCTCTCTCACTCTCATATCCGGATAAAACATGGCCTCTGACGGCATATAGCCAATTTGTTTTAGTATATCTTCTTTATCACGCTTTAAATCTTTACCCAGAATCGTTACCTTTCCGCTCTCATACTGAATCAGTCCCAGCATAGACCGGATCGTGGTGGACTTCCCTGCACCATTCGGTCCCAGAAATCCGAAGATATCCCCTTCATCCACCACGAAACTGACATCCTCTATCCCTCTGTGTTTCCCATAATTCTTCGTCAGATTTTCTATCTCGATTACATGATTCATATCCAAACGCACCCAGTTCCTTTTATAAGTATTTGTCCATATCTGCTTCACCTATCTCGTATGTTTCTCCTCAACAATACCATCGAGAACCCGGTTCAGACATACATGACATAGATCTCCGGATTTATTCGCAATTCTTATGACATGTGTGGATACCCACTGATATTGTCCCTGTTTATTTTTCTGATAAAGCTCCGCATAGACCTCTGTTTTCCCTTTATTGAAACTGTTTACCAAATGTTCTCTTGAGAAACATTCCAGAAAAATACTCTGATAATTTTTGTGGATGTTCTCGATATTATCATCGATCAAATTATCATAGCATCCTGCATTAACAACATCATTATAAAGGAATCCATCATTACGCAGCATCGTGTATGTATTCTGCGTCAGATTCGCCAGAACAATCATAGGATAAACCTGAGATACCGCCTGCACAATGCTCATCAAGTCTTTAAACGGAATATTCATTTGTTTAATTTCATCGTTCATCTCACTGTTCCTCCTTTTCCTTCTGAAAAATCATTTGCTTTATATGATGCTTAAAACTCCATCTTTACATCCTGTCTCTTCATTTCTTCTGCCTCAAAGAACACCTTCTGCACAGCATGCATGTTATTTGCTACAATGCTATTCGGAAATACAACGATCTTTCTGTTATAGGCATTCACATTGGCATTATAAAGCCGTCTCGCTGCCTGCAAATGCTCTTCCACATCCACTATGGCCTTCTGAAGTTCGATAAAGTTGGTGTTGGAACGCAGCTCCGGATAATTTTCAGCAAGAATATTGATATCCTTTGATAACGCATCCATAGCACGATTTGCATTATTTTTCTCAGCCATAGTCATGCCACTTCTAAGCTTGACGATCTCCGTCAAAACTGTCTTCTCATGCTGCTGATATCCCTTGACAGTATCAAGCATCTTAGTCAGGACATCATATCTTTTGGTGAGGGCCACATCAATGCCCGACTCTGCCTCCTCCACTTTAAGTCCGGCAATTTTGATGCTGTTTGCAACGGCTATGTACCAGATGACAAGCGCAACAAGAATAACTACAATTACCACTAATAATTCCATAATTTCTCCTCCTTGTAATAGATATTTTATAGTTTTAATTTATGTATCATATCCACAATTACATTACAATCCCGTCTGATTTTTTCCATTTCCTCGACATAGACAACTTTTTTATTAATATTACCGTCAAAAGCATTTCCTGCCATATTGACAGCCACATGAACCTTTCCGCCCGCATACCGCATTGCAACGTTCCCATATGCAATATATAAGCTTGTAATACATTCCATCACCTGTGGTGTCAGAACATAAAATGCATCATGCGGGCGCATTGCTTTTACAATAAAATTCCTGTTGAATTCATCGCTCTCCATCTCTACTTTCTGATGTGGAATCCCATCACAATCTCCCTGATACATGAAACTTTTTGAAAAAATAACAACTGAACATACATCTGTCTTCGGAAATTCAAAGGAAAATATCCTTCCCTTAAAGTATGTATATGTATGTGTGGATTTGCCGGTTCTAACAACATTCTTTACCACTACATCCGACTGTTCAAATGAAACATCTTCGAATCTGCCCTTAATATAATCTTCCGAATGGAAACGATTTCCCTTCCGTATCAGTCCAAATCTCTCCACCGTATGCTCCGGATAGCCAAAATTCCAATTACACTGCACATCTGAAAATATCTCATTTAGAATCCCCTTTGCAAAAAATTCTTTATATAGAGACTGAAATTCTTTTGATATATGGGATAATCTGCCGGTAATCGGAAACATAGCGACAGCGGAAATAATAATCAATCCAAGACCAAGCCCCGTCATGGATCCGGCAAGCAAAGAAAACACTACCGGAATAAATGGTAATGCCAGAAGAAGAGCCGTATTTCTATATTTCCCCCTCAATTCTTCCATGCGATTTATATAATCCATTGTATTCATCTTCCATCCCCCTTACACCTCTGGCAAAATTATACCAAATTTATAAACTATATTCAATCTCTGCATTGAACGATATGTGGTATTTTGTCTTGTTTTTGGGTTATTTCATCCAGCTTATCATATCATTAAAGCAACAAAACCATTTTCACTGTATTTATCATCAAAACAGCATTCCTAATTTACAAAAAGGACCGTCTGATTTATCAGACAGTCCTTTTTGTAATCATTTTACTATGCATGCATTTTATACTCAATACGAAGTTTATCTGCAATCAACGCAATAAATTCTGAATTCGTAGGCTTACCTTTTCCTGCACTCACAGTATAACCAAACATTTCCTCTATCACCTCTATCTTGCCTCTTCCCCACGCTACCTCTATAGCATGCCGAATCGCACGCTCTACACTGCTTGATGTAGTCTTATATTTTTTGGCTATGCTTGGATATAAGAGTTTCGTAATAAAATTCAGCATATTCATATCATTAACTGCCATGATGATGCCTTCCCGGATATACTGATAGCCCTTAATATGGGCCGGTATTCCAAGTTCCCTGATAATATCCGTCACATCATTTTCAAGGGAACGCATCTCGTAACTTACAATATCCTGATTTTCCTTTTCTTCCTCATGATTTGTACCGGCAATCTGAATAATTCTCTTTGTCAAGATCTTGGGATTGCAGGGTTTCATAATATAATAGTCCGCGCCCAGATTAAACGCCATGCTTATAATCCTCGGAGCTCCCACTGTTGTAAGGAAAATAATCTTGGTACCTGCCAGCATATCATTTGCTCTGATCTGTTCCACAACCTCCAACCCATCCACATTAGTAATAAATACATCGATAAGCAGAATATCCGGTTTATTTTCACACACCAGATCATATACTTCACTACCATCGTCGGTTGCACACGTGACCAGAATATCTCCACATTGCAGCTGAAGCTGTTCTGATATTACTTCATACCTGGAATCAGCCACCATAATCTTAACCTTATTTTCCATATTGATCTCTCCCTCTCTTTATAACCTGCATATTAACCGTTCATACCAAATGAGTGAAATTGCTTCATACTTTTCGCATTATTTCACATATAATTGACATTTTTTTATTATCGTAGTAGAATAAAAAAACATTTGGACGTATGATTGCAATCGTACTTTCCATGCAAAATCTGTCGTATCTGGTCTAATTAGACTTTTTCATTTTAACCACTTAAATGAGGAGGGAAAATATTATGCAACAAGAAAAACTAAAAAAAATTTCTAATAAATTAACGACAGACCCAAATAATTATATGAATTCGTTCAGGAAAAATTTGTTTATGTATGTAGATGAAAAGGATATTACGATTAAGGATATTTCAGAGGCAGCAGACATTCCTTTTTCGACCCTTAACTCTATCCTTTACGGCAATTCAAAAGACATCAAGCTCTCGACTGTCATAAAACTCGCAAGGACACTGGATATAAGCATTGATGAACTTGTCGGGGCAGAAACCATCAATCCCATAACAAGAGAATCCCTGTCCATATGCAGAAATCTGCCTGAACATGCAGTGTACCTGATCAGGTATTTTATCAGGCATCAGAAGAAAATATATGAGACAAAGGACAATACCATCAAAAGAATCTCTGTGTTGAAGCCGGAATGTAATCGTGGAAATCTGCTTACCACAAATGTTATCGTACCAATGGAGGTAGACAGTCTTCCTAATAGTTTAAAATCCAAAATATATCTGGGTATCAAAGTACCCTGTGAACACTATATGCCTTATTATGCTCCCGGCGATATTATCCTGGTTGCGGCCGACAGAGAAGGTGTGAATGGTGAACGTTGTGTCGTAACACATAACGGAAAGATATATCTGGTTGAAAAGCGCTCCTATATTAAAGATGGCAAAAAGCAGTACAAATACGTTGCTCTGTTAAATGATGATTTTGTTGTCACGGAAAATGATATTGATGACAAGGTCGGCTATATCGTTGGTTTTTTAAACCCTGATGGGAGCTGGGGAACAAGATGAGTATTTTATTAACTTTATTATTCAGCAGTTTTGTATTGTATTTTATTTTTGTCGTATACTTTGGATTGGGTAACAGATGAAAAGAAAAAGAAAATCCTTCACTGGTAAGAATATAACAGAAGTGACTGTCGTACGACAGTCACTTCTGTTATATGTATGAATTTTATTCTTCGTTTATACCCATACCATTCTTTCTTCTCTCAAAGAAATCCCTGGTCTCCTTTGCAACCACTCCACTCAATGCAAACAACGCAATCATATTAGGTATTGCCATAAGTCCATTAAAGATATCTGCAATCGTCCATACAGCAGAAACCGTCATGTATGGTCCTATAAAGACAGCTATGATATACAGCCATCTATAGACAAGAATCGGTTTCTTTTTTCCTCCTGTCAGATATTCCAGACATCGCTCGGAATAATAATCCCATCCAAGAATCGTGGTAAACGCAAAAAATACGAGACATAACATAAGCAGACATGCAGAAGCAGTCTCCGGAAACGGAAGGCCGTTCTTAAATGCATATGTAGTAACACCAACTCCCTCTAAACCAGGTTGTTTCCATGCTCCCGTGATTACAATAGACAGTCCTGTCATCGTGCATATTACAATTGTATCGATAAAAGTACCCGTCATAGATACAAGTCCCTGGCGTACAGGTTCTTTGGTCTTAGCTGCCGCTGCAGCAATCGGCGCAGAACCGAGACCTGCCTCATTTGAGAAGATACCTCTTGCAACACCCTTCTGCATCGCAACAATCATAGTACCAACAACACCGCCCGTTACCGCAGACGGATTAAACGCGCCCTTTACAATCGTGACAACCGCATCAGGAATCGCTCTATAATTGACAACGAGAAGAATAACAGAAACCAGTACATATGCAATCGCCATAAACGGTACAATTATCTGAGACACACTGGCAATTCTTTTAATTCCACCAATAAGTACCAAGGCGACGCACACACTCAGGATAAGCGATGCAATTACAACAGTCCACGAATAAACGCCGATACCAGGAATATCAACGGTCCATTTCTGATCCGGATCAAAGAAAGAATTGATCGCCGATGAGATACCATTCACCTGTGAAAATGTACCGATTCCAAATAACCCTACACAGATTCCGAAAAATGCAAAAGCTTTGGCGAGCCATTTCCATTTCTCACCCATGCCTTTCTCAATATAATAAAATGGGCCTCCAAGCGCATGATTATCCTTATCAACCACACGATATTTTACTGCAAGCAAGCCTTCTGCATATTTTGTAGCCATTCCAAAAAAAGCGGCCACAAGCATCCAGAAAAGTGCTCCCGGACCTCCGGCACATATTGCTGTCGCAACGCCTACGATATTACCTGTACCTATCGTTGCCGAGAGTGCTGTACACAATGCACCAAAAGAAGTGACCTCTCCCTCTCCATGGTTCTCGTTCTTTACCATCCATTTGAGTGCCAGAGGCAGTTTTCTGATCTGAAGCAGTCCAAGTCTGACTGTAAGAAGAATACCTCCCACCAGAATAAGCACCATCAAAGGCGGCCCCCAGACAAAATCATCAATTGCCGTCAAGGCATCATTAATTGCTTTCCACATACCTAACTCCTTTGTAACTTTATTTTATGTCGATTTTTTCAAAATCAACTTAACTATATTAACATATATCCTCAAAAAATTAAAGGAATTTATTTCCTTTAATTTTATTTTATTAGATAAAATCGTATCTTAATCATGCTTGACAATTTCAGTGCACAAAGTAATATACATTATAGATGAAACTTATTTCATAGCTGTAACACTTAGCAGGAGGTATCTGTATTATGTTCCAGACAATCGAATCAAAGCATCCGCAATTTTATCAGATTTTCCGTGTTATCGTTGTTGTATTTGCATCGATTTTATATGCATGGAATCTGTGTTGTTTTGCAAAGACAGCCGGTCTGCTGCCCGGCGGATTCTCCGGTGTCTCCCTGTTACTGCAGGAAATTGGAATCCAATTCGTGCATATTAAGATTCCGTATACACTGTTTAACGTGATTTTAAACCTTATTCCGATTTACATAGGTTTTAAATACATAGGAAGAAAATTTACACTCTATTCCATCCTGACAATCTTACTGTCCAGTATCTTTGTCGATATGCTTCCAAGCTATGTATTTACTGAGGATATTCTTCTCATCAGCGTCTTTGGAGGCATTATCAACGGATTTGCGATCTGTCTGTGTCTGAATGTCGGAACGACAACAGGCGGTACTGATTTTATCAGTATCTATCTGGCCCAGCAAAAAGGGATCGATGCATGGAATTATATTCTGCTCGGGAATGTCATCATGCTTACAATTGCAGGGGCTCTGTTTGGCTGGTCGATTGCATTGTATTCCATTATATACCAGTTTTGCAGCACACAGGTCATCCAAATGCTATACAAGCGCTATAAAAAAGAGACACTTTTTATTATCTCAGACAAAGCAGAACTGATATACCGTACGATTCGGGAAACAACCAACCATGATGCAACACTGTTTCAGGGCATCGGCTGCTACGAAGAAAAAGAGAAAACAATGATCTATTCTGTCATCAACACAGAAGCAAAACGCCAGTTAATTCCTTTGATCCGCTCCATTGATCCTCATGCTTTTATTAATATTGTAAAGACAGAGGAACTATCTGGCAGATTTCACAACATCCCAAATGATTAACTGAATGCAACAAAAGCCGGATAAGTCTCATCCGGCTTTTGCTATATTCATAATGCATATATTGTTATTTTGACAGATTAAAGTTATTGATCTGCTGATTCAGGAGTTCTGTCTGCTCTGTCATCTGCTCCGCAGTTGCCGAGTTCACCTTTGATATCTCTGTATTATTCTTGACGATCTCCTCTATCTCTATAACAGATTCGGATATCCTCTCAATATAATCCTCCTGCTGCTCAATTACATCAACTACATTACTGATCTCGTTTCTTGCCGCCACAAATCCATCCAGATTCTGTCTCAGGACATTCACCGTGTTATTCATAATCTGCATGCCCTCTTTTACAGCATTGTTATTTCTGGCTATCATATTGTTGATTATCTCGCTGGTGTCTGCAGTATTATTTGACAACTCTCTGATTTCATTTGCCACGACCGCAAAGCCTTTTCCGGCTTCACCAGCACGTGCAGCCTCAATCGATGCATTCAAAGCGAGAAGATTCGTCTGTGCATTAATATTGTTGATCATCTCCAGACATTCTCCGATTCTTGCCGAACTGTCCTCGATCTCTGCCATCTTACGATTGAGCTCACTGATCTGATGATCTGATATATCCTGCAGATTAGAATTATTGGCATCTACAATGTTGATCACGTTTTGTGCATTCTGTGTTGCTGCCTGCATATTTGCTTTCAAGATGTCAATATTACCTGCCAGATCATTGATATTATCAGCCTGTGTCGATGAGCCTTCAGCCACCTGGCCTGATACATCCGACACCTGACCTGATATATCCTGAAATCTTCTGGCGCTGTCATCAATATCGCGCACCAGCGCATTCAGGTTTGATGTTATCCTGTTGATTGCATTTTCGAGCTTTGCAAAATCGCCCTTGTATTCTACTTCCGATACGCACGCAAGGTTTCCTGATGCAACCTCCTCCAGTATCCTTACAATATCATCAATATAGAGCTTCAATGTCTGTATCGTAGAGTTGAGTGTTCCCTGCAGCACACTGATCTCACTGCTCACCTCTTCCTCGTCAAACACGACATCCAGTTCTCCCTCTGCAATTGCAGGAATCTTTTCAGATAAACGTTCAAGCGGACGGAACCATTTCACGATCACTTTTTTATTGATCTGTTTTGATACAATTATACTTGCAATAAACATAATCAGGTATAATACGATCGTTAACAGAAAATCACTGAATGACCGAACCCAGTCTTTCACCACAAACACAGTAAATGGTGTCTCATCCGAGCTGACATTGGTTATCGTCTTCAATTTCTTATCATAATCAAATATAACTGCTACATCATTATCCTTTTTTGCACATTTTTTATATTTGGTGTCATCAACTTTTTTATTTACTTCTCCGCTCAGCCGATATGTATCTGATGGGTGTGTGATAATCGTTCCATCTGCACCTGCCAGAAATGCATAATTATCTCCGGAATAACTTGATGCCAGTATTTCCATAAGCTGATCCATATAGAAATCAATTCCGAATACACCAATGACCTCTCCATCAATTACAACCCTTTTACTGAACGTGATGCAATAGCTTCCCGTTTGTTCATCCGCATAAGGTGATGTAATATAAATGTCATCATTATCTATGGCATTTGAATACCATTCACGTCCTGCCACATCAAAATCCGGGTCTGGCATCCATCCGTTATTCATTATAACAAGATTCGGCAATGCAGGATCCGAAATATATGTACAGGATATATGACCATATTTGACCGTAATGTCATTCAGATATTTGACAGATGCATCATAATCCTGATACAGGTCCCCCTGTGCCTCTATACTATTCACAAACATATTCAGTATGTTTGACTGTTCCTGTACCCACTTTTCGACCTGCGCATTGTAGTTATCTGCCTCTCTTCCTATCCTCGAATTGGAATACAAAACTGCTGCATATCCCATAACCATCAATGCAATAACGAGTGTAATTGCAAGAACAATCGTTATATTCTTATTGATTATCCTGGCAAACAGGTCACTGTATCGCATCAGTCCGTTTCCTGTATCTTTTCTTTCGTTGTTTTCCATAATCGACCTCCCAACCATTTACCATGAAACTGCATTTTATCACTTTATGACTCAGATACATGAATCCAGTTTTTTCCTGTGTTCATACGTATGTAGATATTTTACCTCATACATTATTTCTCCGTCAAATCATTTCTGTTATTCTACATAAAAAAAACAGCGATATCTCAACAATTTACCGCTGTTTTCTGGTCAAAGACAGATACCGCATATCACGAGACATCCGATTTTGCTCTTCCTATACAGATATCATGTATGATTTCGGATTTTCTTTACTCACAACAACTGTTACATTAGAGCCGTTTTCAAGGAACATAAAATCATCTTTCGGTCCTGTTGTAGTATAGTTCATTATCATCTGCGTAACAGGATTTCTCCCCTGACAGATAAGAACATATTCTGATTTTTTTCCTGACAGCTTCGAGTTGGATGGTGAAATCTGTATTACTCTGGCACTTGTTGGAAGTCCTTTTTCTATAGCATCCTGCCTTATTTTAAATATAATCAAAAGTGCCAGGCCAAACAAACAGGATATCATTCCAACTGTGAGATATTTACTTGCATAAGCCTTTTCAAATTCCACAGCAACAACTGTATGATTATAGTCCTCATCATTTTCATCCGGCACATAGTAGATCTCCAGAGTGTCACCCTCATCAATTTTAGTCAACAATTTTGTACGTATTTTCACCTTTTTCTCAACATTATTGTCTGTGTATTGAAGCGTATATATGTATGTTCTGTGAGAACGTCTTCTTCCTCGACTGCGAGAGACACTGACTTTTGTATCCTTATCAATAACCGTTGCTATCGTTTTTTCAGTTCCATGCGTATATTTCATCGCACTGAGCATCCCAAAATATCCCAGTGCAATCAAAATTATACCATAGACTACCGGTATAACCGCTGTTTTTAAAAAACGATCTATTCCCCTTTTATGTCTGACTTTTATCAACTTATATATGATTGGCACTATCAATACAATCATAATCAAGTATAAAAATATAACATTTGGTAAAAATCCGATCAGCAGCCCATCAAGACTTAAAGATGTAGACCTCATAAAATCCCCCCACCCGTATAATTTATTCTATATAATTATATATTAAACAGAGTAAATAATAAAGTAATATTAATAAACTTTACCATATATATATGAAATTCTAATTATATCTATAATTCAGATTTTATTGATTTTTTACTACAATAGATTTATACTTTTCACAGATTAGAATGTTGGAGGATTTTATATGCGATTATTTATATTAAAAGAGACTCCCTTATCTCTTGCCATGTCTATATTAGGTGCCATCTGCCTCATCATGTCGTTCCTGTTTTTCCAGGGAGAATTATGGATCGCACTGATCGTATCTGCTGTGTTGACCATTTTTTTCTATACTATTGCATTTATCAGCCAGAACAAAGCACGGAAAAGAAGATTACAGACTGAAAAAGAATACGCAGAAAAAAAATTCAAGCTTTCATCATAGTTCTCTGACCGGAGTAAGGCAGGAATCAGATATACCTTACCGTTATTAGATTTGCAACGCTGAAGCCTAATACTATAATCAACAAACAGCCAATGAGTATTGCCATAACAGAGGGAGAGTCCACCGTAAACACAGACGCAAATACTATAAATGCAAAAAGTCCGTGAATTATTATTTTGACTATGCTGTCCCTCTTGTATGCCTTTACATATTTATTCTTGTCAATCACAAATCTCTTTGATGCTTTCACACAGACAATTACACCATGGATCGTGATAATCAGCATGAGCACAAGCAGAAAGATGGTCACGCTCAACATAACCATACCTATAATCGAACCCATAAATCCAACAAATCCACCACCCATTCCAAACATCATCTCATATCCTCCGGTCAGATTATGTTCACGTGCATTTGATACCATGTCTGCTGATTCTCCAATCAATTCTGACGACTCAGACATTAAAAAAAAAGCAAATCCCACCATAAAGACCAAACCCAGTGAAATCATTCCATCTATAATGGTTGTCGTAAGTGTAAATCCAAATAATCTATTTTTATAATTGTTGCTGTTCATAGGTTTTCTCCCGTATTGCCACATATTATTCTTATTCATATAATTGTATAAATTTTTCACTTCGTCTGCATTGTAGCATACCGAATATCAACTGTAAATCACTTTTAAATACTGCAGAACCCCGAAATGTCATTTTTCTTGCAGATGCATTTTACATGGAGTATAATCATACCTATTAAAGCAGGTTTTTGCAACCCTATAGCTAAGAAGGAGGAACCATATATGCCAAACAGAAAAAAACGCATAATCTGTCTTATAATGGCTATCTGTATTCTCTTCTTTGGCTGCCTTTTTTCTGAAGATAAAAAAGCAAAAGCTTTTGGTACGGGCGAAGTCTCCAGTACCTACAATGCACAGATTACACAATATGGAGAAAGACCTGTCAACGGCGAGATATGCACAGCAAGGATGCTGGGGACAGGTAATATCACCGCATTGGTTCGCGGTCCCAAACGTGTCATAAACCAATCTTATCTGAAAATATCACATTTTCTGTCTTTATGTCCTGATTTTGATCCCGACATATCGGATACCGAATCAGCATTGCGTCCTGAAGAACGCATTACATCTTTTACAAATGCTGTAATTCTGAAATACATCCACCATCAGGATGGTCAAAAATAATTTCAAAGTATTTTTATGTGCCCGTGGAAGCATGGGTTTGTTTGCGTGCGTAAAAATAATTTGAAAGGATGATAAAAATGGATTTTTTAATATGGATTTTCTTTATAGTTGAAGCCGTTATCGGTGTTGGCTCTACATTATGCATCGTCGTAACACTAATTGGAACCATTATCTACAAATTCTACAGAAGAATAAAATACGGAATTTCTATATATAATTAAACACATTTCAACAGAAAACAGGATGTCACGTTAATATACATTACAAAACGTGGCATCCTGTCCTATTTATAAGGCTATTCAAACAATCTGTCCTTTTCCAGTATCTCGTCCACGATGGCAAGAACTACATCCAGATCCCTTCTCATGTTATCGCGGCTTTCCTCAAGCCGTTTCACACTGTACATAGTCTTATCTATTCCAAAGGAATCCCTTCCGTTATTGATAGAAATATCTACATCCGTACCCTTGAATCTGATATTGGTATATCCATCCGCAAGTGCATCCGCTTTTATAATATTCTCCATAAACTGTGGTGTGAGGATGTAAAATGCCATCTCATCATTATTGGTACTGATTTCAAACTGATTATTAAATGCCGCACTCTCGACTTCAATCTTATGTTTATTTACATCAATCCCCACCATCCCGGCGATTCCCTCTACAACATCAGCAAAAAATCCTTTTTTCTTGCACGGATTTTTTCTTTCTTTTATCTTGACGTAACCGTCCATCTTTTTGCTCATTTTCAGACTTATAAAATGCCCCTGGAATACAGTAATGGTTTCATGACGCTTTTTTCCATCATGCTCCCTTTCCTCACGTCTTCTTAATTCCAGATCACAGTATACAAGCTCAACACCCTTGTAAATCCCCTCGATATAATCTGAACCACTGATCAAATCAAACCTCGGAACGATATTGGAGTTCTCAATATAAGATCTCTTCAGAAAACTATCCGGAACATATTTCTTTATTTCAATCCTTTCTTCAATAATCTCTTTTACTACATGATCCCCGACAAATCTGTTCATATTCTTAACTGCTTTTTTCTCTCCTCTGGTAATAATAACCGCCAGAACAATCAAAGCAACTGAACCCAGAATAAAATAGACACTGGTGTCAGAATTAAAAATATGCGTAAACGGACTTGATACAAATAAAATAAATGGTAAAAAGTACAATAGAACCGGAAAATATGTTGTCCATTTTACTTTTCTCTGATAACTGCGTATTTTTCTTACAATCTGTTCATCGCTCAACTTTTGTACTGTTGTATCCACTTTATATCCCCCTTATTTTATTTTTGTTTTTCAAATACCGATACCAGCCATTTGAAAAACAGGAGAAAAAACCCCTCGCCACCCCAGCCAATCAAGCCAAAAAATAAGAACCCAATAATAAACTTTACCCCAGAGCTGTAATCAGCGATATCCAAACCAAACACGGCAAGCATGGACGATCCGACAAATCCACCAATAATTGCCATAATCAGAGGGCAGCCAACTAACAGTATGATTGCCACCGGATTCCTGAGACTCTGTTTCAGGTTATCTTCTGTCCATGCTTCCCCGGCAGCCTCTTTAAATCCATGTCCCATCTCCCGCATAACAGAACCTACTGTCACTTCTCCATCCTGATACGGGAAAGTCTCTGCAGGATAAAATTGTCTCAGAAAGTCAAGATCATATTTTGTTTTTCCTGCGCCTTTAATCGGAATCTCAAACTGATAATCAGCTTCATGTTCACAAAACGATATACTCCATCCATTTCTGATAAATGCACGCCGGAATCTACTGTTCAGATTCCTTACGTTCTCAAATTGATGATATACAAGTCCCAATATACAGAACATGACCAGACTCTCATCATCCGCAATATGTATTGTCATAGAATACATCTGATTAACCGATAACTTATCCTCCACCAACATGGCCTTTTGAATGCCTTTTTCATAAAACATCATACATGGAGCTGTTCCGACCGCCCATGTATAGCACGCATACTCATGTCCATAAACATTAGCCACATAATATCTGTCACAACCTGTTCCAACAGGAAATACATTACCGATCGGCGCATTGTATGCATCATAAAATGTTCCCGCATACTTATCCAGATCCGGCATAAAGCTGATCAATGGTGTCTGTGTGGATGCGTCAAAGAGATACAATGCCTGTGTCTGAAGCGGAGCTCCATCTTTATCATTAATATGCAGCATGCCGTTTTTCTTCAGATCTGATGCAAAAAGCACCTGGCCGTTCTCCTCGCAGGAAAAATAAACACCTGTCTGATCATCTGTCAGTCTGTGTACCATTCTTATAATATGTTTCATTGAATGCTTCCTCCTGTCCCGGTACTGCTCTTTGCGCATATTGTACCACCACAACATATGAATTTAAATCGGTTTTTTCATAGAAAAACAAAAATAGAGCTGCCGCTTTACGAATTATCATTCAATAAAAGTGACAGCCCTGTAATTTTCATTATATAAACTTTTTATTACTCTTCAAATGGAATAACCGCACCATCATAAGTATCGTTGATATAATTCTTTACGTCATCTGATGTCAGAACATCTACCAGTGCCTTGATTGCCTCGTTATTTTCATTTCCTTCCTTTACTGCAATTACATTTACATATGTCTTCGCAGCCTCAGAATCTGATTTCTCATATGCCAGCGCATCCTTGGCAACTGAGAATCCGGCTTCAAGTGCATAGTTACCATTTAAGACAACATAAGAAGTCTCATCGACAACTCTGGCAACCTGTGCTGCCTCCAGCTCTACGATTTTAATATTGTGCGGGTTAGATGCAATATCATTTACGGTTGCTTCAAGGCCAACGCCATCTTTCAATGTAATGATACCATTATCCTGCAATAACAGAAGGGCTCTTGCTTCATTTGTTGTATCATTTGGTACAGCAATAGTATCACCATCCGCGATGTCATCAAGGCTCTTCTTTGTGCCCGGATAGATACCAAACGGCTCATAATGTATCTTTCCTGCTACTACAAGATGTGTACCCTTCTCCTCATTGAAGCTGTCCAGATACGGAACATGCTGGAAATAGTTCGCATCGAACTCTCCACTTTCTACGACCTCATTCGGACGTACATAGTCATCAAATACAGTAACCTCAAAATCATATCCTTTTTCCTTCAGCTTATCCTTGGCATACTCAAGGATCTCAGCATGCGGTGTAGCCGATGCCGCAATCTTAATTGTTTTGTTTTCCTCCTCTTTCTTTCCGCACCCTGTGAATGATCCCAGTGCGAAAGTTCCTATTAACGCCAGTGACAATAATTTTTTTAAAGATTTTTTCATATTAAATTCCTCTCTTTCTTGACATTATTTCTATATCAAAAACGGCATACGTTTTTGTTTCATGTAAATAAAATATAATGAACATTGTACAATCTGTTATCTATCTTCTTCTGTCCAGTCTGTTTGCAACAAGCATTCCAACTGACTGAAAAATCTGAACCAGCACAATCAGAAGAACAACAGTGACCAACATGATATCTGTCTGATACCGGTAATATCCATAGCGGACTGCAATATCCCCAAGACCTCCGCCTCCCACGGTACCTGCCATTGCGGAATATCCAAGAATTGTTCCTATGGCAATGGTCGCTCCAGTGATCAATGAAGTTCTTGCTTCTACAAGCAAGACCCTGAAAATAATTCTTCCATTTCCGGCTCCCATAGCTCTTGCCGCCTCAATGACGCCTTTATCAACTTCTTTTAATGAAGACTCTACCATTCGGGCGATAAACGGGATTGCTGCCACAACAAGCGGTACGATTGTTGCCGTTGAACCATAGCTCTTTCCAAGCAGCAATCGTGTAAATGGTATTAATAAAATCAACAATATCAAAAATGGAATACTCCGGACAATATTGGCGATAACATCCAGTATCTTGTACAGAACTGCATTGGGTTTCAGACCATCCTTATCGCTGATACAGAGGAGTACCCCCATGGGAAGTCCAAACACATATCCAAAGATAGTGGAAACGAGAGTCATGTAAAGTGTCTCAAATATTCCATGTATTATCATTTCCGTAATCTGTTCAGTCCACATGTGTATCACCTCCGTTTTCCTCCGGCGTCAATTCTTCCAGTTCAAGCCCTCTGTCCTTCAAGTATTGTTCCATGGCTTTTACCTGTGCCGACTTTTCCTGAAACTCCAGGATCATCTCGCCTTTTGCAACGCCGCCAACATTTTTGGTAGCAGCTTTTAAGATATTAACCGGTTCTTTAAATGTCAGTATCAGGTTCGCGATCACCGGTTCAAATGCCGAATTCTCGGTAAAGACAATTCGTATCCGTGTTCCGTTCTGAATACGCTGTTGTGTCCGCAGCATGTTTTGTTCAGAAACACTGCTCTCATCCTTCTGCAGCAGCTCTCTGGCAACTGCAGACTTCGGATGATTGAAGATATCAATGGTCCTTCCGCATTCCACGATCTGACCATCTTTCATAATTGCCACCTGATTACATATCTCACGGACCACAGACATCTGATGTGTGATCACAACGATGGTGATGCCAAATTTTCTGTTAATATCTTTCAATAATTCCAGAATCGATGATGTTGTCTGTGGATCCAATGCACTGGTTGCCTCGTCACAGAGAAGGATCTTCGGATCAGATGCCAGCGCCCTGGCAATCGCAACTCTCTGCTTTTGTCCTCCTGACAACTGTGACGGAAATGCCTTGGCTCTATCTTTCAATCCTACGATATCAAGTAATTCCAATGCCCTCTTTTTTGCTTCTGCCTTCGATTTTCCCTGAATATGCAATGGAAAACAGACATTATCCAAAACGGATTTCTGCATCAGCAGATTAAAATGCTGAAAGATCATCCCTATCTGCTCACGCTGTTTTCGAAGCTCTTTCTCCGATAACTGTCCGAGTTCTTTACCCTGAACCGTAACCGTCCCGCTTGTCGGTATCTCAATATAGTTGATACATCGAACCAACGTACTCTTGCCGGCACCGGACATTCCGATAATTCCGTAAATGTCACCTTCATCAATATCAAGAGATATATTTTTTAATGCCTCAATGGTGTCATCCTTTGTATGAAATTCCTTTGAAACATCTTGAATCCGGATGATTGCCATACTCATCTTCTCCTTCTTTTTTACTATCTATAATTGAATTTATTTCCTATTTTTCCCATATGATATATATTATTTCTTTCTTTTATGTTTCATGATTATAACTTCTGGTCATTTTGTTGTCAATGCATTTCGTTATACGTTATTTTTTGTGCCTGTTATAACTTTTGCTTATAACCAAAAAGGAAGCGGACGCATTAAATACGCCAGCTTCCTTTCAATCCGTTCCATTCATTTTTATTCATCTGCTTCCCTCTTCAGCTCCAAGCTTTATCATTTCATTTTTCTGTTCTTCCAGCCATACGATCTCTTTCTGCATCCATCGGATCTCTTTCTTCGCCTCCGATATCTTCTGCCCATTGGTCGTCATACTATTTCGGAACGCATAATCCTTGAACATCATAGGATCATGTTCAAAATAATAATCAAAAGCGGTGTCTCGAAACTCCTTATAATAAAAGAACAACACAATGAAAGTCGGAATAACCGCCATGATTGTAAGAAATGTCTGCATACTCCGATCAGGAATAAATTGCAACAATGCAATGATTCCAATAATTAGTATCCCCTCCAGTGTTCTTTTTTTTGAATCAGAAAATTTTTCTTCGATCTCCATAATATTCTTCTCATATTGCTGTATCTTTTCTTCCTCCTTACTGATATTTTCCCGCACCTTTTGCATATCTCTATCGTAAGAATTCACTATCTCCGTAATCTGGATATCATCCAACCTGTTTTCCCGAAGCAGAAAACGTTTCCCGACCGGAAGTCCCCCTGTAAACTGCTCCTCTGCAGTCTGTTTTTTCTTCTCTTCCTGTTCAATTTTCTTCTGTTCTTCTTTTAACTGTACACACCGTATCTCGAGGGGTTCTATCTGTGCATTGATGTCAGCGATCTCACGCTCCAGTTCTTCCACTCTGTATTCAGACCGCATCTTCTCCAGATCATAATACACGGTCTTTTTCCCCACATAATAGAATCGAATCAGGCCTATCTCCCTTACCCAGCCTATCAGGCAGACTGGTATCATGAAAAGCAGAGTCAGAACACACACTAATATTCCCAAAGGATTGTTCGATATAAATATACAATAAAGGAAATAATAAATGATACTTGCAACAACTGCCGTAAGGGGAATCAGCCAAAGAAGCGTTACTCTCATTTTCCCCTTTGTATTCGCTTTTCTTTGCGGAATATACCTTTGATGAAACATTTCCTCGTCAATTTCAAACAGACACATACGTTGTCTTGCCCGTAATGAATGTAAACGTTCCGTCACCTCCGATATCTCCGATTTCTTAAATCCATCCCCGTTTAATACCATATGGAATCCCCCTCATACTATACAGCCCTGCGTATATTAAGAAAAAATCTCCGGCTTATGCTGTAAACCGAAGATGCTGTTTCATTTACTTTATCTGTCCTAATAATAATACTTTGTCGTAATTTGTCAAGTTCGCTCCGCCCACCAGAAAACAATACATCGTACAATTGCCAAATATGATACACAGTGCTATGATAGCAACAGTATAATTATAATATGATAGTGAGATGACAGCATATGGTAACACAGAAAAAATATATGGAACATCTGGATATCTGCTGGGCCTATCAGCTTGCAAAAAAAATGGAAAAAATCTGTTCTAACCCCATACTGGGCTATCGGACCGCAGGTTCTCCCGCAGAACTCGCCACAGGCGACATGTTGGCGGAAGAAATGAAACATATCGGTTTTCCGAAGGTATACAAGGATGCAATACAAGTAGATGCCTGGGAGTTTCGGAAAGCAGAATTGCTCTTCTCTGATTCAAATGGCAAACAACAAATGATTCAGCTCGGTGCATATCAGACCCAATTCATGACAGATGGTCCAAAATGCTTTCCGCTGGTCTATGCAGGCAGAGGGACGAAATCCGATTACAATGCGCTCGATGTGGCTGGCAAACTGGTGCTGATAGACATCAATCAGAGGGATGAATGGTGGATCAACTATCCTGTCTATCAGGCACATCTGAAAGGTGCCGCCGCGGTAATTGCAGTACAGACCGGCGGTTACGGAGAAGTAGATGATGCAGCACTGAATGCCCAGGACATCTCAGGTCCGTGTGATGCTCCTGCATTTTCCATCTCACGGACAGATGCGGATCAACTGAAAGCATTATTGAAAGAACACAGCGAAATCATTGTTTCCCTTGACGCATTTTCGCAGGTAAAACCAAATCAGACTACTTATAATATAATCGGAGAGATACCCGGTCGTCATCCTGAGCGGCGGATCATGCTTTCTGCGCATTATGATTCCTACTTTGATGGTTTTCAAGACGACAATACAGCCATCGCCATGATGCTCAATATCGGAAAAACATTACTTGAAATCGGTTATCAGCCGGAAAATACGCTGACATTCTGCGCCATGGCGGCCGAAGAATGGGGTGTGAGCGATTCGCCTTTTGACTGGTCCACCGGCGCCTTTGAACAGGTATTTACAGTCCATCCGGAATGGCGCGGGAATGTCATCGCAGACCTAAACTTCGAGCTGCCGGCTCTGGCACACGGAACCCGCGCCCGAATCCGCAGTACATGGGAATATGTTCCTTACCTTGAAAGCTTCCTGGAAGACCTTCCTGCACTGACATCTGCCTACCCGGAAGAAACCAGAGTAACAGCGCCCATTGAGACCTGGTCAGACGACTTCTCCATCGCAATATCAGGCATCCCGTCCATGGTCAACGATTTTACGGGTGGCAGTTTTATGGAAACCAATTATCACTCACAATTTGACAACGATGAATTCTATGACGAAGATGTTTATCGTATGCACCACGAGCTCTTTGGCCTGCTCCTGATGGCAATTGATAAAACTGCTGTCGTTCCACTCTCCTTCAGCAGTGTTCTGGAAAAAGCTGCCCAAAAGCTGGAATCTGACTGGTATGTACCGTGCAGTGCAGCCGGAGACGAACTTCTGGCAAGTCTGCGAGAATCTGCCGAGATCGCAGTTTCAGTATACAGTAAAGTAAAAAACCTAAACCTTGCGTATGTACAGGCGCAAAAAGAAGGTACAACAGCCAAGGCTGAACAGATCTTCGCTCAAAGCCGCAGCCTGGAACATATACTACTGGATGCATTTTTAAAAGAACAGGATACCTTCGTACGCATCGACTGGCACGGAAACGTACTATTTCCACACGGAATCCTGCAAGATCATCTGCGCCTGCTGTCCGGTGCCCTGAAGAATCTGAGAGAAGGCAAGATATCTGCGGCATTACGTAAACTATACGAGATGGATAATAATGCCTATGCCTTTTCTTTTGAAAAAGCTGTTTATGAGCATTTTACCGAAAACGCATTGCACCAACCTGCAGAACGTCTGAAATGGGGTTGCGGAAGAATTATCGGACACGAGAATCTATTTGACGTTGTGACAAGTCTGCTTGCAAAATACGAGTCAGGTGACACAGATTTCCATGATGAGATCCATTTCCTCGAACAGGCATATAACAGGCAGGCTGAACTTTATCGTGAAGAAATTCAGAAGATGAAAGAAAAGACAGAAGAAATCAAGCAGCTTCTAAATACTGCCAGAAAGGATACTTAAAAAATTATGGAAAGTAATCAATTATATCAGGTCCGTCCTGAGGATCTGCCGAAACTCGAAGAACTGTTAAATAAATGTTTTGCCCGTGATCCTCTGTATGAAGAACTGATTCCGGATGAGGATGTACGAAAACGCCTGATGCCGGAGCTTTTTGCCTGTGATATGACGGAATTCTATGAAACCTGTGAGATATTTGCAGACAGCACCGACTTAAATGGTGTGCTTGTTGTCTCTGATGAAACAGAACCCTACAATCTGTTAAAGCATTATTTCAGTGAAGTCCTCGCCTCTCTGCGCACTGATGGTTATCTGATCAAAGAAGATCATTCTCTGAAAACATTCTTTAATTTTATTATGGGAAGGGATTATCTGAATTCCAGCTGGACCGACCAGCTGCACGAGAAAAACCGTATACATATCATCTATCTGGCAGTGGACCCCGACATGCAGCATCATGGTATCGCAGCCACGCTCGTAAACGAGGCCATCCAATATGCGGATTTACACAAGCTGATGATCTCTCTGGAGACACACAATCCCAAAAATGTGGCATTCTACCAGCAATTTGGATTTAAGGTGTACGGTGTTCTTGAGAAACATTTTGATCTGAAACAATATTGTCTTATACGGGAAGCACAACAGCTTCCCGTATAGAACATGATTATATCATAAATATATATCTACAGATTTACTTTCGGAAGTTTGCTTAATGATTCTGCAATATCCTCATCCGTAGGGATAACATCTGACATTTCACCATCATTATATCTCTGGTATGCCACCATATCAAAGTAACCTGTACCTGTAAGACCAAATACGATATTCTTCTCCTCTCCGGTTTCCTTGCACTTGAGTGCCTCATCGATAGCAACCTTAATTGCATGACTGCTCTCCGGTGCAGGAAGGATTCCTTCTACCCTTGCAAACATTTCAGCAGCTTTAAACACCTCTGTCTGCTCTACACTTCTTGCCTCCAGATATCCCTGATCATAAAGTTCAGAAACAACTGAACTCATACCATGATACCGTAATCCGCCCGCATGATTTGCAGATGGTATAAATGAGCTTCCAAGCGTATACATTTTTGCAAGCGGACAAACCTTACCTGTATCACAGAAGTCATAGGCATATGAACCTCTTGTTAAGCTTGGGCAGGATGCCGGTTCCACAGCTATGATCCTATAGTCTGCTTCTCCTCTGAGCATTTCTCCCACAAACGGCGAAATAAGTCCTCCAAGGTTGGAACCACCACCGGCACAGCCTATGATTGTATCCGCTTTTATGCCATATTTATCAAGCGCAGATTTGGTCTCAAGACCAATTACGGACTGATGCAGAAGTACCTGTGATAATACAGATCCAAGGACATACCGATATCCATCCTGTGAAACTGCTGCCTCAACTGCCTCCGATATAGCACAGCCAAGACTTCCTGTTGTTCCCGGAAATTCTTCATTGATCTTTCTTCCCACGTTTGTATTCATCGACGGAGATGGTGTTACATTGGCACCATATGTTCTCATAACCTCCCGTCTAAACGGCTTTTGCTCATAAGAACACTTCACCATATAAACCTGACAATCCATATCAAAATATGAACATGCCATGGAAAGTGCTGTTCCCCATTGACCTGCTCCTGTTTCTGTCGTCACACCCTTAAGTCCCTGCTTCTTTGCATAATATGCCTGCGCTATTGCAGAATTCAGCTTATGGCTGCCTGATGTATTATTTCCCTCAAATTTATAATATATATGTGCAGGGGTATCAAGTTTCTTTTCCAGACAGTATGCTCTCACCAATGGCGAAGGACGATACATTTTATAAAAATCCCTTATTTCTTCCGGTATATCAAAATATGGTGTCGTGTCATCAAGCTCCTGCTTTGCAAGTTCCTTACAGAAAATTGCAGAAAGTTCTTCCTCCGTGACCGGCTGTAATGTTCCCGGATTCAGAATCGGAGCCGGTTTCTTCTTCATATCAGCTCTCACATTATACCACTGTTTTGGCATCTCCTGTTCTTCAAGATAAATCTTGTAAGGTATCTTATTTGTCTCCATGGTTACTTCCTCTCTTTCTCATTTTTGGCTCACATCATGTATTTCCGTTTTGTGAACAATTTGCTGCATCAATCGCAATTACAAGTAAAAGCCCCGCCAATTCATCCGCAGGATTTAAAATATCAATTACATATGTATCGCCCCAGTTCAACCATTCTTTTCTGATATGCGCAACCTGACCGATACCATATACGTCGTAATTCCATCCAATGAAATCTCCCTGCACGCTCCAGCCTTTATAATCGACCTCATATTTCGGACGGAACATAGAAAACTTTCGCATGATTTTCCCCTGTACAGATCCATTTATCTCTATCTCAAATGTGGGGAACAAACAGAAAAGTTTCTCTTTAATCAAACCGATTTCATTGCCCGTATGGTCATATACATGTAATCTGTGACCCAGAGATAAAAACTCAGCTTTTACATAATATATAGAATTCCCGGACTCATCATACACATCGTATGTGTCGCTCCATGAAAACACTCTCTGTTTAATCAACAGTTTCATACCATAACCTCCCCATTATGATTTTACACCTCTTTCGATTTTATCACATCAAGTGCATCAAAATCAACAAAATCCACCTGTTTTCCATATGTCTCTATCATTGCTTTTACTTCCGCATTCTGTTCTTCAGCAGGGATCTTTTTTGCCTTTGCATATAACATCTTCATCATCGTTTTGTGCATAAAATTAAGTCTGTTGTAATCAATGCCACCCCGAAGATGATATATATGTGCCTTTTCGTACACATCAGGCGGAAGCTGCTTCGATAAAGATGTTCGTATATTGTGAATATTTTCCTCATTATCTACATCTGCAAGTCCCACTGTCACGATAACCAGCTTTTTATATGTAATTCTGCTGATTGCCGGAAGTGTTTCCCTGAGTCCTTTTACTCCTCCTGCATATAAAGCACCAAAATAAATAATTGTCCCGCAATCTTCCGGTATCTCTGCCTGCTCATAGCTGACTGCCTGTATACCGGTTCTTCCTGCCAACTCTTCTGCATACCTTTGTGTTGTTCCATAACATGTTCCATATATTATAATTGATTTTTCCATGTGTGTCCGACTCTCCAATCTTCGCTTAATAGCACTAGCCAATATTCCACTCTCCGAATTTTACATTTGGCTGTTTTACTGTATGCTCCCCTATCATTTTTTCCATCCAAATCATATCGTACCATGTATCAAATTTATAGCCACTGTCATGAAATGTTCCTACCGGCATAAAGCCCATTTTCTCATGGAAATAAATGCTATCCATTGTAAGATGCGGATCTGCCTCCTTCGGTACCGCAATGCAGGCATTCATATTCAAAATGCCCATCCTCACAAGAGTCTCCTCCAATGCTTCATACAGGCTTTTCCCTATCCCTTTTCTTCTTTCCGTCTGTCTGACATACACCGTCACCTCTACAGACCAGTCGTAAGCCTGTCTGCTCTTAAAGGTCGACGCATAAGCATAACCCAGAATTACATTGTCTTTCATTGCCTTTATATATGGATAACAGCTCGAAATCCTTTTTATTCTATCACGAAACTCATCCAAAGAAGGAACATCATATTCAAATGATATCGCTGTATTTTGAACATATGGTGCATATATACTAAGCAGCTCCTTCGCATCTTCTACTTTAACCGGTTGTATTCTCATATTTATCCCCTCTTATCTACCAAATATTGCTGCGTGATCACAGGTTTTCCATCCGCATCCAACTCAGGATTTCTTTTTCGATTCCGGCAATTCCCCATCTACTCATATGGTCTGTCCGTAATCGGTCTTGTACATCCCCAGCTCTTTGCAACCTTCTTAAACGAACGCTTTGCAAATGTCCTGAACATAAGCTGAAGAAGTATCTGCATCGACTTTGAAAATACCTCCGGCCCTGTAAATGCTCTCGCTTCCTCGTTGTCAAATCCCGACTTTTCTGCGAATACCCTGCCCATGTCCTCATATGGTTTCAGCATCTTTGTAAGATTATCACCCTCCATGATCCGAATACCAAAGTTGTCACCTTTTACCAGAGTACCTCCATATGTGCAACCCAAAAATGCCGGCAGTCTTTCCAAAAATGCCTCGCCACATCGAAGCTGACACCCTTCTGCAAATCCGCTCTGCAAAATGAATGATATTCTGGTGCCCGGTTCTTCTTTCACAGGAAGTGTTTCCATAAATTCCAATAAAATGCCCGGAATATTTTCGACGTAAAGGGGAATTGCTATCAGAATCTCCGTGTTTTCGGCAAATGCCGCTTTTGCGTCCTCCCATTCAGAGCGATTTGAAATAGAGTACAATTCGTATGTATTACCATTTTCACAGAAGCCCTTGACAAAAGATGATATGATTTTATCTGTGTTACTGTATTTCTGAATCCGGGGACTTCCATTAATAATCAACAAATGCATTTTCTACCTCCTGTATCTCATCCATAGAATAAGCACCTAACGATCTACTGGCAAAATTAACCGCAACCCTCTTGACCCAGCGGTTCAGATATGCTTTGTCTCCATCTCCCTGATAAATAACGCCAAAATCCGGTGCCTTACGATATCTTAGCACATGCCGCATCTGTCCGTTTTTGATATGCAGATTCATTGTTACGACAGGCATTAATCTGTCAACAATATTTTTCCCTTTATAAGAAACAAATCCAAAATGTGTGTCTGCTACGATCCACATCTGATCTGCTTTTATGATCTTCTTCAAGATCTTTTCATAATCATCCTTAATTGTACAGATTCCCGGCGTCTTTAGCCAGCAGTAATTGCATCCGATACAATTATTTATTTTCTTGTCGGCAGTATGAACAATTTCGTATTGAAAACCGCCGGACTTTAATTCACTATCCAAAGCACAGATTGCCTGCTCATTCTCTAATGTATTAATAACCAGAATCAATATGTTTCCCTCCCTGAATTACTTTTTCTCAAGCTCTGCGCCATACCGAAATACCATTGAAACCAGTATAAGCATAATACCTAATGTGACACTTCCATCATCACTCCAGTCCTCATATACACCCACGCCGAAACATTCATAAATAATCTGGGCTATAACAACTGCAACCAATGGCAGAACAATGATCCTAATACCAAGCTTTTTGATCGTGTCCGCACCCTTCTGTGTAAAAGGCGTTCCATCCTCCTGCTCGATTCTGAAATAAGCATATGCAAAGCCAAATAAAATCACATCAGTTAATGCAAACACTGCATCTGACAGTAATCTCGCTGTCATTTCATCCAGAGCGGCCGTGTGTGTCAATTCCCGCAATACGTCGAAATCAGCTCCGACAACCGTGCCCCCGTTTCTCCATACCATGCCACATGCTGCGCCAAGCAACGCAAGCACGCCCCATACAATCGATATAATCATCGCAACCTTTGTCAACACCTTAAATACATTAAATATCTTTTGAATCCTCGTTAAACTTTCCATAAATTATTCCTCCGTTTTTAATATTTGTTTATTTCCCTATATATTTCATGGACGTATAGCGTATCCCATCCTCTGTCTTCTCCATATCCGTTGCAACAAATCCAAGTTTCTCATATATTTTCAACGCATATGGAGCCGCATTTACAGTGATTTTTTTCTGATTGTTTGTTCGCAGCATATATTCAAACAGCGCCCTGCCAATCCCCTGTCTATGATATGCTTCATCCACAAAAAACAGACTTATATGTGTACCCCGCTTTCGCATTGCAAGAACTCCGATTACATTATCTCCTGTAAATGCACCATACATTTCAAGTGCCTTTGTTTGCTCTTCATCATGGATAAACGATATGAAATGTTGCACGCCTTCTTCGTCATACTCCGGCGCTTCAAACTTCATAAACACTTCCTGAACAAGACGTAGTGCATCTTCCCGTTCTTCCGGCTTGATTTGTCTTATTTCCGGGTTATTTTCCATCTTCCAAACCTCCCTGTAATTCTGATTTCTCCTCTATTAACAAACCTCATCTTTCAGCAGAGAATACATACAATACGAATACACCATTCCTCCCTTGAACACGCCATCACGCATGATACCCTCACATGTAAATCCTGCTTTTTCCAGAACACGTCTTGAACCCATATTATGTGCAAATGGTTCTGCGAAAATCCGTACGATATCAAACTTGTCATAGGCTTCCCGACAGATCTTTTTTACCGCCTCCGTCATGATACCCTTACCCCAGCATTCCTCCGCAAGCCAATATCCAAGCTCGCCGGATTTCTCATATACGTCATCCTTAACAAAAATTCCGATGCTTCCAACTGCCTTTCCGTCTACAACGATCGCTCTTGTAATCTGGTGTTCCTCTCCATGTGCAATACAGTCATTTACGTACCACTCTGCATCCGCAAGGGCATAAGGATATGGAAATACATTTCTCAGATTCCGCGCTATCTTCTCATTGTTGGCAGCTACGGCAACCGACTCTGCGTCTTCCTTTTTCCATGCTCTTAATATAAACTCCACAATCTTCCCTCCAGTTCATCGTTATTGTTAATCGAATCTTATATGTAAATATTGATCCTTCAATTCCCTTCATCATAACGATTCTTTATTGTCCGTAATTTCCGAGCTCTTATTACGGGTGTTTTGGCTTGTTTTGCTTCCGGACCCGTACTGACTTGCTGTCAAT
>JBJEJF010000003.1:66163-70034 GCA_051877775.1 Wujia sp.
GTGTTTTGGCTTGTTTTGCTTCCGGACCCGTACTGACTTGCTGTCAATTACGGGTATTTTGGCTTGTTTTGCTTCCGGACCCGTACTGACTTGCTGTCGATTACGGGTGTTTTGGCTTGTTTTACTTCCGGACCCGTACTGACTTGCTGTCAATTACGGGTGTTTTGGCTTGTTTTGCTTCCGGACCCGTACTGACTTGCTGTCAATTACGGGTATTTTGGCTTGTT
The DNA here is from genome assembly GCA_051877775.1 of Wujia sp. Taxonomy (GTDB): domain Bacteria; phylum Bacillota; class Clostridia; order Lachnospirales; family Lachnospiraceae; genus Coprococcus_C. Next base: position 66,391 of record JBJEJF010000003.1, read on the forward strand.
TTGCTTCCGGACCCGTACTGACTTGCTGTCAATTACGGGTATTTTGGCTTGTTTGAATTTTTCGCCCGTATTTCCCATACTATAAATAAGATTTAGCGAATCAAATCTCATATTCCTATCCCACATCATACCCCACAATCCTTAAACGATTGTTTTACACTAGAATCCCCCGTAATGTTTCAACGTTTCCGCAGCAAGCTCTGAACCATCATGCATCGCTTGCTCAATATCTCCATGCAAGAGATATGAACAAACAAAACCGGCATGATAACTGTCCCCACAGCCTGTTGTATCTACGATCTTGGATACTGGGTGCGCAAATACCTTGTATTTCAGACCTTTATGATAGGTAACACTTCCATTTTCGCCCATCGACATATTAAAAAGTCCATCATATGTATTCGAATATGCTTCAAAATGTGGCAACAACTTTTCCTCCCCGCTTATCATAAAGAAATCCACATATGGTGCATACTGTTTCATATCTTCAAAATCCCTGTAAACGTCAAAATCCACTGCCAGCTTAAACTCATGCTTTTTCCGCAATTCAAGAATCTGCGAAAAACAGGATGCCCAGAAATGAACGAACACAACATCCGCATCCAAAATCCATTTTACCTCCTCATCATTTAATACAATGTTATCCAGAATCTCACCATTCCATGAATCATCCTTGTAATACCTGTCTCCCTCGGGGGTGAGATAGGTTCGGTTATTAGCTGTAATACCATTTTTTTCTACTCTGACATGCTCTGTGTTGATCCGCTTATCTGCAATAGATGCAAAAATCACTTTTCCATATGCATCATCTCCAACTATTCCGAACAAAGAAACGTCAACCGCCTCAAACTTTGATGCATGAACTGCAAAGTTCAAAGCTTCACCCCCGGGCCTTATCTCATTCGTTCCATCAAATACATCTGCACACAGGCAAGGCAATGCCACCAGTTTTAATTTACGCATAGTTCTATAATCTCCAATTTTTAAATCCATATATACCAAGTACTCCATTAAAAACGATTGCACTGTATGTAATTTTTCAGCGATCTCTTGGATTTTATTTTCATCTTTATATATCTCTCCCTTCTGTTTTACAATATAATAAAAGCATCATACCGATGCAATAATACATCGATATAATGCCATAATTTATAGATGAAATGCACTTTTTCGTTGCTATATCCTATGTTCTTTTCGAATTGAACATATAAATATCAACACTGTAACAACAAATATAATAGCAGATACGATCAAATGGGATATTGGTTCACACAATTCTTTTTACTACTTTCATGACATCTCTCCATAAAAAAGAATTTGTCGAATTCCTCAACAATGTATCCTGCTTAACGGTTATATCTGATTCCTGCATAAAAACATTTACATATAACCATATTTATTTCGATTTTTAAGGATATAATAAACTGTCACTATCAAACTGATCCCTTCAACTACTACCACCACTGCCCAAAGTCCATCCACGTCTAATAACACCGGCAGCAAATATATCATGACCAACTGCAAAATCAATGTACGGGTTACAGACAAGATCGCCGATATCTTCCCATTGCTTAATGCCGTAAAAAAAGCAGATGCAAACACATTAAATCCCATTACCAAAAAGGCGACAGAATAAATCCTCATTCCCCGCACAGTCAATTCGTTCAGTGCATGATCATATCCGACAAATATCTTTGCCATGGGTACTGTTAAGACTTCCGCCATAACAAACATTGTCATATTGGTAATTATGAGAACCACAACACTTTTTCTGAATATATTTTGAAGCTCCGATTTGTTCCCTGCTCCATAATTGAACCCAATAATCGGTGCGACCCCCATAGAATATCCAATATATATCGCCACAAATACAAAAGATACATACATGATAACACCATAAGCGGATACGCCGTTTTCTCCCACATAATGCATGAATTGCAGGTTATATAAAAATCCAACAATAGACGCCGATACATTTGACAAAAATTCGCTCACACCATTACCGCAGGTTTTGGCAATTACTTTCGCTTCAAACCTTGTACCTGTCAATTTCAAGATACCGGATCTTGAAACCGTAAAATAGATAAATGGAACAGCCCCACCCACAATCTGACTGGTAACGGTTGCCCATGCCGCTCCAGCTATACCCAAACCACATATCCCTACTAAAATCCAGTCAAGCAGCATGTTCGTGCATCCTGCTATCAAAGTTATGGCAAATCCGGTTCTCGGTTTTTCCGCAGTAATCAAAAAATTCTGGAACAGGTTCTGCAGCATGAAAAAAACAACGCCGATCATATTAATTCTCAGATACAGCACACAGTAGGGAAGCATTGCTTCACTTGCACCAAGGAGCTTCGAAATGCCCGGTGCAAGAAAGAAACTAACAGCCGCGAGAACCAAGCCTATTCCTATCAGCGTATAAACAATGAGTGAAAAGTATTCATTCGCTTTCTTTTTCTCATCAAGTCCCAGATGCAACGATACTAATGCATTCCCGCCCGAACCGAACATAAATCCGACTGATGCAATCATCATAATATAAGGCATAACCAGATTGAGTGAAGCAAATGCTGTATTTCCTACATAATTTGACACAAAAAAGCCATCTACAATGCCGTAAATAGACGTAAAGAGCATGGTGCATATCGGAGCAAAAACAAACCGAAACAGCTTTTTGTATGTGAAGTGATCTGATAGCTGAATTCTATTGTCTCTTATCATATGCTTTTACTTCCTTTTCAAATTGTTCTTTAAACCTTTCAATCAGCTCAAGATATTTGAGCCTGTCTTCCTCCGTCCACGAAGCTAGAACTCGATTTTCCATATCAACTAATGGTTTCATCTTTTTCCCAATCAATATCGCCCCTTTATCTGTCATCACGATTTTTTTCGATTTTTCATTCAATTTCTCCAGAATAATGATTCCCTCTCTTTCAAGCTTTCTGATAGCAGAATTAAGCGTCTGCTTACTTAATCCGGTAGCCTTCACAATATCGCTTTGTGTCAATGGTTCCTGTGTGTCATAAAGCATATACATAACCATCGATTCGCTGTCTGACAAACCAAGTTTCATGCTAATATCATGATATAATCCATTTAGTTCATTATATTTTTCATTTAATCTTTGTCTGATGTTCATAATGATTGTCACCTCGCAATGGCATTATAGTACGATTTCGGACTATTATCAAGATAAAAATTTTCCATATAGAAAAACCTTCAGATTCCAAGGAACCCGAAGGCTGTTTTCCGATTTCTTCAGTTTTAAATACTTAAATTGAGATTTGACCTATTTTCTCATTCCCGTCTGCAGAATATCCTCCAAGAGTTGAATATGCATTAAGTGATTTAGGTAAAATCCTTAAGCCAATCCTTGATTCCATGGTTGAATGGGAAAATGCATAAAAAAATGTAATATAAAAGAGTGAAAATATTTTGGTGCTATCTTCATTCTTAATTTGTTAACGCCTGTTGTTCTGATAAACTGGAATCTATCGATTTCTTTTGTATAAAGATATGCCCGTTTCATAATCCATTTATATTCCTAATATACTACTGTATATTTCAAAATCTTCATCCTTAAACACATTAAAAATAACCTGCTTAATTCCCGTATCTGTTATCAGAAAATCCTTTACCGT
>JBJEJF010000004.1:0-22539 GCA_051877775.1 Wujia sp.
GACTGTACATTACTTGAGATTGGTGATTTCCCAATCAATCCAATTCCAGGCAAAGAGCAGAAGCATAATCAGCTTCTTATGACTCGTCCGGCATTTGGTGGTAACACGATTGCTACAATCGCATGTCCTGATAATCGTCCACAGATGGCAACAGTTCGTCCGGGCGTTATGCAGAAGCTTGATAAGGTTGAGGGTGCTAAGGCAGAAGTCATCAATTACAATCCTGGCTTTACACCAAATAACAGATATGTTGAGATTCTTGAAGTTGCTAAGGCAGTTTCAGATATTAAGGATATTATGGATGCTAAGATCCTTGTATCCGGTGGACGTGGTGTTGGATCAGCAGAGAACTTCAAGATCCTTGAGGATCTGGCTGAGGTACTTGGTGGACAGGTTTCTTGTTCACGTGCTGTAGTTGATTCAGGCTGGAAGCCAAAGGAGCTTCAGGTTGGTCAGACAGGTAAGACTGTTCGTCCACAGCTCTATTTTGCAATCGGTATTTCAGGAGCAATCCAGCATGTTGCAGGTATGGAAGAGTCAGATATCATCGTTGCAATCAATAAGGATGCAGATGCACCTATCTTTGATGTAGCAGATTATGGTGTTGTTGGTGACTTAAACAAGATCGTTCCTGCATTGACAGAAGCAATCAAGGCTGAGCTTGCTGCAAAGTAAGATAGTCTGTAGATATTAAGATATCCATAATACAGGATATCTACAATAAAAAGAGGACATTCGCTGTCGTTATTGACAGTGAATATCCTTTTTTTATTGCTTGTTAAACTGTCTCGTCAGATCTTCTGTATGACACCGCAACCGATTTTTGTCCCTGAATTACCGGAGGGCTGGGTAGTAAAATCATCCGGCATGCTGTGTATGATGACAGATCTGCCTATGATGTCACGGATGGAGAAGCGATTGGTGTAAAAGACAGAATATGCAAATCCCTGGCATCCGAGGAGAGGGGGCATATCCCCTGCGTGTTCAGGATGTGGGCTGTCTGTAGGATTATAATGGTTTCCGGTTTTATCAAAAGGCTGTGTGCAGTCTCCTTTTTCGTGTATATGAAAGGCATAGAAATTGCTTGAATAAGGAGTGAATGCATTTGGTAATCCAAATATAATCGATTCTACAAGAACACCATCTTCTGTTGTATAAAACATAACAGTTCCATGAAGCATAGGATTTTCGGCATTACCTCGAATATTGGCATATGCATCGGGTCTGTTCGCTTTCAGGAGATCAGCAAAATATTCACCTGGTTCAAAAGTTTCTTTATTCATATTGTTTTTAATACTTTTTATTTATAATATATGTTGTATAAATGATAATTTCTTCCCAAATAAAAAAACAAAAGATAAAAATGAAAAAAAAATACAAAAATAAAAAATGCAGAGACTTTTTTTGCTGTGTCTGCATCTAATGTATGTAAACCGGTTTACAGATATAAAATATGCAGGAGTATGCCTGAAGTATATAAAATGTATATGCGAAGTACATATGAGGCATATGGGAGAAGGAAGTGAAGCGATGACAAAACAGGAACTTGGCGATCTGATCATTGCCTCTGAAGAGACACTTTATCATGTTGCAAAGACAATTTTATATAGCGATGCAGATTGTTCGGATGCCATTTCTGAAACGATTACAAAAGCCTTTGAAAAGATCCATTCATTAAAAAAGGATAAATATGCCAGAACCTGGCTGATACGGATTTTAATAAATGAATGTTATCAGATATTACGGCGGCAGAAAAGGCTTTTATCGTTGGAGGAGCTGCACACAAGGCAGGGAGAAATGTTATATCAGCAGGATTCGGATTATACAGAATTGTACACTGCCTTAAAACATCTGAAGGATGATGAGCGAATCAGTATTGTACTGTATTATCTTGAGGGTTATAGCATTAAAGAAATAGCGGACATCGTAGATACTACAGAGTCTGCAGTTAAACAGAGGCTGGTTCGCGGAAGAAAAAGAATGAGAGAAGAATTGGAAGGAGGCGTGGAATATGGATATAAGAAACATCAGGGAGAATTTTCCTGATATGCCGGAGGATATCAGGACACGTATACATAAAGAGGTGCAGGAACATATAGAAGAATCAGAAAAAAGAACAAAATGGAGAAGTTTTATCAGAGGGAATGTTGCTGCCGTTGTTGCTGTCTGTTTGTTGGCGGGAACAGGTGTTGCAGCTGCGGGAGCAAAACTCTATCAAATGTCTTTGCAGCATAAGAATAAATATGAGACTGAGACAATTATTTCTCATAATGTGGGTGAGAACGAGGAAAATGCTACAGACAGTGACGATGGACTGCAAGGGAAGTATCTTGCGATGGATGTGGCATACTGCCCGGAGGGAATGTATGTATATTGCGGACTGGATAAGGTGGTTATGGGGTATAGTGAAAGCGTAAACTGGGGTATCGGTGATGTGTCAATGATATTTCATCAATTGCCGGATAATGCGGAGTTTAAGGTGTCCGATCAATCAGTTTTGGAGAGTGAGGAGATGACAATTGCCGGTCATCAGGCTATCCTCATCCATTACAATGAGACGGATGTATGGGCTGATGTTGCAAACTATAAGCTGTATGTTCTTTATGACCAGGGTATATTTATGGAAGCCTGCATCTACGAAAATGCTGACTTAGATGAGTTTCTTCGGATCGTTGAAGGTCTTACCCTGCGGGTGACAGATGACGCAGATGAGGAAAATATTGTAATAGACTATGATATGCTGGCGCATGCGATTCCATCAGAACAAATGTCTCCGGAAGAGATACAGGCTGCAAAGGAAATGGATGCAAAGACGGCAAAGGAACATATGGATTCTGTAACGGATGCGCAGATGGAAAATCTGCATAACATTGGAGAGGCATTTCCGATAACCAATTTTAACCATTACTGTGTTGATGTTAAGGTGCGTGATGTGCAGGTTTGTGATGATTACAGTCTGCTCGATTCTGAGATTGTTTCAAGATTTGATATGGATAAATATTTGGATGAAAATGGTAAATTGGTTCCAAACAGGCGCAATTATATCAAATCCGGTGATGGTATGGAGTCTGTTGATGAGATTGTAAAAACAGAAAAGATTAATGAAAAGCTTATCGTTGTCACTGTGGATTACATCAATGTGGGAGATAAGTACATTGAAGATATGTGCACCAGCGCTGTCATAAAACGTTTTGAAAAAAATTCGAATGGATATCAGGTGTATTCCGCAGAGGATCATGCAGATGATGGAGAATGGGACTATATAGCAAATGGGGTGTATAGCGGTTATGTGAATTCAGATTATTACTATAACGGCGTTTCATTTGAAGAAAAAAACCATATTACAGGACTGGAACCTGGCGAGACAATGACAATGGTCTGGGGATTTTTCGTGGATGAAGATGAGCTGCCGTATCTGTTTTTGAGTCTGACAGATGAGTCTATTGCCGGACAGCGTGGAGATTTTAGTATATATGAACTGGAGGATGGGTATGTCGATATAAGACAATACCAGAGATAGATCGCACATGTTGCAATTCTCCATATATGTGTGATAAAATTAAAAAAGTATTTTTGATAACAGGAGTTCTCATATTAATTTACAGTTGTATGTTGATGTGGGAACTCTTTCAGTGACAAGGGAGAATATTTATGATTCGAGAATGCAATATGGAGGATATCTCTGACGGTCGTAGATACGGATTGAATGATATGGTGAAAGCAGATACCGGAGGATGCCAGGGCTGTTATAAATGCTGTACAGGTATGGGAAACTCCGTCGTACTTGATCCTTATGATGTGTGGAAATTGAGAGTCCACCTGTCCGGTGAAAGCGATACGGATACCCGGAAGATGGAAGACAGCGTTCAACGGACAGATTTTAGAGTTATAGGTTTTGAAGATCTCCTTAAAAGTGGGAAGATAGAGCTTAATATGGTGGATGGATTGATTCTGCCGAATCTAAAAATGGATGAGAATGACCGATGTGCATTTTTGAATGATGAAGGGAGATGCACGATCCATACGGTGAGACCGGGGATATGCCGTTTATTTCCACTTGGCAGAATATACGATGGCGAGGGAGGATTCTCGTATTTCCTGCAAACCAGAGAATGCATTAAGGAAAACCGTGTCAAGATCAAGGTGAAGAAATGGATCGATGTACCATGTACGGAGAAAAATCAGCAATTTATTGCGGCATGGCACTATTTTATACGTGATGTGGGACAGCATATGCAGGATTATAAACGGAGTGGTCAGGGTGACAGACTCCATGATGTTGCAATGTATATCTTAAATGAATTTTTCGTGTCTGATCCGATCTATATAGCGGATGTAGAGCAGACAGAGGATGCGGCTGATATACTCGGCGATGATATATCAATATATGATAGTTTCCTGCGTAAAATTAAAACTTCACAGGATAATCTCGAAAAAATGTGGAGTTGATAATACAAAAAGTTAAGAAAATAAAAAGGAGAAACTATGCTTGGAATAATTGGTGCAATGGATGAAGAAGTCAGCAAGTTAAAGGAGATCATGGAAGATGTCTCTATCATGCAGCGGGCGTCTATGGAATTTTATAAGGGAACCATGAGTGGCAGGGATGTAGTAGTTGTCCGCTCCGGTATCGGCAAGGTAAATGCAGGAATCTGTACACAGATCCTTGTTGACGAATATGGAATAGATGCGGTTATAAATACAGGAATCGCAGGCAGCCTGAATGCAGATATTAATATAGGAGATATCGTTTTATCGACAGATACACTGCAGCATGATATGGATGCCACCGGATTTGGATATGATCCGGGTGTGATTCCGAGGATGGATACGTCTGTATTTGTGGCGGATGAAGGTTTGCGGACTCTGGCTAAGACGTGCTGTGAACGGGTAAATCCGGATATCAGTGTCTTTGAGGGCAGAGTGGTAAGTGGAGATCAATTCATCTCTGATAAAGAGAAAAAAAATCATATTGTAGATCAATTCCATGGCTATTGTACGGAGATGGAGGGCGCTGCAATTGCACAGGCTGCATATCTGAATCAGATTCCGTTTCTTATTATAAGAGCTATATCAGACAAGGCAGATGACAGTGCAACGGAAGATTATCCGACGTTTGAGGCAAAAGCCATCGAGCACAGTGTGCGCTTGGTCAGTGAGATTGTGAAATTATTATAGATACTCTGTAAATATTATGGTTTTACATTTATGTTTCTAAAAGATATTATATGAGGAGAAAACAGATATGGAAAAAATAGCGAGCTTTACGATAGATCACACCAGACTTCTTCCGGGTGTGTATGTGTCAAGAAAAGATAATGTAAATGGAAATGTACTTACAACCTTTGACCTTCGTATGACGAGGCCAAATTACGAGCCGGTGATGAATACGGCTGAGGTTCATACGATGGAACATCTTGCAGCTACATTTTTAAGAAACCATAAGGAGTATGGTGATAAGATCATTTACTTCGGGCCGATGGGATGCAGGACCGGGTTTTACCTGATTATGGCAGGCGACTATGCGTCCAGGGATATTATTCCACTCCTGATAGAGCTATATCAGTTTATGAGTGAATATGATGATGCAGTTCCGGGAGCCTGTGCCAGAGACTGCGGTAATTATCTCGATATGAACCTGCCGATGGCACGTTATCTAAGCAGAAAATTCTTGAATGAGATTCTGCTAAAGATTACAGATGAACATTTGATATATCCCTCATAGATGTATTTTGAGCTTATTTATTGCATTTTCGAAAATCTATTGACCGTTTATATATGTATAGTTACAATATATTTACAGTTTGCATATGGAACGCTTATGTGCGCAGTTTATTATTAAGATGCGTTTTGGTGATTTGCCGCTGGGCAAAGGCAAGGAGCGTTACATACGATACAAGGAGGAAAGTGCATGATAAATAAAAAACAAATTCATATGGATCTGCGTGCAGATGAAGAGGCTGTCAGAAAAAAGTACCAGACATATTATAATCAGGTTCTGGTAAAAGAACAGCCTTTTTATCACCGTGGTATGACAAGTGAGGAGGCTGCCAGGGAGATGGATTATCTAAATGGCAATCTTCAGGCATTTTACGAGGGACGGTATACACCGTTGTGGCGTCAGAATTTGTATAAATAATCTTTACAATCTTTATCTTTTTACCAAATGATCCGATATAATTCTATATTAAAATATTCATTCAGATTTCATTAGATATGTATATGTGGTTACAATGTCCTGATACAAAATATACTTCTTTTTATGAAAAAAACACAATATTTTGTACAAAAAGAGCATAAAAACATACAAAAACTATTCCTTTTTCAGAGGTTATGTGATATCATAAAACATAATATGAATAATTATGGGTTTCTATAATTATCTGTATTTTAAAATGTACATATGGATGATAGCTTATATATTGTAATTATATTTCAGAAAGGACCCCTGCTGTATAGATTGGGGATTTTGAGGTGGGAAGATGAATTTGAAGGACAAACTCATTAGAAGATTGCTTGATTTCGGAAAAAAACACAGATTGATGGTATATCCGACATTGGCTCTGGTCGCTGTGATCAGTGCAGTTTCGCATGCCATATGCTGGGGAAAAGGTAACGGTAAGCGTGTTGTGGCTTCAGTGTCTGTTGTCGCATTGCTTATAACACAGTCCTTGTTCCTTACCTCTTCGGCGGCTGATGAAGAATTGCCGCTGGTATCCGCAGATGAAGTTTTATCGCAGGATGACGTCGCGGATTATAATGAAAATGACGAAGAGACTGATGCGGTGGATGATAATTCTGTTGTGTTAGAAGATACTGATGATACTAACAGTAATATATCGGATGTTACAGATGATTCAGAAGAAACTGATCTGTTATCCGACAACGATGGCTTTGTGACAGACCAGGGCAATGAAAGTGCTGATGATAATACTGTTGCAGAAGGATTAATGCAGGATATGACATTGAATTCTGTTGGAGTTCCGGATGCTCTTACAAGTGTTAGTGTAGTGTATTATCGTGTGGATGAGAATGGTGTAGCAACTGAGTTGTCCTACAGGGATACTGTTGAGATTGCGGAGGATGGCAGCTTTAATATTGCTATGCCGGGGGATAATAAGAAGGCCAATGTGGCGTTTGGAAGTGATTCGGAATCGTCTAATTTTGTTTTTTCCTCCTGTTATTCGGATATTACATGTCAGACTGCTTTAGCGGGTACTGTTGTGCTTGATCCGGCGGATGAGTCTATACAGGATGGAACATACGATGTATATTTCAAGGCAACAAGAAAGCAGTATCCTGTCGTAATCAGTGATGGTGAGAATGTAATTGCCAATCTTCTTGTTGAGACACCGGGGGCAGCGGAAGGAGACATTAATCCATCTGTAACCTATACTGTTCAGTCAGCAGGAGACTACAATGCATATAAGACAGGATATAAATTCACAGGAGTGAATTACTCAGGCAATTTCTATACTTCGGGTTCTGACATTACACTTGCGCCGGAGGCATATGTCTCTGCAGTAGCGATGGATGCAGCATGGGAGGCATATAAGCTGAGCGTAACATATGATGGAGCAACGGATGAGGATATTGCAGCGGGCATCGTGGATGTTACCGGTTCAGATGTCAAGACTGTGGAATATACATATGGAGAAGCTCTGATATTACCTGACAGTCATTTTATGGACGGACAGGTTGACAGTGAAGCTTACTATATTGATAAATGGATCATAAACGGAGTAGAATATGACCCTGGTGATGATACGTTGAATACATCTGATCTGTTTGATGCACTTGATGTGACTGCAGATCCGAATATCAGTCCGAGAACTGTAACTGCAAAGTGGGTATACAAAGAGATCACCCTTGAATCTGCGTCTGACATTATTGCAGCAGATGCAAATGGGGCTGTAATCAGTACACATTACGGAGATACATTTCAGGCTAAACTGAATGCCGTTTATAAGGACGATACGAGTGGAACACAATTCAGCTATGAGATATCTGATGCTGATAACCAGAAACTTTCTCAATATCATATTCAGTACAGCTTAAATGCCGATTCATCAATCAATACGGGAATTACATTTTCGACGGATGGATATGTAAGTGATGTCACAACAGACAAGTCAGAGGCAGTGACGATAACATTGCGTGTTACAGATATGAATAAGCCGGCAGAAGAACAGCAGACTTATGAATTCCCTGTCACACTTGTCTCAAATCCGAGAGAGATTACCATTGATGCATCCAGTGTCATGAGTTCTAATGGCATGTCGGCACCAACGAAACCATATGACGGACTCACCGGTATTGATGTCAAGACTACGGCTGATCTGCAGGGAGTTCTGGATGGAGATACGGTATCTGTTCAGTTTGCGGCTTCAGCTATCCTTGATTCGGCAGATGCGGGTACGGGGAAAGACGTGACTTTATCTTCTGTTGAACTGACAGGAGCAGACAGTACAAAATACGTGATAGCCGGAGTGACCGGTCCTGATGCGACTGGAGTATTAACATTGGAAGGAATTGGTACTGTAGAAAAACGTTCGATCGGGATCGTGATGGAACTGGCTGAGGGTGAAAGTGATACAGTACGGTTTGGTGAAGCCAATCCGGATTATATATTGAGATTGACAGATGACAGTATTGCAAAGCTGTCTACAGCTGATCAGGCTAATTATGCAGCTATGGATTCTACAGAGTTTGTAAGACAGTATCTGGGATTCAGCGGATGGTCCACGGCCAGAACAGAATACAGCAAACCAAAGACCTATTCTATCAGTCCTATCATAGACAGTACAGGTAAGAATTATACAGTGGATGCAAGCGGTCTTAATAAACAATTTACAGTTACACGTGATGACGGTTCTGATGCATACACGTTTGACAGTGAGCCTGTAAATGGATATTATAAGGGACTTAATATTATTCCTGCAGGCGGATATACCAAAATTCGTCGGGTGTCATCTCCTTCGGATGATATCCCGGAGGGAAGTAATCCTGCATCGGTAAAAGCAAATTCAGCATGGAAAAACAGCATCGAGATAGAAGATATGGTGGATGGAACGATTTATTTCCAGATGATGTCTGCATCCGGTGCAATCACACAGATCGTAACCAGGGATCATATTAGTGTAGATACAAGCGGTCCGGTATTGAAGAGTGTAAAGGTATCACCTGTATCAGATATCAAAGATTACATCAGAGAATATGGATTTGGTTCATATTATCATTCTCAGAATGGAATTGAGAGCATTACGATAACTCTGACATATGAATCAACAGAGAGTCCTTGTACATATTTACATTATTATTTTGTTGATGATAAGGGAAATGCCAGCGGTGAAACAGTTGTGACATTTGCAGAAACCGGAAGTGCTGATACTTACGAGGCAACGATCAGTATCGGTACGGCACAGCGGGGACAGCTGATCGTCTATGCGGAGAATAAAGCTACTAATGTCTCTGAGAAAAATAAGATCAAGCTGGATTCCTTTACAAAATATTCTTCAACGGATTCGTATTATGAGTGGATGGTTGAGAATAATATTGAGGGAGCGGATATCGTTGTATCTGATGCGGACGGATCGACGGCAATTGCAAGCACTGTTAACAACAGTATCTGGTATAATGCATTGAATCTGTCGGTTGACGCATCGGATTCTGAGAGCGGCGTGAACAGTATCGTATGGACTATACAGACGCCGGATGGTGTGATCACACCTTTGCCAACTGAAAATGCAGGTGCTAACCTTGCTTCTATAGTCAGCAAGGCTGATGGATATGCGAAAATATACGAATATATCTTTGGCTATAAGATTGAAGGAGAAGATATGCCGGCCGGTGCATATACAGTGACTGCAACTTTGGAGGACAATGCAGGTAATTCTGTTGATCTTGAGGCTGTAGGACCATATAACGTCGATTGCAGAAAGCCTGTCATAGATGTAGACGCTATTGCTGATTCCGATGTATATCAGTCAGGTGTAGAGCTTGGCTTTGATGTGTCAGAGGGAATCGGAGAAAGTGGAATTCAGTCCGTCGAATTATATAAAGTTGAGTCAAGTGAGAATGTTCTGGTTAAAAAATGGATCCCTGCTGATGATGCAGAAAAGTATGCAATATCATGCAGCTACAAGGTTGTAAACAATGGAACATACCGTATAGTTGCAACTGATACAGCAGGTAATCAGAGCACTACAGACAGAACATTTAACAAATTGTCTACCACAGTTCCAGATGAGCCTGAGATCAGTATAGACGGTATTAATGGTAATAATGGCTGGATCATGGGAACGGATATTCCAACGGCAACTATCACATGTCAGAACCTGACTACAGATGGTGTGAAAGTTACAACGTATTATAAGGTGATTTCATCAGGCAGTACAAATCAGGCAACGATTGATAGCGGTGACACAGAATATACATTTGATATAACTGCACAGGGAGAAGTGACGATCGAAGCATGGAGTGTCAGTGAGGCCGGACTTGGAAGTTCAAAGGCTTCAAGGACGGTACAGATCGATACGGTCGCACCTACGATAGAGATCACAGAGGCAACGGTTGGTACAGATGGGAAAATGTATATCAATTTCCGGGCTAAGGATAATGTGAGCGGTGTGGACAGTGACAGAGTTCTTCTGAACGGGGAGCCGATCGATGTTACCGAGGAGACAGGTGCAGTCACGGGTAGTTTCCTGGCTGAGGGAACAAAGACGTATTCAGTTACAGTTCAGGATAATGCCGGAAATACTTCTGATACCCTGAATTTTACCCCACTTGCACTGTATGTTGATCCTGTGACAGAGATTACAAGTGATGGTGCATATCTTGAAGCAGATATTGTTGCCGGAACATATGATGTGGATGATTATTATATTGCAATTAAGAAACATTCAGATACATCTTATAAGACTGCGCTATTTAATGACAGCAGAGTGGGAAATACAATACAGCTGGATTGCACATTCAGAGGACTTTCACCTGATACAGTCTATGATTACAAGGTGTATGCAAGCAACAGCAAATCAGAGATCAAGACATGTGAGGGAAGCTTCAGGACAACAAGTGTCAGGGCAACCGGTTCTGTATATGGTAGTGTAACTTATGCAGATAATATCACACATAAGGATTATCCGGTGTTCGTTACTTTATATGAAGCAAATACTGTAGTAGCAAGTACCAGATTGGATAGTATTGAGGATACCGGATATCTCTTCACCAATCTGAAAGATGGTGCTTACAGGGTTGTTGCTACAAATGGAGTCCTTACCGAGACGGCTGCCGTAACGATCCAAAATGGCGGAATCATATATCCGACTGATTATGCCGTGCAGGGTGGTGTTAATCTGGTACTGAACGGATATAATACCAGCGTTGTAATTGAAGACAATGCAATCAATATTACTGCGGATGGATTGGAGACATTGTATGATAACTCCGTCTATAAGGGCATTTTAACAAATGAAGACATTGCTGTACTGGAAGCAGGGGGCAAGATTGATATATCACTTCATGCAGGTTACATTGATGTATCAGATATCAGCTCCGAGGAGATGAGTGTCTTCGATGCAAAATTAAATAAAAATGCAGTGATCGAGAGATATATCAACCTGTATGTTTTGAAAGAAGTATGGAATGCTGATGGTCAGTATGTAAACGGAACACCGGTGCGTATACCGGAATTATATGAGCCTATTACAATATCATTCCCGTTGGATGATCTGGCAGGACAGAAGATATATGTGGCATCTGTTCATAATGAAGGCTCCAATTATTCATTTATAAACTGGGCTGACGATGTAACCATATCCAATAATTACGTAACTATTTCAACCAGATATTTCTCTGTATATGCTCTTTACAGGGTGATTCCTTCTGAAAAGACCTACAAGGTTACGTGGAAGGATGGAGACGGCAATACAATGAAGGTTGAAACTGTAAAAGAAGGAGAATCTGCAACTCCTCCATCAAAGGTGCCAACCAAGAAAGAGACAGAGAAGTATACTTATGTATTTACCGGTTGGGATAGTGATTATTCATCAATTACGCAGGATATGATTATATCAGCCAGATTTAAGGCAAATATCAAGGTACAGCCGGATCCGTCGACCGAGGATCCGACGACTGAAGACCCATTGACCGAAGATCCTGGTACGACCGAGGATCCAGATGGTCCTACAACGGAGAATCCTGGTACCACAGAGAATACGAATCCTGGCAAGACACCGAATTCTTATACATACCTTGGATCTTCAGTATCACCGAATACCGGAGATGCTACACCTGTCATTCTTATAATAGCTGTTATGTGTCTGGCAGCAGTGGGCATTGTAACTTTCGGTAAAAAGATTAAAAACAATAAATAAATTTATTGCAGAAATTACCAGCTATAATATTCTTCTTTTGCTTCATAATACTAGTAAGACAAAAAATGTCTGAACAATTAAGTATTTGGAGGTATGAATTATGACTAATTCAAACAGCACAAGCGTTCCAGAGGCAAAGGAAGCAATGAACAAATTCAAGATGGAAGTTGCCAGCGAGATTGGTGTAAATCTTAAGCAGGGTTATAACGGAGATCTTACTTCACGTGAGACAGGTTCTGTCGGTGGAGAGATGGTAAGACAGATGATCAAGAGACAGGAGCAGCAGATGTCTGGTAAGTAATTCCTGTCGGAAAAATGAATGGGCTTGTTTATATAATGGTGTTAATGGCAAGAAGCAACGCATATATTATATAGACGAGCCTATTTTTTTGCGTAAAAATATAGACTAAAAGTTTTTCTTATGATATAATTCAACGAATAGTGCTTTTGGACGCAATACAAGGAGGAAAAGAACAAATGAGTTTATCAGTAGAAAAGTTAGAAGGCAGCATGGCAAAACTTACGATTGAAGTGCCTGCTGAAGAATTTTCAAATGCAATTACAGAGGCATATAAGAAACAGAAGAATAAGTTTTCTGTACCTGGTTTCAGAAAAGGAAAGGTGCCACAGGCATATATTGAGAAGATGTATGGTCCGGCAGTTTTCTATGAGGATGCAGCTAACAAGCTTATTAATGAATATTATCCAAAAGAAATAGAAAATTGTGAGGTTGAGATCACCTCTAATCCTGAAATCGATGTTGAACAGATCGAGAAGGGCAAGAACTTTATTTTTACAGCGAAGGTTGCTGTTAAGCCGGAGATTAAAATAGGTGAATATAAGGGTGTTGAGATCGAGAAGGTCGATTCTGAGGTGACAGAAGATGAAGTAATGGCAGAGATTCTCAAGACACAGAAAGAGAACTCCAGAATCATCCCTGTAGAAGACAGACCTGCAAAGATGGATGATGAGGTTATTATCAATTTTGAAGGCTTTATAGATGGTGAGGCATTTGAAGGCGGAAAGGGAGAGAATTATAAGCTTACACTTGGTTCTCATTCCTTTATTGATACATTTGAGGATCAGATCGTTGGTAAGAGCGTTGGAGAGTCTTTTGATGTCAATGTAACTTTCCCGGAAGATTATCATGTAGATGAGCTTGCAAACAAGCCGGCAGTATTTAAGGTAGACCTTCTTGGCATTAACGAGATCGAGCTTCCGGAATTAGATGATGAGTTCGCAAGTGAGGTATCTTCATTTGAGACATTTGATGCATACAAAGAGGATACAAAGAAGATTCTTGAGGTTAAGAAGCAAAGAGAAGTAAAGCGTGAGAAGCAGTCTAAGATAATTGAGAAAATTGCAGAGTCTGCTGAAGTTGAGATTCCTGAACCGATGATCAGATACAATCAGGAGAGAATCTTTGATGAGTTTGCACAGAATATGATGTATCAGGGACTTCAGATGGAGCAATATCTGAAGCTGATGAATACTACTAAGGAAGATATGCTTGAGAGAGTTAAGCCGGATGCAATCATGAGAATTAAATCCAGCCTTATACTCGAGTCAATCGTTGATGCAGAAGGCATCACAGCTACCGATGAAGAGATTGATGAGGAGATCCAGAATATGGCTGTCAGCTATCAGATGGAGCCTGACAAGCTGAAAGAATTGATGGGTGACAAAGAGATGGAGTCTCTCAAGAAAGATATCGCTTCAAGAAAGGCTCTTGATCTTCTGGTAGATAATTGCAAGGAGGTCTAAACCAATGGCATTAGTCCCAATGGTTGTTGAGCAGACCAGCAGAGGTGAGAGATCCTATGATATATATTCAAGGCTGCTCAAAGAAAGAATTATCTTTTTAGGTGATGAAGTAAATGATACAACAGCAAGTCTTGTTGTTGCACAGCTGTTATTTTTGGAATCTGAGGATGCATCAAAAGATATCAGTTTATATATTAACAGTCCGGGTGGCTCAGTGAGCGCCGGACTGGGTATCTATGATACAATGCAGTACATTAAATGTGATGTATCAACGATCTGCGTTGGAATGGCTGCAAGCATGGGTGCTTTTTTGCTTGCAGGTGGTACAAAAGGAAAAAGATATGCACTTCCTAATTCAGAGATTATGATACATCAGCCTTTGGGGCAGACCAAGGGGCAGGCGACAGATATCAAAATTCATGCTGATAATATTATAAAAACAAGAGAGAAGCTGAACAGGATGTTAAGTGAAGCAACAGGTAAGCCACTGGACGTCATTGAGAGAGATACTGAAAGAGATAATTTCCTCAGTGCAGAGGAAGCGTTAGAATATGGTCTGATCGACCAGATCATGACGAAAAGATAATGAAAATAAAGAGGTGGCTATATGGCTAATCGGACAGATGATAGAAAAAAACTGAGATGTTCATTTTGCAACAAAAGTCAGGATCAGGTAAGAAAATTAATCGCTGGTCCTAATGTTTACATCTGTGATGAGTGTATAGAGATTTGTTCGGAGATCATTCAGGATGAATTTGAAGATGAGCTCCTTGATACGGACATCAATTTATTAAAGCCCAAGGAGATAAAAGAATTCCTGGATGATTATGTCATAGGACAGGAGTCGGCGAAAAGAATATTGTCAGTAGCTGTATATAATCATTATAAGAGAATACTGGCTGAAAAAGATTTCGATGTTGAGCTGCAGAAGAGTAATATTATCATGATCGGACCTACGGGTTCAGGTAAAACATACCTTGCGCAGACGCTGGCTAAGCTTCTGAATGTTCCGTTTGCTATTGCAGATGCAACAACATTGACCGAGGCCGGTTATGTCGGTGAGGATGTTGAGAATATCCTCCTGAAGCTCATCCAGGCAGCTGATTATGATATTGAGAGGGCACAGTGTGGTATTATCTACATTGATGAGATTGATAAGATTACCAAGAAATCAGAAAATGTATCTATTACCAGAGATGTCTCAGGTGAGGGTGTTCAGCAGGCATTACTGAAGATCATAGAGGGAACAGTTGCCTCTGTACCTCCACAGGGAGGACGCAAACATCCACAGCAGGAGTTTATACAGATCGATACGACTAATATTCTTTTCATATGTGGTGGTGCTTTTGATGGCATGGATAAGATCATAGAGAATCGTATCGGCAAGAAGTCAATTGGTTTCAATGCCGAGGTAACCAGTCAGGCTGAGGAAAATATCAATGAGATATTAAAACAGGTTCAGCCGCATGATTTCATAAAGTATGGTTTGATCCCCGAGTTTATTGGTCGTGTACCGGTAACGGTTACACTTGATCTGCTGGATGAAGATGCACTTGTCCACATTTTGTCAGAACCGAAAAGTGCGTTATGTAAACAATATAAAAAATTATTTGAGCTTGATGGTGTTGAACTTGATTTTGATGAGGATGCATTGCGTGAGATAGCAAAAGAAGCAATGGAGCGTAAAACGGGTGCCAGAGGCTTGCGTGCTATTATGGAAAACGTTGTTATGGATCTTATGTATGAGATACCATCCAATGATTACATTGAAAAGTGTTTAATTACCAAAGAGGTCGTCACTGATGGTGCTGATCCGGTTCTTACTTATTCGGAAGAACCAAGACAGAAAAAGAATAATCTTCGCAAACACATTCGGCATAGTGAGGACAGTATTGCTTAGCAGATTATAAAATGGTGTATCGTTAGGGCATGTTTTTTGTCTGAAACGACACACCATTTTTGTTGTAAGATATGTATGATGCTTGTAAGAGCTGTATAATGCACGACGATTGAAAGAAAGGAATTATATATATGATTATAAAATCTGCACAGCTGGAGACAGTATGTGGAATAACCAGTAAATTACCGAAAAATAAATTGCCGGAGATTGCATTTGCGGGAAAATCCAACGTGGGAAAGTCATCTCTGATCAACGGTCTCTTAAATAGAAAGGCACTTGCAAGAACATCTTCATCACCCGGCAAGACCCAGACGATCAATTTTTATAATATTAATGAAGCCTTGTATTTTGTCGATCTGCCGGGATATGGATATGCTAAGGTATCCCAGGAGATCCGCAATAAATGGGGTAACATGATAGAGAAATATCTGCATACCTCACAGCAGCTTAGAATCGTCTTTCTTTTGGTCGATATCAGACATGCGCCGGGAGAGAATGACAGGATCATGTATGAATGGATCGTTGCAAATGGATATGAGCCGATCATAATTGCGACAAAACTTGATAAGATCAAACGCAGTGAGAAAGACAAAAATATAAAGGTCATCAGAGAAAAGCTTGGTATGGATAATTCGGCAAAAATAATCCCCTTTTCCGCAGTGTCAAAACAGGGAAAAGAGGAGATATGGGATGTTATTCAGTCAGCCATAGCTGATTGACGAGATAATCATAGATGCCGGAACTTTTGCTGCGCCAGTTATTGCAGATGGTTTCGGCCTGTGATTTGGTAGGAACATCAAACTTGAGGTCCATCAGTGTTTCTTTTCTGTCTTTGATGATACATTGCACTGTATACCAGTTTGATTCATTATAAAAGTAGTCAGCATAGATCTCCGACTCATTCTTTACATTGATGCGCTCTGCTTTCAGATACTCCAGAATATCCTGTTTAATGGCATACGGAAGTCGGTTTTCAAAATAAGATAATGCTTCTTCACCGGAATTGGTGATCTTGTAGTGGATGGTATCACGTATCGTATCGGTTGAGATAAAATCGTTGTCAATCAGTTCGCTCAATGTCTCATGCAGATTAAACAGATTGGTATATCCTTTTCCGATAACAAAATCTGAGATCAGTGAATTGGTCATTGTATAATCGGTTCTGTCCAGCATAAATAAAATGATTAATTTATATAGAAGAAGACCTTCCATTATGCTTATCCTCCGTAATTGAAATCAGAATATATATGCTATCGATTTTACGCTTACAGCGTGAAAATTGCAAGGAAAAAACCGAGAATTTACAAATAATGGTTTACGTTTTGACATAGTTGTGCTAAGATATACCTGATCTTTGGAATTTACTGTGACCAAAAAATGGTTTTCGTTAATCTTTTAAGATACCCGATTGTAATTAATATAAGGAGTTAATATGGAATTTAGAAAAGCGTCCCTGGCAGAATTGAGAGAGTATGCCAAGGAAAAAGGAATCAGGAACATTTCTACACTGAAGAAGGGTGAACTGGCTCAGTTGCTTGAGAATGTTGAACGGATGACATCTAAGAAAGAGGAAGGTCCTTCTGAGACAGTGAATGAAAAAAAACAGACCGACATAAAGAAAAATGTGGAGAAAACAACAGAAGAGAAGAAGACAGAAGAGAAAAAAGCCGATGATAAAAGACCGGTTCAGGACAGACGTCCGGTAACTGATAAGCGTGTGCCTGCTGGAAGGACAAATGATGTGAGAAAACAGAGTGTGACAGCAGGAAGACCACAGAACCAGCAGGATAGCACAACAGACAGGAATTATCAGGAGCAGCGTAATCTGGAGCCGGAGAGCCCGGATGTGGAAGCGAATATTCAGGTATATGACGGGCAGGAATATAATGCTGATCTTGACAGCGGAAGTGAAGCGAATGGTATCCTTGAGGTCATGAGTGACGGGTATGGATTTATCCGTAGTGCTAATTATCTGCCAGGTGACAGGGACATCTATGTTTCCCCTGTTCAGATCCGTAAGTTCGCGCTGAAGAAGGGAGATATCATAGGAGGTCCGATCCGTCTCAAGACCCAGGGAGAAAAATTCAGTGCATTATTGTATATCAGACACGTTAATAATATGCTTCCATCAGAAGCTGCAAAACGTATTCCTTTTGAGGATTTGACACCGATATTTCCGAATGAGAGAATTCGTCTGGATGAGACCGGCGCACCGGTAGCTATCCGTATCGTTGATCTGTTGTCACCGATTGGAAAGGGACAGAGAGGAATGATCGTATCTCCTCCAAAAGCCGGTAAAACGACATTGTTAAAAGCGATTGCCAAGAGTATCAGTTCACATAACAAGGACATGCATCTTATCGTGCTTCTGATCGATGAGAGACCTGAGGAAGTTACAGATATTCGTGAATCCATTGAAGGACCAAATGTTGAGGTAATCTATTCTACATTTGATGAGCTCCCTGAACATCATAAGCGGGTGTCGGAGATGGTTATAGAGAGAGCAAAGAGACTTGTCGAACATGGCAAGGATGTAGTTATCCTGTTGGATAGTATCACCAGACTGGCAAGAGCATATAACCTTACAGTACCACCAAGTGGAAGAACATTGTCAGGTGGTCTTGATCCTGCAGCACTGCATATGCCGAAGCGTTTCTTTGGTGCAGCCAGAAATATGCGGGAGGGCGGTAGTCTGACTGTCCTTGCGACTGCTCTGGTTGAGACGGGAAGCAGGATGGACGATGTTGTCTTTGAGGAATTCAAGGGAACCGGTAATATGGAACTGGTTTTGGACAGAAAATTATCTGAGAAGAGAATATTCCCTGCGATTGATATCGCTAAGTCAGGAACCAGAAGAGATGACCTGCTGTTGACGCCTGAGGAACAGGAAGCTGTAAATGGTATTCACAAACTACTTTCAGGTGCCAAGGCGGAAGAGATGACAGAGGAGATTCTGAAGCTCTTTGTAAGGACTAAGAATAACAAAGAGTTTGTTGAATATGTCAAGAAAACGATTCTGACACGGAGATAAACAATATTATATAAATATTTGGAAAAAGTACTTGAATTTATGGGTATGCTATGTTAAAATAGCTATCGTTGTGAAAGTACAGGAGAAAGTATGCTTTTCTGTACAGGAAATATGAAGAATCAAGGCATTTGCCTGTTCTCATAGAGTATTAATTTATAAAGAGGTGAAAAACATGAGAGAAGGAATCCATCCAGATTACTATCAGGCAAAGGTTGTCTGCAACTGTGGTAACGAGTTCGTAACAGGATCAACAAAGCAGGATATTCACGTTGAGATCTGTTCTAAGTGCCATTCATTCTATACAGGTCAGCAGAAGGCTGCTCAGGCTCGTGGTAGAATTGATAAGTTCAATCGTAAGTATGGTGTGACTCAGGCATAGTTACTGAATAAGGACACATATAAGGCTTGTTACGCTGACGTAGCAAGCCTATTTTAGTATTATGAGAGAATAATTGTAGATATATTTATTTATGAAAAGGATATAGTTGTGGAAAGAGTAAGTATTGGTGGTCAGGCTGTCATTGAGGGCGTCATGATGAAAAATGGCAGTAAGTATGCTGTCGCAGTCAGGAAGCCTGACAAAGAGATAGAGGTTCAGGTAAAAAATTATAAACCGGTGTCAGAGAAACACAAGATATGTAAGGCACCTGTTATACGTGGAGTCTTTAATTTTGTGGAATCTATGGTAATCGGTGTCAAGACACTTACCTATTCGGCAGAATTTTATGAAGATGAGGAAGATTCATCCAAGGATAGCAAAAAACAGGCGGATGCCGGCCAGGCAAATGAACATACTGAAAACAAATCAGAGAAGGAATCCAAGAAAGACAAATCTGATGATTGGGTTATGTTCGGAACAGTTGCATTTTCAATCGTTCTGGCAGTGGGTCTTTTTATGCTGTTACCTGCATGGATCGCCGGGTTACTGGATAAGGTTATAGATAATCATGTATTGCTTGGATTGCTGGAGGGTTTCCTGCGTCTGGGTATATTTTTGTTATATGTATTTGCCATTTCCCGAATGGAGGATATAAAAAGGACATTTATGTATCACGGGGCAGAGCACAAGACTATAAACTGTCTGGAGCATGGTGAAGATCTGACTGTGGAAAATGTAATGAAACATTCCAGGTTTCATAAGAGATGTGGAACAAGTTTCCTGTTTATAGTTATGTTTGTCAGCATTCTTGTTTTTATGTGCATCACGGCAAAATCTATGTGGCTAAGACTGCTGCTCAGAGTTTTGCTGGTACCAGTGATTGCAGGTATATCCTATGAGTTTATCCGATATGCCGGCAGTCATGATTCATGGTTTGCAGATGCTATGAGTAAGCCGGGACTCTGGATCCAGCGCCTGACAACGATTGAACCGGAACCGGATATGGTTGAGGTTGCAATTCGTTCTGTTGAGGCTGTATTTGACTGGAAAGCATATCTTGAGGAACAGCGTTCCGGGGCACATACGGAGTAGAGACATGACACTGAGAGATTTGATTGAAACCGGGAGAAAACGTCTGCAGGATGCAGGGATAGAGGAATATGAACAGGATGTAAGAGTTCTTATCATGCATGTTCTGGGAATCTCCTACACGGACATGTTAATGCGGATGCCTGAACAGGTAGATTGTGTATATCAACAGGAATTTGAGCGGTGTCTTGCAATGCGTTGTACGCATATGCCATGTCAGTATATTACCGGATATCAGGATTTTATGGGATATCATTTTAAGGTGGCAGAAAATGTACTCATACCAAGGCCTGAGACAGAATTACTTGTGGAGACTGCATTAAAACTGAACAGGAATTGGGATACAGTCAGGGCACTGGACGTCTGTTGCGGCAGTGGATGTATTGGAATCAGTTTTATGTTGTGCAGGCGTGCAGAGGGTCACGAAAAGGATATGGTTACACTGCTTGATATATCGCAGGATGCTGTTACACTTGCTGATACAAATAACAGACAATTGCAGGCAGATTGCAGGGTGATTCAGTCTGATCTTTTTTCAAATGTTGAGGGAAGATATAATATCATTATGTCTAATCCGCCATATATCAGACATGATGATATATCTGATCTGATGGAGGAAGTAAGAGATTTTGAACCATGGCTTGCGTTGGATGGCGGGGCAAGCGGTCTTGATTTTTATGACAGAATAATACGGAAAGCGGGAGATTATCTCTATGATGAGGGTGAGTTGCTTTTTGAGATCGGTTATGATCAGTTTGAGGATATACGGAGATTACTTGTAGATGCAGGATATACAGATATAGCATGCATAAAGGATTATGCAGGGCTTGACAGAATCGTGACGGCAAGATGGATGAATCGGTAAGTATTTGCAGTTGATTGAAACTTAATTTCATCTGCGTGCACGAGTTAATATAGAAAATAGAATGTAAGATTAATGGGAGGACTGAGATATGTTTGATAAATTAGAGGATTTGGTAGCCCGCCTGGAGGAACTTCAGAATGAGCTTAGCGACCCGAATGTTGCATCGAACCCGGAACGTTTCCGCAATTTGATGAAGGAACAGGCTAATCTGGCGCCAATTGTAGAAAAATATCAGGAATATAAGGACGCAAAGCAGACTATAGATGACAGCCTTGCGATGCTGGATGAGGAAAATGACGAAGAGATGCGCGAAATGCTCAAAGAGGAGCTTGCCGGCGCGAAGGAACAGGTGGAGGAATGTGAGCAGGCTTTGAAGATTCTTCTTTTGCCAAAGGATCCGAATGATGAGAGGAACGTTATCGTGGAGATCAGAGCAGGTGCCGGTGGAGATGAGGCTGCGTTATTTGCGGCTGAACTCTATCGTATGTATGTGCATTATGTGGAGAGCAGACATTGGAAAGCGGAGCTGATGGAGGTCGAGGAAATCGGTATCGGCGGTATGAAGTCAGTTACGTTTATGGTAACAGGAAATGGTGCTTATTCAGTATTGAAATATGAGAGTGGGGTGCATCGTGTACAGCGTGTGCCGGAAACTGAGTCAGGCGGACGTATTCATACATCTACGGCCAGTGTGGCAGTACTTCCTGAGGCAGATGAGATGGACGAGATAGAGATTCCGGAAAAAGATATCCGTATAGATGTTATGCGTGCGTCAGGTAATGGTGGTCAGTGTGTCAACACTACAGACTCTGCTGTGCGTCTGACACATTACCCGACCGGAATCGTCGTATACAGCCAGACAGAAAAGTCACAGCTTCAGAACAAGGCAAAGGCATTTGCCCTGCTTCGTGCAAAGCTCCTGGATATGGAAATGCAGAAGCGGCATGATGCTGAGGCTGATCTTCGTAAGAGCCAGGTTGGTACCGGTGATCGTTCTGAGAAAATAAGAACTTATAATTTCCCACAGGGACGTGTGACAGACCACAGAATCGGTTTGACATTATATAAGCTGGATAAGATTATGAATGGAGATATCCAGGAGATTATAGATGCATGTATTGCAGCGGACCAGGC
>JBJEJF010000005.1:0-22233 GCA_051877775.1 Wujia sp.
AGGGGTTCGATTCCCCTACGAACTGCGAAAAGGAATTGATGTATATCAATTCCTTTTTTTTGTCGAAATGACTTGAATATCTCTATATAATAATATATACTGTAATGGATTATAATATTTTTACAAAAGACGAATATAATTTAGTGTATATTACACAACATTACACACATGAAAAGATAATCTGGGGGATTAAAGAGAAGATCAGAAAGGGGTAGATGAATATGAAGACATGTCATGTATGCGGATGTCTGGTAGATGACAAGGAACTGGTTTGTCCGGAGTGTGGAGCAACAGTGGTAAAAGCAACCAGCGGACTTTCACTGAAAAATGAGGCACCTGTTAAAAAGAAGACAAGTCCGGCTGGACCTACGATTGGAACCGGTTCAGGACTCACGAGTATCCTGAGAGCAGACGATGATGTGCCGGAGGATGATCCATATCATGGCGGATCTATTCCTTTTTCAATGTCGATAGACATTATAGAAGATGAGAAGAGAAAAAAGAAGAAAGCAGCGGGGAAGGTTGTTGGCAATATTATCAAGATACTTCTGATTGCAGCGGCAGCATTTGGTATCTATTATCTCATTGTCAATGTTATACTGAAAAAAGAAGGCGCAACAACATATGAGGAAGCTGTAGATATCTATATGGAGGCGGTAAATGAGCAGGATGCTCAGAAAATGAAGCTTATAGTACCTCCGTATTCTTCTTATCCGGGAGATGATGCGCAGGATATCGTGGATGGTATGAAATCCACAACCTTTACTGACAGTAAGATCGTAAAAGTGGATGACATGACCAGAACCGAACTTGACAGCATACAGGAAGAGGTCAAGCTCAGCAAGAATAAGACCATAAATATTAGACAGGGCGAATCCCTGACGATTGAGTTTAGAGCCACTGTCAATAAGGCATCAGGGTCTGAGGTCAATAAGGGGTATCAGGTTGAGATGGATTTTATCCTGATAGAGGATAGATGGTATCTGTTCCCTGATACATATGATAATTCTGTGTTTACATACTAATTTTTTGTATCCGATGACAGAATAACCGGATCCGGACAGGATATTGTATAAAATGGTATTCTAAAAGCTTTTTAGGCTTTTAGAATACCATTTCTATTTATACGTTTTCTCCAATCTTCGTGACGCCGACATAGATCTGCGAGATTTTGTACCAGGTTGGATAGTCGACGATACCCGATACAGGAAGATCAAATATCTCCTGGAATGCACGGACAGCGGCAGCGGTATTCTGACCATATATTCCGTCGGGATTTAGTGCGGGGATTGCGGTATATGCCTGACGGATACGGGCAAGCTGCTCCTGAATCTGCAGAACTGCTTCTCCGGAAGAACCAATGGACAGATCATAGCCAGGATAAGAAGCAGGGATTCCGGATATGATCTCTGCAGTGTTAATATACATGTTGTTGCCATAATAGTATCGGATAATTTCAATGGCAGATAAACCGTCGTCCCCGAGGTATTTTGAACCCCACTGACTCATCCAGTTTGGACATGTGACACGTTTTCCATCACAATATTGTGTCAAAATAGGCTGCTTAACATTAGGGCGGGCCAGAAAATTTCCATACAGGCTGTCTGCAACCTGTGATATGCTCTCGTATGTGGTCTTTCCGGGCATCCATTTGTGATCGTAAGCGGTAGATGAGGTGATGGTAAAATTATATCCCTTATTCCTGTACCACTCAGTATATACCCTGTTCAGCGTAAAGGACATGATTGCGAGAATATTGGCCTGTATCGTGGCTTCCGGCCAGGTGGAATATATCTCACAGCTGGCTACATTTTTGATGTAATCAAGAAACGGAACGTAGTAATCTGCCGCGGTAGGATCAGTTGGAACTCCGTCATGCACCACAATGGTCTCGGGAACAACAACACGGCGGAGGACGATCTCTCCGGATTCGTTGATAGGTTTGATCTCTGCCTCGGCTATCTTCGGTGGATAGAATTCCCACAGAGTATGCGGATTAATGACCAGTGGATTATATACCTCCTGTGTGCCCTGTGATAGTGTCAGTCTGATGTCCTGCAGGCCGGTTTCACCGGAAAAGATCTGTACACCGGATATGATCTGCTCATCAAAGCCGGGAGCGGATAGCTTTAGATTATATTCTGCGTATGGCTGGTTGTCAGAGGGCTCCATGCTGTATTCCAGTGGAGGAGCACCAAGCTCAACCGTGTCTGACATGCCACTGGAGTCTGTTGTGACTACCTCAAGAGGTGTGTTTGGCGTTCCTGTGCTGGCAATCTCGATTCTGACACCGGGGATGGGGGTGTGATTTTGTTCTTCTGTGACGGCAATTTTAAGCTTGCCCTGATCGATTAGATTTTGATCCATATGTTTCGTCCTAAAACAACGTTGATATATTATATGTCTCATAGACTTGTTCATGCCACAAATATTTGTATTACTTAAAAAATAATGTCAAGAAAAAAACCTTGACAATATATCTTATATGTTATATTATACTTACGGCTTGTAAAGCAAAATAACTTTACGAGGTGCATTGCAGATGGAAAAGATAGTAAGGCAGTCCCTGCTGTATGATTTTTATGGGGAGTTGCTGACAGAACATCAGAAAAATATATATGAAGATGTGGTCATGAATGATCTCTCTTATTCTGAGGTGGCCAGAGAGAACGGGATATCAAGACAGGGCGTTTATGATATGATGAAGCGCTCTGATAAGATACTGGAGGAGTATGAGGCAAAGCTCCGTCTGGTGGAAAAGTTTGAAAATGCCAGGGAGAAGATGTCTGTCATAAAAGAACGCATAGATATGTTAAAGGAGAAAAACAGTGATGCCGGGCTTGATGAACTGATTCTGGATATTGACAGCCGGACAACAGCATTGCTGGAAGAATTTTGAGTGGTATTGTTTGGGTTATCCGGTTGTAACCGGACTGTTAGTTGGAGGTAGTAGATGGCTTTTGATAGTTTGACAGATAAACTGCAAAATGTTTTCAAAAAGCTGAGAAGCAAAGGTATGCTGACAGAGGCTGACGTCAAGGAGGCCATGAAGGAAGTTAAACGTGCTTTGCTTGAGGCAGATGTGAATTTTAAGGTGGTAAAGCAGTTCATTAACACGGTCAGCGAGAGGGCTGTAGGCGAGGAGGTTCTGAAGGGACTGAATCCGGGACAGATGGTCATCAAGATCGTGAAGGAGGAAATGGATCGTCTCATGGGTTCAGAGACGACAGAACTGAAGCTGCTTCCTTCCAATGAAGTTACTGTGATTATGATGTGCGGTCTGCAGGGTGCCGGTAAGACTACAACGGTTGCCAAGCTGGCAGGCCAGTTTAAGAATAAGGGAAAGAAGCCGTTGCTGGTAGCCTGTGATGTATATCGTCCGGCTGCGATCAAGCAGTTGGAGATAAACGGCGAGAAGGTCGGAGTTCCTGTGTTCACCATGGGTGATGGACATAAGCCTGTTAATATTGCAAAAGCAGCTGTAGAGCATGCTTCCAAAAATGGATTAAATCTTGTTTTTATAGATACAGCCGGTCGTCTTCATGTAGATGAAGAGATGATGGATGAGCTGGCAGAGATCAAGCAGAATATTGCTGTTACATATACCATTCTTACAGTAGATGCCATGACAGGTCAGGATGCAGTCAATGTGGCAACTACCTTTAATGATAAGATAGGTATAGATGGTGTTATCCTTACCAAACTGGATGGTGATACAAGAGGCGGTGCGGCATTGTCTATCAAGGCAGTGACAGGGAAACCGATCCTGTATGCCGGTATGGGAGAAAAACTCACAGACCTTGAGCAGTTCTATCCTGACAGAATGGCAAGCCGGATCCTGGGTATGGGAGATGTCGAGAGCCTGATCGAGAAAGCGCAGAATGCGATCGATGAGGAAAAGGCAAAGGAAATGGAGCAAAAGATCCGAAAGGCTTCTTTTGATTTTAATGATTTTCTTGATCAGATGGATCAGATGGAAAAGATGGGTGGAATGAATGATATTTTGAAGATGCTACCCGGTTTTGGTTCAAATAAACAATTGAAAAATATAGAGATCGATGACAGTGCAATGAATATGCCGAGGGCAATAATCTTGTCAATGACACCGCAGGAGAGATCCAATCCGGATATTATTAATCCGAGCCGTAAAAAAAGAATTGCCGATGGTGCGGGAGTGCCTGTCAGTGAAGTAAACAAGCTTTTAAAGCAGTTTGAGCAGTCCAGAAAGATGATGAAACAGATGTCAGGTCTGATGGGCGGCAAAAAGCGGGGCGGCTTCAAGATGCCGTTTGGCTTTTAAATGAGGTAATAGTTATTCTATTATAGATACAAAATATTCTAAGGAGGTGAAATTGAAATGGCAGTAAAGATCAGATTGAGAAGAATGGGATATAAGAAGCATCCTTTTTATAGAGTAATCGTTGCTGACTCTAGATCACCTAGAGATGGTAGATTCATCGATGAGATAGGTACTTACGACCCAAATCAGGAGCCGGCCGCTGTTAAGATTGATGCAGAAGCAGCTAAGAAGTGGCTTACGAATGGTGCTCAGCCAACTGAGACAGTTGCAAAGTTACTCAAGCAGGCAGGTATCGAGAAGTAAGACAAGGGAGGTGCTTGTAATGAAAGAATTAGTCGAAATTATTGCAAAATCCCTCGTTGATTGCCCTGACGAAGTTGTTGTAAATGAGACAGTCGAGGAAGATACTATTACAATTGAACTCAAGGTTGCACCAGATGATATGGGAAAGGTGATCGGCAAACAGGGCCGTATCGCCAAATCCATTCGTACTGTTGTGAAAGCAGCAGCGTCTAAGGGTGACAAGAAGGTAATTGTAGACATCAAATAATTCTGAGATATCCCCGGTGATAATTTTTATCGGGGGTATTTTTGTATGGTAAGGGAGAACAGAATGGAAGATATGTTCAGAATCGGTGTTATCACCTCTACGCATGGATTGAAGGGAGAAGTGAAGGTTTTTCCCACTACGGATGATGTGGATCGTTTTAAAACGCTGAAGCATTGTGTGATAAAGACGCCGAAAGGGGATATACCGGTTGAAAAAAATTCCTGTAAATTTTTTAAGAATATGGTGATTTTGTCATTTAAGGGTATGGAAGACATAAATGACATTGAAAAATATAAAGGTTGTGAGCTCTATGTCACAAGAGAAGATGCTATACCGTTGGAAGAGGATGAGTATTATATTGCGGATGCAATCGGTCTCGATATCGTGCAGGAGGATGGAAGCAGGCTTGGCACGCTTGCGGATGTAATGCAGACAGGAGCAAATGATGTATTTGTGGTTAATATGGAAGATGGAAGAGAACTCCTGATACCGGTGATCCCGGACTGTGTGCGGGACATGGACTTTCAATCCGGCAGGATCACAGTTAGATTGATGAAGGGAATGTTGGACTAGATGAATTTTCATATTATGACGTTATTTCCGGATATGGTGATGAAGGGACTGGATGAGAGTATTACCGGCAGGGCTATGGAAAAAGGTCTGATCCATGTAGATGCGGTCAATATCAGAGATTTTGCCGGTAACAGATACGGACATGTCGATGATTATACTTACGGAGGCGGAGCCGGAATGCTTATGCAGGCCGGACCGGTCTACGATGCGTATCAGTCTGTTGCGGAGCATATCACATCGGAGAGGACACCGCGGGTATTATATATGACACCACAGGGGACGACATTTAATCAGGCAATGGCACAGGAACTCGCCGGTGAGGAGGATATTATCCTGTTGTGCGGGCATTATGAGGGCATTGATGAACGTGTCCTTGAAATGATCGTAACGGATTATGTATCTATCGGTGATTTTGTGCTGACAGGAGGCGAATTGCCGGCTATGATGATCGTGGATGCAGTGAGCCGCCTGGTACCCGGAGTACTTGGTTCGGATGAGAGTGCAGTATATGAATCATTCTATGACGGACTACTGGAGTACCCGCAGTACACAAGACCTGAGACATTTATGGGGAAAAAGGTGCCGGATGTCCTTTTATCCGGACATCATCAGAAGATCGCTGACTGGAGGTTTGAACAGTCTCTGGAGCGGACCAGACAGAGAAGACCTGATTTATATGATAGATATGTAGAAGAGCACAGAGAAGAACTGGAGCGGTATTTCAGAAAACATAAGAAGAGATAACTTGTTTTATGTTGGTATATGTTGTATAATTATGGCAGAATATAATTTATTACAGAACAGAGGAGACAGAGATGAAGAAAAAAATATATGCAGCTGCACTTACACTGATGCTTGCATGTGCGGTTGTCGGTTGCGGAAAAAAAGAAGATAAGGACGATCCTAAGGCTGCAGTAAGGCAGGATGTTGTGGAGTTTGTAAATGATGAACTTCCGGCGATCAGTGCTGATAGAGACCATGCATTGGGAGTATATAATTCATATTTTGAGAATGATGATGTGGATATTAAGAGTTTCCTGTCGGATCTTCAGAATACTGCGATTCCTGAGATGGAGACATATATTACCAACCTCTCAGCCATTGAAGTGGCGACAGATGAGGTCACCGGACTGAAAGATCTGTATGTGCAGTGTGCACAGAAACAGTGTGATGCCATGAAGATGGTTGCTTCCGCGATAGAAGAAGAGAATCCGGAGTTCCTGACACAGGCAGATGAGATGATCTCGGAGGCATCCGGTTTACTGACACAGTACGAATCTCAGCTTAGACTCCTGGCAGTGGACAATGATATTGAAATACAGGGAACAATGAATTCCGGTGCGACTACAGTTTCAACAGAAGCGACGACAGAGGAATAGTCAACAGAAGAAGTATTATGGGGGCTGCTATATTTTGTATGGCAGCTCTTTTCATTCATGTGAGGTATATTTGATGGATCAGGATAGAAAAGTGGATGGTTATATATTTCTGGACGAGAGGGAATATCAAAAAGCCCAAAAAGAGAAAAAGATCATAGATGATTTGAAAAAAACGCTGAATCCGGAGAAGCTGGACTCTATGTATCTTGTTTACAATAAGTTGCTTGATAAGAAGTTCTTTTCAACTCCGGTCGGCCTCGGTTTTCTGCATGACATGCGGGAGTATCTGACTGACAATATGCCGGATTCTGAGCTTGCCATGGTACCGGTGCCGAAACGTGATACGACGGAAAATACACATGAGCACAGGGAACAAGCTTCGAAAAAAGATAGTTTAAAGAGAGAGAACGATCGTCTGCAAATTATCAAAAACAGACTGACCATCGCTGTGGTGGCGCTTTGTGTGATTGTTATCGGAATGTTTTTCATTATCATAACGAATAAGAATGTGGGATACTTCAACGCAGAGGAAAAGGTGCTGAATAAGTATTCTGCATGGCAGGAGAGACTGGAGAGCTGGGAAGAAGAGCTGAATGAGAGGGAAGAAGCAATAAATAATCTGAATAATTAGTTTAAAAACAATCTGTTTATATTGGTGATTTCACATTTTAAACATAAAGGATATGTATAATCAATGTATACTGTAACGAAAATCTATAATACTGTATTCAGGAGGAACATGTTAAGATGGATAACTTAAAGATTCTTGTGGTAGATGATGAGAGCAGAATGCGGAAACTTGTGAGAGATTTCCTGACGAAAAATAATTATTCTGTACTGGAAGCTGCTGACGGTGAAGAGGCAGTTGATGTTTTTATGTCTACGAAGGATATCGCGCTCATTATTCTTGATGTGATGATGCCAAAATTAGATGGATATAGTGTGGCGGAGGAAATCAGGAAGGTTTCTTCGGTGCCAATTATTATGTTGACAGCCAAAAGCGATGAGCGTGATGAATTAAAAGGCTTTGAACTCGGCGTGGATGAATATATTACGAAACCGTTCAGCCCGAAGATATTGGTGGCCAGAGTTGAGGCTGTATTGAGAAGAAGCACCGGTGGAGAGAACGGAGAGGTGATCAGCGTAGCCGGGATAGAGATGGATCTGTCCGCACATCAGGTAAAGGTAGACGGACAGGAGATCGAACTGAGTTATAAGGAATTTGAACTTCTGAATTATTTCCTGGTCAATCAGGGGGTTGCACTCTCCAGAGAGAAAATATTAAATAATGTATGGAATTACGACTATTTTGGAGATGCAAGGACCATTGATACACATGTTAAGAAACTGAGAAGCAAGCTTGGTGCCAAGGGTGAATATATAAAGACTATCTGGGGCATGGGATATAAGTTCGAGGTCTAAAATGAGAAGTTCTATTCGTACAAAAATTACATTGATGGTGGTGGCATTTTCTTCTTTTATATGCATTACCTCGTGGATTATATGCAATTATCTTATATCAGGTATCTTTATCTGGAATCTGAAAGAGAATCTGTGTACTGCCTTCGATTCGTGCAATGAATTGTTCAGCAATCATGATTCGGACAGCGTGGATGCCGGAGATCTGTATGGCAATATAAAAAATCCCGGTGATGCGGTTGTACTTATTTTTGATTCTGTACATGAGAAGATCTATACGACGATCAGCGATGAGAGTCAGATGATGGACAGCTTAAGCGAAATGCTGGAATCAATCCGCAAGGCGAGCAATAAAGTTAACACCTATAAGCCGGGCAGCTATGTGATCAAGAGAAATCATGACACACTTATTAATGCTGATTATTATGATCTGATCGGTACGCTTGATAACGGCTATACTATTATTCTGAGAAGCCCTATCGCGCGTGTCGAGGCTACAATGCACGTCGTAAATACAGTATTTATATATATTGCTGTGGGCCTTATTATATTCGGTTCTATCTTTATTCTGATTCTCAGCAATTTTTTTTCAGCCCCGTTGAAACGTCTGTCTCATGCGGCCAGAAGAATGACAGAACTTGATTTCGATGTAAAAGTACCGGTGGTTACAAAGGATGAGATCGGTGAACTTGGAACCTGTATGAATGAGATGTCCAGAAAACTGGAGTGTACGATATCGGAGCTTAAAGCAGCTAACATAGAACTTGAGAAGGATATAGAGAAGAAAAAACAGATCGATGAGATGAGAAAGGAATTTCTGTCTCATGTATCGCATGAGCTGAAGACGCCGATCGCACTGATACAGGGTTATGCAGAGGGATTGAAGGACAATCTTTTTGATGATCAGGAGAGCAAGGAATTTTATGCTGATGTAATCATAGATGAGGCACATAAGATGAATAGCCTTGTCAAAAAGCTTCTGACACTGAATGAGATCGAATTTGGAGGTAATCCGCTTAAGATCGAACGTTTTGAGCTTGTGGAATTTATCGATGATATAATCAATGCATCCAGGATACTGATCGATGATTCAGGTGCCACGATCGAATTCAAGGAGAAGGGACCTGTATATGTATGGGCAGATGAATACATGATCGAAGAAGTATTTACCAATTATCTTACGAATGCTGTTCATTATGTATCCCAGAATGGTATTATACGTGTGTGGTTCGAACATGTTGATAACAATGTCAGAGTATGCGTATATAACTCAGGCAGCCAGATCGCACCGGATGATATTGATAAGCTGTTTATCAAATTCTATAAAGCGGATAAGGCACGCACCAGAGAGTATGGCGGTAATGGAATCGGCCTGTCAATCGTGGCTGCGACGATGGAGGCACACGGAAAAGCTTACGGTGTTTACAATGTGGAGGATGGTGTGGTTTTCTATTTTGAGCTGGATGCCAATCTGACTGTTGAAATGGATAAGTAATTGGAGATGAAGAAGAAAAGCATTCAGGGGAAACTGTTGCAGTCAGCATGGCTGCAGGCATAGTTAAAAAGAAAAAACAGGACAGAGGGAGATAAAATAACATGAGCGAAAGAGAGAGAGCACCAAGACCGGCTAAGATATATCATGCGCTTATTACATTTGTGGTGCTTGTAGGAGCAATGGCAGTGGGTATTATGGTCTACCACGTAGACGTGCATATCCCGATGTTTATCGGTGTTATAGCTGCTGCATGTATGGCATTGTTTTTAGGATACAGATGGGAAACGATAGAGACTGCGATGAAAGATGGTATCTATAATGCGCTTCAGGCGGTTATCATTCTATCCATAGTCGGAATACTGGTCGGAGTGTGGATCCTCGGCGGCGTTGTGCCGGCAATGATCTACTATGGACTGAAACTATTAAGCCCATCTATATTCCTTGTGGCTGCGATGCTTATCTGCTCCATAACTTCCCTGGCAACAGGAACTGCCTGGGGTACCATGGGAACAATGGGACTTGCCCTGATGGGAATTGCAGCGGGGCTGGGAATACCTGCGCCTATGGCGGCAGGTGCAATTATTTCGGGTGCTTATTTTGGCGATAAGATGTCACCGCTCTCAGATACAACCAATCTGGCTCCGGCTATGGCTGGAACAGACGTATTTACACATGTAAAATTCATGGTACTTCCGACTGCTATATCATACGGAATCAGCCTGATTCTCTTTGCAGTGCTCGGATTTAACGTGGGAACGACTGGTGGGGATATAACAGATATGAGTGCGGTCCGGCAGATGCGGGAATGCCTTGAATCGACATTCCATATCAGCCCGATATTGCTGTTGCCTCCGCTTATCGTAATTATTTCTGTGGCACTTAAGGTACCTGCGATCCCTGGCATAACGCTTGGAATCATATCGGGTGCAATAATAGGTATAATTATGCAGCCTTCGGTATCGTTTGGAGATGTTCTCGATGCAGGTATGAATGGGTTTGTCAGCGAGACCGGAATACAGGCGATCGATGATCTGCTCTCGTCGGGCGGACTGATGAGCATGATGAGTTCCGTTTCATTGACGATCCTGGCAATGATGTTTGGCGGTATTATGGAGAAGACGGGACAGCTCGATGTCCTTGTATCCAAGATTATGCGTATTGCGAAGACTCCGGCTTCACTTGTGGTAACAACTGAGGCAACCTGTATATTAAGCAATGCGCTTATGCCTGAGCAGTATATCTCTATCGTGGTTCCGGGCAGAATGTATGCTGATGTATACAGAGAGAAGGGACTGCATCCAAAGACACTTTCCAATGCGCTGGAGAGTTCGGGTACAGTATCTTCGGCATTGGTGCCATGGAACACATGTGGAGTATATATTCTGGGTGTGCTCGGTGTATCTACATTTGAGTATTTCCCATATGCATTTTTCAATCTGCTGATGCCGGTTGTGGTAGCGGTCATGGCATTTATGGGAATTACAGTTGCGGGCAGTGATGGGTATTCTCTGGCTAAAGCGGCACGTATGAAAAACAAGTTGCACGAAAAAGAAAAGAATAGCTGTTAATTTGCTTGATGAGAGATAAAAATAGTGGTAAAATTGCTATATGTATGACAAGCTGAAATATTTTCGGAGGATGCAGATGAAGAAAATCTTACTGTTGGTCTGTATAGTGGTTTTATCACTTTTTTCAGTTGGATGTACCAAGACCATTACGTTGACAGATGACGAAAATTATATGATTGCAGAGTATGCGGCAGAGTTGCTGTTGAAATATGACAGAAATACGGATATGAAATATTACGATGATTCGGTGGTTGCAACACCACAGGAACCGGTCACGACCGGGACTGAGACATCTACGGAGGAGCCGGAGAATACTGCAGGATCCACAGAGGATGCTTCGGGAAAGGATACTGAGGAAGACGATGGGACAACAGGCGGCTCCACTGAAACGGATAATGGTAGTGGCGGACAGTCAACTGCTCTGACAGATGTGAATGGAGTAAAAGCAGACGCAGATACTTCTTTTGATATCGCTGCTTTTGCCGGGGAGGATCAGGTATCTGTCAAATACGCATATTACATGATACTGGACAGATATCCGTCTTATGATCATGATGGAATGTACATAGAGATAGAAGCTCCTGCGGGGTATAAGCTTCTGGTTCTCAAGTTTGATATAGAGAATAAGACAAATGAAGATCAGATTCTTGATCTGTACAGCAAGGGACTGGAGTACAGCATTATAATCAATGACAGCAAAAGTGCAAAGCAGATGCTTACGATCCTGATCGATGATTTATATACGTATCAGATGACATTGGAGGGAAGCATGCGTCAGGAGGCGGTTTTGCTCTTTCAGGTATCAGAGTCTGTAGCAGATAAGATCAGTGATCTGAAGCTCAAGGTTGAGTATAATAATGACAGCAGAGTAATACAATTGGATTAATTGAGGAGGTAGAATATGGATACAAACATTTTATTGGAGAGCGGAACAAATGAGCTTGAGGTATTGGAATTTGTTATAAATGGTAATCATTATGGGATAAATGTTGAGAAGGTAAGAGAGATCCTTACATATACGGAGATTACACCGGTCCCTAATTCGCATCCGTGCATAGAAGGAATATTTATGCCGAGAGGAGATATCATCACCGTAATCGACCTGTTTCAGGCACTTGGATTTGAGAATAATGACAGGAAGAATAATTTCCTTATTGTAACGAATTTTAATAATCTGAATATTGCGTTTGATGTACAGACGGTTCTGGGAATAAACAGGGTATCGTGGTCAGATGTTGTGAAACCGGATGCGACAGTGAGTGGTCCGGGTACAGGCGTTGCGACCGGTATCATTAAGAACAGGGATAACCTTCTTATCATTCTGGATTTTGAGCGTATTGTTGAGGGTATCTGTCCGGAGACAAGTCTTAAGGTATCACAGGTCACAGGATTGAGTGACAGAGCCAGAAATGACATTCCGGTTCTGGTGGTTGAGGATTCGCTGATGCTGTGCCAGCTGATTAAGGATTCTCTGAATATGGCCGGATATACAAAACTTACGATCAAGAATAACGGTCAGGAGGCATGGGATTATTTGTCTGAGCTTAAGAAAAATAATGGTGTTGAGTATGGTGCAAAATGTGTCATAACTGATATTGAGATGCCACAGATGGATGGACATCATCTGATCAGGAAGATTCGGGAAACGGACGGATTGAAGCATTTGCCGATCATTGTATTCTCCTCGCTGATCAATGAGGACATGAAACGAAAAGGCGAGATGCTGGGTGCCAATGCACAGATAAGTAAGCCGGAGATAGGAAATCTTGTAAATATACTGGACGAGCTGGTTGCAAGCCAGATATATGGATAAATTGATAATAAATGCCGGTGGAGAATAACTGCCGGCATATATATTTTTAAGAGGTGGAAAGAATGAGATTACAGGATACTGGAAAAACTAAAGAGGAATTAAAAGAACTGTATAACACATATTTTTACGAGACATTTAAAAGATTTGATTTCGTGGCCGATCAGGGTTCTGATTGTTATGTAATTGATGAAAGCGGAAAAAAATATCTGGATTTCATGGCAGGAATTGCTGTTAATTCGGCAGGGCATTGTAATAAGAAGGTCGTTCAGGCAATCATAGATCAATGTCAGTCCATGATGCACGCATCTAATTATTGCTATACGGTGCCTCAGGCTATGGCTGCTGAACTCATTTGCAAATCCATAGGTATGGAAAAGATATATTTTCAGAATTCTGGTGCTGAGGCTAATGAAGTTATGATTAAGCTTGCGCGTAAGTATGGAAAGGACAATTATGGACCGGAACGCTATCATATTGTGACCGCTTACAATAGCTTTCATGGAAGAACGCTTGCTACACTTGCGGCAACCGGTCAGCCGGGATCCCCGATTCAAAAAAATTATGATCCAATGATCCCTGGATTTTCATATGCAGAATTCAACAATCTTGAATCATTCAGGGCCGCTTGTACGGATGATACGATTGCAATCATGGTTGAACCTGTACAGGGAGAGGGAGGTGTAATACCTGCCACAGAGGAATTCCTGAAAGGACTCCGGGCATTGTGCGATGAGAAAAATATGCTGCTCCTGTTTGATGAGGTGCAGACCGGATGGGGACGTACCGGAAGCCTTATGGCATATATGGGTTATGGAGTGAAGCCGGATGCAGTCAGCATGGCAAAGGCAATGGGAGGCGGAATGCCGATCGGTGCAATGTGTACAAGCAGCAAGCTTGCGCTTACCTTTGGGCCTGGGGCACATGGAAGTACTTTCGCGGGTAATCCGGTTGCATGTGCAGCATCCTATGCACAGATCAGTGAGATCATAGACAATCATCTTCCTGAGAATTCAGACAGGATGGGAAGATATCTCAGAGAGAAGCTTGCACAGCTTCCTGACGTAAAGGAAGTAAGAGGAAGAGGCCTTATGATCGGTGTAGAGTTCCTGCATGATATTGCGACAGATGTCAAGTACCAGGCCGCAGATGCCGGATTACTGATCACAGCGGTAAGACCATCAGTTATCAGACTGGTTCCTCCTCTCACGGTGACGGAGAAAGAATGTGACGCAGCATTTGATATATTAAATAACGTAGTGTCAGATATCATTAAGACAGTATAAATTATAGTTTTTTTGAGGTGAATTGATATGGAAAGAAAGAATGCATGGACAACGTATGAAGAGAAAGACATACAGGAGCTTGAGAAGGTATGCCGGGGATATCGTGATTTCCTTGATGCCGGAAAAACGGAGAGAGAATGTGTAAAACAGATCATCCGTATGGCTGAGGAAAAGGGATATATGGATCTTGCAGCGGTTGTGAAAGAAGGAAGAACCCTTACACCGGGCGATAAGGTATATAACGTATGCATGGGTAAGACGGTTGCCATGTTCCGGATCGGTACAGACAGTCTGGAGCAGGGAATGAATATTCTTGGAGCACATATCGATTCACCGCGTATGGATGTCAAGCAGAATCCATTGTATGAAAACGGGGATTTTGCATATCTGGATACGCATTATTATGGTGGGATTAAGAAATATCAGTGGGTTGCGCTTCCACTTGCCATACATGGTGTTGTGTGCAAAAAAGATGGTCAGACGATAGAGATCTCGATCGGTGAAGCAAAGGAGGATCCGGTATTTTGTGTGTCGGACCTTCTGATACATCTTGCCGGTGAACAGATGGAGAAAAAGGCAAATAAGGTAATAGAAGGAGAGAATCTGGATATTCTTTTTGGCAGTAAGAAGCTTGCCGATAAAGATAAGGATGCTGTCAAGGAAGGCGTGCTTGGGCTTCTCAAGCAGCAGTATGATATTGAGGAAGAAGATTTTATGTCTGCTGAGCTGGAGATCGTTCCGGCGGGAGCTGCGCGCGATGCGGGAATTGACAGAAGTATGATCATGGCTTATGGGCAGGATGACAGAGTATGTGCTTATACCTCACTCATGGCTATGCTTGAAGTGGAAGATGTGACGAGAACGACCTGCTGCCTTTTGACAGACAAGGAAGAGATAGGCAGTGTTGGTGCAACAGGTATGCAGTCAATGTTTTTTGAGAATTCCGTCGCTGAATTAATGAATGCAATGGGGCAATTTGATCCACTTAAGCTTAGAAGATGTCTGGCGTCATCACGCATGCTTTCGTCTGATGTAAATGCAGCGTACGATCCGCTGTTTGCCAGCGCATTTGATAAAAATAATGCATCGTATTTTGGAAGAGGGATGGTATTCAGCAAATTTACAGGTTCAAGAGGCAAGTCGGGTTCCAATGATGCCAATGCGGAGTATATCGCCAGAATACGCAAAATGATGGATGATAATAATATCTGTTATCAGACTGCCGAGCTTGGTAAGGTAGATGTAGGCGGTGGCGGAACGATTGCGTATATACTGTCGTTATATGGTATGGAGGTAATTGACTGTGGTGTGGCTGTGCTTAACATGCATGCACCTTGGGAAGTGACTTCTAAGGCTGATGTCTACGAGACATTGAAGGGATATAAGGTATTTCTTAGAGAAGCATAATAATAGATGAGGGACAATCACCTATGAGATATAACAGAACGATGACGAGAATATGGGCATCTGTAATGGCATTCCTGATGGTATGCCTTTTTCTCGTGCCCGGGCAGGTGACTGCTGCAAAAG
Source organism: Wujia sp. (assembly GCA_051877775.1). Lineage (GTDB taxonomy): Bacteria > Bacillota > Clostridia > Lachnospirales > Lachnospiraceae > Coprococcus_C. The sequence goes on from JBJEJF010000005.1 coordinate 15,911, forward strand.
ATGTATTTACAGCACAGTATATTCAGACTGTATATAATCAGAAAAATGGAATCGGAAGCAATGAGGTCAACTGCCTGTATCAGTCTGCCAGCGGGTATGTGTGGGTAGGTACAGATGGGGGATTATACCGTACAGATGGAGCGGAGTTCCAGAGTATCAATCTGTGGGATACAGACCGTACAGACGTATATTCCATTAATTGCATAACCCAGGATATTGTCGGAAGAGTCTGGATAGGAACAGAGAATTATGGCTTGTTTTATATTGAAAACGGAGAGACATATCATCTGCAGGATGAATATTATGATGGAATAAAAGCGATCAATGATATCTGCCAGACCGACGATGGAACGATCTATGTAGCTACATCTGAAGGGGTGTATATCTGCAGTATGGGTGATGATAATGTCATGCATCTGAATGTGTGTCCTGACGATACAGCGACATCAATGGAGTTCCAGTACATTGAAAACAAGGGTGACAGTGTATGGGCAGTTGGCAGTGACAATAATATCTATATCTTCAATAAGGGAATCGTTCAGTATCAGATCAAGACGGCAGACATCGTAAATGATGAGATCAGCTGCCTGCAATATATAGACAATAAAATATATGCGGGTACCACCGGTAGAAGTGTTATCTGTTTTCGAAGTAAGGTGGCTTACTCTGTCTATGATGCCGGCGTGGAAGGAATCAACAGCCTTATGCGTGAATCGGGCGGAAGACTCTGGGTGTGTGCTGATAACGGTATTGGATATTTTGATGCATCCAACAAATTTGTGAAGGTCAATGATTTCGAGATCGACAGCTATCTGTCTGATATGATTCAGGATTACGAAGGAAATTACTGGGTTGCATCCAAACGTATGGGTCTGCTTTTACTGTGCAGAAGTAAATTCACAGATTATAACATGAGTACCGGTATGCAGGAGACTATGGTAAATGCGGTCTATTGTTATAATGGTAGAAGATATATTGGTTCTGATGCAGGACTTATTATCTATGATAATAAAAATGAACGTGTTAACAATGAACTTACAGATATGCTGAATGGTATCAGTGTACGTCATATAACCAGTGATTCAGATGGAACCTTGTGGATCAGTACATATAGAAAATATGGACTGGTCAAGGTAGAGAGAAACGGAAACATTACCAGTTTTGGAAGAGCAGCCAATCTGCCGGGGTTATCTATTAACTATGCTATGGAGCTTGCGAATGGTTTCGTTGCAGTTGCAACAGATGATGGTATTGCTGTCATAGATAAGGCAGGAAATGTAAAAGAAACCTATACAGAGAAGGATGGAATCATATATTCCAATATCACATGTCTTTATCAGGATGAGAGTCAGAGACTGTATGCTGGAACTGACGGAGGCGGAATCTATGTTATAACGTTTGGAAAAGATTCCCATATTGATAATTATGATGTTGATGATGGCTTAAATTCCAATGTTGTGACTTCGATTGAAGAGGGTGAACAGGGTATATGGATAGGAACGGACAATGGCCTGTGTTTTTATAATGAGTCATTTCGATCTGTGAGTAATATCGAGTATTCAAACAGTATCTATGATGTCATAATCAGGGATTCACAAGTGTGGTTGATCGGTTCTATGGGTGTGCTGTGTTCAACAGAGGAAGAGCTTCTTGGAAGCCAGGGACTATCAGGGCGATATCTGGATGCAAGTGACGGGTTGATCAAAACGATCAATACGACCAGTAACTCGTTTATTGATGAGAGTGGTGTGCTGTATGTGTGCTGTGATACAGGAATATGTACACTTCCGACAGGCAATATAGCATACAATGTTATCCCGCCGAAGATCAGGGTAACGGCAGTAGATGTGGATGGAAAAACATATGAATTCGATGATCTTGCCAACGGACTTAAGATAAGCAGTGATGTATCAAGGATAACCATTGATTTTGCCGTGTTCAGTTATAGTAACCGGGATAATATACAGGTTGAATATTCTCTGAATGGATTTGATGAACAGCCAATCGTTATCACCGGAGCGGATGCGATGGAGGCTGTCTATACCAATCTTGATGGCGGAGAATATGAATTCACAATCAGTGCATACAATGGTGACGGAACAGCCTGCGAGAATGAAGTGTCATTCATTATCGAGAAGGAAAACAGCTTTTTTGAGAATACGTATGCAAGGGTCGGACTTCTGGTTATCATAATCCTGGCACTTGTGCTGGCTGTCATGGCTGCATTAAAGGTAAGGAAGATGCTGAAGAGCAACAATTCAGCAATGGAACGTCTGTCCAGAGAACATGAGGAGGCCATGAAATCGAGCAGCGCCAAAAACGATTACCTGGCTAACATGAGTAATGAAATAAAGACGCCGATCAATGCGATGATGGTGAAGGCTGACGAGCTGATGCATATATTTGAAAATGATGAGGAGAACCGCAATAAGATCCAGAGCATTTATGATATCGGAAGTGAGATTATTGACAAGGTTGATGATATTATTCTTCTGGCTAAGATAGAAGCCGGAAAGGTGGCTGTAACCAACACCGCATATTCGATAACCAATATGGTATATGAGCTTGCCGAGAAGACAAGAGACAGGATTGGAGACCGGACTGTCAAATTCTTTGTGGAGCTCGGGGAGATCGTATCGGATTACGTGGTGGGAGACAGCGAAAAGATAACTGACATCGTGGATCGCCTGCTTGATAATGCTGTGAAATATACCAAAGAAGGTTCTGTTACATTGTCAGTAGATTGCTATGAATATACTGATAAATCCAGAAATGGTCTGCTTAATATCGTGTTTACGGTCTCTGATACCGGAATCGGTATCCAGGAGGAACGTCTGGAAAATATTTTTGAGGTCTATAACATTGCGGACAATGTAAAAAATGGCTTCCATCCGGGAAATGGTGTCGGTCTTGCCATAGCCAAAGGCTATACAGATCTGATGCAGGGTGAGATAGAGGTAGAGAGTTCTTATGGTTCAGGGTCGACCTTCTCGTTATCTGTTATACAGAAGATCGCTGCCAAGAATGCATCAGATAATGCGGTGACCAAGATTGAGGGAACTGTGTCCAAGGAGATTGCGGACAAATTATGGCTTCCGGAGGTCAATGCCCTTCTGGTAGATGATGACGATGTCAGCAGGGAAGTGGCTGCGAAGACGCTGGAGCAATTTGAGATGAAGGTAGATGTAGCTTCATCCGGTGTAGGCGCGATCGATATGGTCATGAATAACGATTATGATGTTGTATTTATGGATCTCTCTATGCCGATTATGAATGGTATAGAGGCAATGCAGGAGATACGGGAGATAGAGGGAGATGCATATGCGCTATTGCCTATTATTGCGATGGATACCAATGCCATAGAGGAAAATAAGGAATCTCTTCTGGGTGCAGGATTCACAGACAGCCTGTTAAAACCAATTGATTTACGCAGGGTTGCTGCTATTTTGAGAGATTGCCTGCCGGAGGATAAGATAAGAGAGAAAGCCAGCGATATAGAACAGTATATAAATGGATCCAGATACGGAGAAGGGCTGGATAAGCTGAAGATGTATATTGATGTGGAGAATGCCATTACGAAGATAGGCGGAAGTATTGATGTGTACAACAGGCTTATTGTGACCTACTATAACCAATACGCTGATGTGCTTGAAGAACTGTATGAGAAGCTTGGCAGGGATGCCAGAGGTTTCAAGATGAAGATTCATGCTATCAGAACAGCCAGTGCAGGTATTGGAGCCAATGCGTTGTCCAAGGAGGCATCCAGATTGGAGGCGGCCATTAACATTGGTAACAGGGACTATGTAAAAGACAATCTGGAAGAATTTACAGGCCATCTGCTTGATGTATTACTTGCAGTGGAGGAGTATGTGGGTTATATCGACAGTGTATCGGGTATCTCTGACGAAGAATATGCAGCAAAAAAAGCAAAAGAGCAGGAACAGGCAAAGGAACAGCAGGAGGAGATGCTAAGTGTTATCGCCATGGATGTTTTAGAGACGATTAAATATGATGCATTGGCCGGTGAATTCGACAGTGTAGATGAAAATATGGAAGTATTGCTTGCCGGGCATTATACCGGAGAGGACAATGAGTTTATTGCTGTTTTAAGCCAGGCTGTCAGAGACAGAAATATTCAGAGTATAGATGAGCTTGTAACGACTTATTTTGATTTGAAGGTATAGGCTGGTATATTTATTTCGGCTATGTTGAATTGAGAGAAAAAACATGATTGCTTATATCAATTAACAAACTGTAAAAATCAGTAGAAGGATGGCTGTAAAGTCGTCCTTTTACTAATTATTGGGATAAAAATGGATGCCAACAAAGGAAGAAGAAATATTTTATATTAAATACTTGACAGACAATTAACATTGATTTACAATAGGCTAAAAATTATTAGCCACATTGTAAGAGGAGGGGAAATGGATACAAAACAGAAAATACTTTTGGAATCACTGAGATTATTTTCACAAAGAGGATATGATGCAGTTGGCGTGGAGCAGATTGCTGCTGCGGTTGGAATCAAAGCACCATCCTTATATAAGCATTATAAGAACAAGCAGGATATTTTTGATGCGATTTTTGAAGAAACAGCCAGAAGATATGAAGCCTTTACAGATACGATATCTGTTCCGGTTCAGGATACCGGACAGGATGTAATCGTATTTGAAAGTATTACTGCAGATGATCTGGTTGAAAAGGTAAAATCCCTGATTAATTATTCTTTGCATGATGAGTATGTCAGCATGTTCAGGCGGATGATGACCATTGAACAGTTTCGGTCTCCGGAATTGTCAGAGCTTTATTCCCAAAGATATGTAAATCGGATACATAGTTATCACAGCAGATTATTTGCTAAAATGATTGCTGCCGGTGTGCTGGCAGACGAAAATCCTGATATTCTTGCCATGCTATATGATGATCCAATTCTTGTTTGGCTGGGAGAATGCGACAGACATCCTGAAAAAGAAGAAGAGTGTATGAAGACATTGGAGTTACATGTCAGATTATTTTATAAAATATTTCATCGTAATAGAAATAAATAGTGAGCCAGACGCAAAAGACGCAGTGCTGAATGCAGAAATCATTTAGGCACTGTGTTTTTTTGGTCAGAAAGGAAGAAAGATGATAAAAGCAATTGTTTTTACAACTAACACAGGAAATACAAAGAGGTATGCACAGATGCTTGGAGATCGAATTAATTTACCGGTTTATTCGTTGAATGACGCCAAAAAAGTTTTAGAAAGAAAAACTCCTATTATATATCTGGGGTGGATTATGGCAAGTGGAATTAAGGGATATAAAGACGCAGAAATGCATTTCTGCATCCGCATGGTCTGTGCTATTGGCATGGGAGCAACCGGGACACAGCTTCAGGAAGTCAGAAATAAGAATCAGATTCCCGCGTCAACAGAGGTTTTTACTCTTCAGGGAGGCTTTGAAAAGGAAAAACTTCGAGGCGTCAACAAGTTGATGATGAGTATGATGGTGAAAATGCTGGGAAAAGAACTTGCTGAAAAAGAGGACAGAACACCGGAAGAGGATGATATGCTGGATCTGATGATGCATGGTGGTAGCCGCGTTAGTATGGAAAATCTGTCAGAACCAATAAAATGGTATGAACAGATGAGAGATCTAATCTGAGTCTGTATTTTGGAGATGGTGATATGGTTGCAGTAGCAGGAGTCGTGTTCCTTTTCATCATTTTGGTGACTGGAATCGGATTAATTATTCCGGCAGTCATTGGATTGATTGTTTGTAAAAAACTTGAGAAAAGGGGTAAAAAGAAAAACAACTTAATATTTAAAATACTTCTAAGTATTGGAATTGTGGTCATTGCGATTCCGTTGATGTATTTTTACCTCATTATTTCAAACTGGTAAGTAATAACTTGACAGCTAATAAATATTAGCTTATAATTGGGCTAATGGTTGTTAGCTTACAAATAGGTGCTGAGATGAAGAGAGGTGCTGGAGATGAGTGATATAAGAAAATGGGTATTCTGTCCAATCTGTGGAGGAAAAACCCGTTTGCAGCTATTAGAGACAACAGAATTGAAGGATTTTCCTTTATTTTGCCCGAAATGTAAACGGGAAATGTTGATAAAGGCAATCAATTATAAAGTAAATCTGATGAGCGAGACGCATGAGACGCAGTGCTGAACCGGGTGACCGGTTGGCGCTGCGTTTTGTTTTAGGCAAACTGTGATGATCTGGTAGCAGGAAAGGAGAGAACAATCTATAATCCGTTGACGGAAACAGAAACAATAGCGGATTTGTCTTTTGTGATGCAGAGGGAAGAACTTCAATCAGAGAGATAGA
>JBJEJF010000006.1:0-4714 GCA_051877775.1 Wujia sp.
AGTGGGCCGCCGGGGGCTCGAACCCCGCACACCCTGATTAAGAGTCAGGTGCTCTACCAAATGAGCTAGCGGCCCATATCTAATTGTGAATGTTCTGTGTCTCGATCAGAACAAAAAGAATTATAATACAAGAAAATCATAAATGCAACCTTTTTTTTCATTTTTTTCGATTCTTTATTTTATTAGCCTTACAATCACAATCAAGGCTGCATTTTATAATATTCAAATTATTATATAAAGTTCTGGCACACCTATTTAGTCGTATATTACTGTAGACATATGCATTTAACTTATTTTTCCAGTAACCTTTTCTCATAAAGATGCCACCCAGCATCATACTTCTTATAATAGTATATACATAATGCGGCAAAATATTTACGAATTCTTTGGTTTGTATACCATCCTGCAGATCGGATTGCCCATTTCTGAAAAACGTTTTTCATATTCTGTCATTACATTTCCCTCAACATATTCAGAATGATGGAGGTCGTAAGTTTTATTTTCAAGGATCCATCCGCCACGCTCTGCTTCTTCCAGGGAGAAATCAAATAACGGTCGGTTATCTGTCTTAAATGTTATACCCGCACCTTCCGATAATATATTCTCATACCGAGCAAGAAACTGAACAGATGTCAGTCTGCGCTTTGCATGTCTGTCCTTTGGCCATGGATCCGAGAAATTCAGATAGATATAATCCACCTCTCCCTTATCAAAAACCTGCTCGATATTCTCTGCATCCATTCTTATGAATAACAGATTCGGCAGTTCTTCTTCATTCTGTTTCTCGACCGCGCGTACCAGCACACTGGAAAACTTCTCGATCCCGATATAATTTATCTCCGGATGAAGCTTTGCCATATCCATGATAAATCTTCCCTTACCCATTCCTATCTCTATATGTATCGGGTGATCATTGTTGAACCTGTCATGCCAGTGTCCCTTCATCTCAGTCTCATTTTGAACCACATATTCATTGGCTGCAATGGTCTCTCTTGACCCTCTAACATTTCTTAACCGCATATCGTCCTCCTGATAACAGTGCCTGCACACTTCAATGTTCTAATGATAACACCTTCATCCTCTGTTTTCCAGACAAAAAATTTCATTTTCTTGCTTGTCTTTTTACTTATTATATAGGATAATGTACGAAAAAGGCAAAGCTACAGATCTGCTCTGCCCGCATTGTACTTTTTAGGGGGATATTATGGATAATCAACCAAAGAATAATATAGAAATCATTCAATCCGCCAACAAAGAAATGCTTGATTACTTTAACACCACATTCCTACACGATCTTGAGACCATTCAGGATCTGAAGACTCAGGCATTTGAAATTGACATCAAAATCGACGAATTAGAGAAGACAAAAGATCTCTATGCTTTTAAATCTCATTCCAAAAAAAGCGTATTTTCTCCTATTATCAGCGATGGAACAGAACAGGAAAGGGGTATGATAATAGATACCCAGATAAAAGATCTCCAGGATATAAGAGAGACCCTGTATACCAAAATACGCAGCATGGAACACGATCTCACCAGCCTTAAGCATCGACTGGCTGTGCTGACAGATGCAGAACAGGCAATCCGGGAGATCGCTGACACCTGTATAAAACCGGCTCAGATACAGGATATCGACACAACTGAGGATTCCGATTCGGAGGGATTTGAATTCATTGAGGATACATCGGAGAACACAGCCGGTGCACACGGATATAACATTCTCATGCAGGATGCATTTGACAGAGCATACCTGTCCACACTGATCGACAAGAACATAAAAGATAATCTGATCAGTATGCGTCATAAGATAGATATGCTGTCCTATCTGCTGACAACAGACATCAGCCGTGCCAGACTTACATTACAGGAGATTCTTCTCTCCTCCAAAAAAACACTGGATTCTGTCGATGAAATCTGCGATAAGTTGAATTACCATATTGACTCATCGAAGCCTGTATGGAATTGTCTCGATGAATTCATCATCGCGCAGCGGGAAGCACATCCTGAGATATTGATAGATACCAATCTGGAATGTGTAGATTATGATGTGAATCTTCATCCGGTATTTACAATTACCCTTATCCGGCTGCTCGACATGTTTTTTGACAATGTTTTTCGTCATGCAAACGCCCACAGTATCGAGCTTAGAATAAGTATTACCCCTAATATTATAGATGTCTATATCAAGGACAATGGAGTTGGTATCAGTGATAATTATCTCATGCAAAGTCCGTGGTACAGCAGTCTCCACAAAGCACACGAGATAATATATCTTCTGAACGGCAAGCTGACCATATCCGGTGAACCAATGTCCGGTACCATCGTCCGGTTCAGTTTTCCGGTTCAGCAATAATGATGAGCCGACCAATTTAAACATACATCTACTGCATCATAGAACGGAGGAAATTATGAAAAATAAAATAGTAAAATTAATTGCAGATAATGTAGAGGGACTTACAGCATCTGAAATAGAATCCCTTATTGAAATCCCACCGAAGCCTGAACTCGGAGACTTTGCATTTCCGTGTTTTCGCCTTGCAAAAACAATGCATAAAGCTCCTCAGATGATTGCTACAGAGATCAAAGATGCCATCGGTGAGATAGATTTCCTGGATGATATTCAGGTACAGGGAGCATATCTGAATTTCTATGTTAACAAAGAGACCTTTGTCAGATCCATGGTGGATGCGGCCATATCTGATGACTTTGGCTCATCAGACATGGGCGAAGGTCAGACTATTTGTATAGACTACTCATCTCCTAACGTTGCCAAGAATTTTCATGTAGGGCACCTTCGTACAACGATTATCGGCAACTCATTATACAAAATATACAGTAAACTCGGCTATAAGGTTATCCGCATTAACCATCTGGGTGATTGGGGAACACAGTTCGGCAAGCTGATCGTTGCATACAAAGCATGGGGCGATGAGGAAACTGTCAAACGTGATGGTGTCGCAGAACTGATGAAACTCTATGTAAAGTTCCATGAAGAAGCAGAGAAAGACCCTTCCTTAAACGATGAAGCACGTGCCTGGTTTACCAAAATGGAACATGGAGATGAAGAAGCACTCCGCATCTGGCAGTGGTTCAAGGATATAAGTTTACAAGAATATAAGAGAACCTATGAACTCCTTGGCATGGATTTTGATTATTACCTTGGAGAGAGCTTTTACCGTGACAAAACAGCTGATGTAGTAAAACGGCTTTCTGATGCCGGTCTTCTTACCGAGAGTGATGGAGCTCAGATCGTCAACCTCGATGAATATGACATGGCACCATGCCTTATACTGAAAAATGACGGAAGCTCAATATATGCAACCCGTGACTTGGCTGCAATCTTCTATCGTAAAGAAACGTATAACTTCTCAAAATGTCTGTACGTAACAGGACAGGAACAGAAGCTTCATTTTGCACAGGTATTTAAAGTTGTCGAACTTCTCGGAAATGAATGGGCAAAGGATCAGCTCGTTCATATTCCATATGGTCTTGTCAGCCTGGAAGGTGCTAAATTATCGACGAGAAGTGGCAATGTCATCTATGCTGAAGATATCCTGCTCGAAGCCATTTCGAAGATAAAAGAAATCATCGAAGAAAAGAATCCTGATCTTCCGGACAAAGATGAAACAGCAAAAAAAGTTGGTGTGGGTGCCGTTCTTTTCAATGATCTCTACAACCAACGAATCAAGGATGTATCATTTAAATGGGAAAAACTCCTGAATTTTGATGGAGAAACCGGACCATATGTACAGTATACCTATGCAAGATGTTCCAGCATCCTGCGCAAGGTTGAAGATTTCTCTATTGAAAATGCTATAGATTACTCGCTTCTTACAGATGCAGAATCTATAGATCTTCTGAAAGAAATCTCCCGTTTTCCAAAGGTCGTCATGGACGCCGCGGAAAAATATGAGCCTTCAGTTGTTGCACGTTTTTCAGTTGATGTTGCACAATCATTCAATAAATTCTACAATGCAAATCGTATCAATGTAGAAGATACCGCTCTAAGAAATGCCCGGGTTACACTGGTATATCTTACCAGAAAAACCATCAAGGATGCACTTTTATTACTTGGTATTGAATGTCCTGAGCAAATGTAGCAAATACGTTTGAAATATATAACATATTAATAACAAGGGGTAAGGTCTTAAATTATTTTATTTAAGCCTTGCCCCTTATCTTTGTCTTATCTTTGTCTCATCTTTGTCTCATCTTTGTCTTATCTTTGTCTCATCTATTCTTTCATTTACTCTTTTATTTGTCTCATTTATTATTTTATTTGTTATTTCATTTATTGTTTCATGTAATGTTTCACACATAAAATGTTTCCATATATTATACGCAGTTTGGTAATATTTACTTATATTGTGTATATATATTCTTTGGTACAATATTCAGTGTTTATTATCATCCTCTTACAAATAATCCACAGAGTTATTCACACATCTGTGGATAACTCTGTGGATTTTGTTCCAAAAATGGGGATAATTCATCTTAGTTATCCACATTTTTGAATGTTTCACGTGAAACATTCGATTTATAAACATCCTTTTTTATGATGACACTACATCTCTTCATATACTGATTCTATTTTTTTCATATTATGTTACGTCTCCAATCAACCCCATGTTATTTTCACATTATATATGTTTCCGCAAACGCAAGCGCAATCCTGTGCAATGCTCATTATATCATGTCGCCTGTCGGCTCCATG
>JBJEJF010000007.1:0-63292 GCA_051877775.1 Wujia sp.
AATCTCTTAAAGAATTTTCAGGGTTAACATGATATTAATTTGTCAAAGGTTCTTATCATTTAAGCGTTTTTTAGTCAAAAAAATAAATCCTTTTCAGTATTCAATTTTGACTTGTTGCTTACTGTCTCTCGCGACAGCTATTAGAATATACCACAGTGATTTTTATATGTCAACACTTTTTTTCAAAAAAATTATATTAAAATTTCCAGGTTATCCTGAGATTCGTCAGAATTGTCAAAAAAACATTTTTATCATACAAAAAGCGCAGAAAATCATTGGATTCTATTTGTTCATATAATTCCATTCCCCATGCCGTATTGCCGAACACGGATATAACAACAAATATAATCCAAACGAGCAGCACCCCTTCAAATATTCCAAATACGATGCCACCGACCCGATTAATACTGCTGATGATCGGCAGTTGTACCACGAGACCCACCAGCAGACCGATAATCCCAAATATAAGACGAAGAATGATCGAGATGAGAACAAAAGCAATCGCATTGACGATCATGCATGAAATGTATGTTGAGATGTAATCATAAAAGCGCTGTACCCCCAACTCATTTTTTATTTCATCATTATTGTTGGATATCAACGCATCCTTGACGAACTGCGGAAACCCTGATCCATATATATATGCGACCTGTTCATTTCTTGTCGGATCACTTGCCATGATGGATCCTGTCATCTCCTGCGCAAGTGCACTGTCAACATAACCGAGCGTTGCTGTCAGTTCTTCCTCAACACGCGCTTCTATATTTTTTTCTATCTCTGCATATATTTTATTACGGATATAATCATCTATGTTCGTGTACTGAATCAGCAGACCGCTCGCAAAAGGTGTGAGCAGATATGCCAGAACAAAAGAAAGTCCGGTCAGCACTAATTTAAATACTGACCGAAACAGACCTCTCTTATATCCCAATATTGCAAAAAGTATTAAAACAATTATTATTGTAATTGCCAGAGCATTCATATGTTACTCTCCGTCTCTTTTATTTATCCTGTGCGTCCGATCCTGTCGCCGCAGACGGATCACCCTGCACTGTTCCTGTATCCACACTTGAGCCTGACCTGCCACCCGACATCTCATTTTTGCTATCCTCCGCACCGGTCTCCCGGGAATCTGTCTGTTCTACAGCTCCTGCTTCCGCTTTCAGCTTGATCGTTTCCGTGGAATCCGTGTAAACAACAACATACTCCAGTCTCTTTCCGCTTGGCACCATACTTGTGATCTTCCCCGATAATGTTCCCGAGAATTTTATACTTCCATTTGTCCTGAATATCTTGCAACTGTTCTCCCCAGTCACAATGATCTCCTTCTCAGCCGCATAAATGTTATCATACTGAAAATCTATGACATCCGTAAACATATTTTTTCCATGCAGATCATACACCTTAATCTTATACGGATGCTCACTACCCTCCTCATTATTCTGTATAACACCTATGTATTCAGAGCTGTAAAATACACTCCTGAGTTCATCGTCAAATGTCAGCCTTGCCCGCTCGGCCGGTTTTTCTTTCATAGAATACACACTAACAGTATTGGTTCCAAATGCAACTACAGTATCATTATCTATAAACTCCACCTTAGGAATCACCTGATTGTCAAACATATAGCCGCCAACCATTCTGTCTGCATTACTGTTCTGTCCCACATCTCCAAAATTATATGCAGCCAGACTGTCCCTGACAGCACCGCCATTTATGTTAATGTAACTGGTGAACAGCTTCTGACCATCATCTGAGATCGTAATATCAAGCGGGTATCCACTTTTATCTATTGTGGTCTGCATCTCATAGATGATGTCCCCATTTTTGTTGTATAGATTAATATAGTTGGTCTTATCGCTCTCTAGAACAACAGCAAATGCCCCCTGGTTTGCCACATCCACATCACATATCTTGTAAGGCATCGTCAGACTGCTGACTTGTCCATCTGTATTGAACACATATACCGTGTTACCGCTCATATCTGCCAATACCGCATAATTTCCGCTTGTGACAGCCATCGGCATCATCATATCCACACCTGCCGACCAGACCGTATCTCCATTATTGTTAATGTAAGATACTCCGTCCGGAGTATACTTCAGAAGATTTCCCGCAAACTCGATATACGACGCCGTTGATTCATAATTCGTCTCATTCTGTTCTACAATACGATATCCTTTATATTCTCTATTCAGAATAGCTACAACAACAATGCCGATGACAGCCAAACATCCCACAATCAACAAAAACATGATCCGCTTCTGTTTCCTCACCCGTTCTGATATCCTGTTATTATTCTGTTTTGCCTCATCAGGTCCATTTACATAGACAACATTATCTGTATCTGCATCTCTATTTCTTTTCATATGTATTCTCCTAAACAAAAAGCATTCTGCCCGGCAAATCAATCGTTTAAAATTATAGCACACTTTACATCAACATTCCATTGCTATTTTATCGCGGTGTCACAGACGGCAGAATGATCTGTTCACCCTCGTAGATCCTGTCATCAATGTCCATATTATTTGCTTTTGCAATATCCTCCGCATACTTGACTGCACCATATTGTTTCAATGCGATCGAAGAAAGAGAATCTCCATATTGAATAACATAATATGTAGGATTTCCATTGGTCATTGCAGGAAGCGTCTGCTCAATGGATATTTCCTGCGCAGCCGTCGTGATCGTATCCGTATCTTCGCCTTCCCCGGAATCATCATCCGATACTCCCCCTTCATTGTCAGGATCAGCCTGGTTATCGCCCAAAGATCCGGTCGTCACGCCATCCTCTTCCAGTGCATCTGAAATGCTTGCAGTGAGTCCCGAAGGTTCTTCTGTAGCCAGAACTTCTGCTGCATCATCCACTGCAGGTTCCTCCGCTGTCAGCTCCAATTTGTTAATGGATACCTCCATTTCTTTCATCTTATCATAATTACTGATAACAGTTATTCCCATTGCCAGCATGGCCAGTACCACGAAGGAGCTCGCCACATACACCAGACTTATTCCGCCCGGTTTCGTCCCCTGGCTCTTGTTATTCTTCTCCCGGTAATTTCTGATCAATTCTTCGTCTTTGCGCTGTATCTCCGTGTCCTCCTCGTCAGATGTTCCCCCTTTCTGTTTGATGATATAATTCTGCATTGCCTCATTTTTGGTATAATAGATATAATACCCTTTTTGTTTTACAAGCTGTCCATGCTCATACATATAAAATGCATCATCACTCTCCAGAGAATCCGACACATATAAAACCTTATCCTTCCCCGGAAAATTATCTACATGCATCTTTTCGATCTTATCGTTGATAGCCGTAGAGAATCCCATTCTTGAGAGAAACCATCCCACCACAGCCAGATCCGAAAAAAACTCCTTCACCTGGTCATATATCTCCGTCCATGCTTCCTGGGTAAATGCACTCTCATCCATATCAAATTCCAGATTCTGTGCATCAACTGCTCCGCTTACAAATATAATGTCACCGATCTCCGAATGTTCCACTGTGCCAAGCAAAACAGCTCCGCGGGCGTGCGTACTGCCCGGCCTTGAGATATAATTCAAATATGTAACCACATAATCTTCTATATAGATTCTTTTATTACTTGATGGATTTCCTATCTGACGTATATTTTTAGGCAGCTTCAGATCTTTATCCCTGGATCGTTCTTCTCTCTTTTCCTCCCCCGCCGTCTGTCCGTCCTCTGACTGTTTGTCCCGGTCATAAATAACTTCTATCATTGTTTTCCACCTTTCTATTCATTTACCTTGCAGCTATGCAGCACCGGAAGCCTTTGTTCAGACCCCTTCTACAGCTATCCACAGAATAGCATTTTAGAAGCCTGTACTTGGTCAAAATCCGTCGACAGCAATAACCTTTCCGCCGCAACTTTCCTCTCATTATCGGCTGCTTCGACAAGTGCGGGTCTTACACCAAAAAGAAGTTTATTTTATACACAACCTGTTAATACTATCTGCATAATCTAATATTAACGGAAGATTATTTATTGAGGTGAATATGAAGGGATTATTTGAGAAAAAATGTCAAACAGAATATTTTGACACGATCATCAATTACTCGCCCGAAGAACTGGGCAACTGTATTGTTAAAAATATAAATGCAACCATTACACCAGACGCAACCCCTGTCATTCTGTGCATCGGTACAGATCGCGCAACAGGTGATTGTCTTGGTCCACTGGTAGGAGAACAAATGCTGAACTACAATGCGAACTACAAAGTACTGGGATGCCTGCATTCCCCGGTTCACGCACTCAATCTGCGCGAGACGATCCATACGATCTATACCGAGATCGACAATCCATATGTGATTGCTATCGACGCATCTCTCGGAGACAGCGCACATGTCGGCTACATTACCGTCAGCAACTGTCCTATCTCGCCAGGAAAAGGCGTCAATAAAAAACTGCCGGCAATAGGAGATATCTCCATCACCGGCATTGTAAATGTCACTGGTCAGAGTGCGTACCTTCTGCAAAGCACAAGACTTCACATTGTAAAAGAATTGTCAGACCACATTGCAAACGCACTGAAATATGCTATTGATTATTTGGAAGACTTTTGACCCTTATACAAACTGATTGCCTCGGAAACAGTCTCTGCGTCTCCTTCTTCCATCAGAGCGATCAAATCAGACAATTTGTCCTGTTTGCAGAGATCCTCCCCCAGATAAGAGGCATATTGATTGGTAATCTGCAGAACCTTATCCGAATACATCTTCTCGCCCTTGGCGATTTTATCCTCCAGCGCAGACTTCTCTGTCTTCAGATCTTCCAGGGCCTGAAGACGTCTGCCATTTATCTCATCTATGATAACCTGTTTTGTCTCATCTTCAAATAATCTGAGTGCTTCCTGTTTCTCAGATCCAATAGAATCTGCCTCCTGTTCCAGACTGGCAAGCTTCTCATCATATGCCTCAAGATTATATACACTCTCATCCTTATCCTTGTTGATAGAATTGCGGATAGCTGCTGCCTGCCTGCCATTCGCTTTTATCTTGTCTCTGATACTCCTTGCCTGACTGACAACATCATGATGCTTCAGTTTGGTCGTGCTATAAAGCAGGAAATAAATGATCAGCTGTATGATCACGACTACAGCAGCAATCAGGACGCACCAGAATGCCTCATTAATATTCTCTTTACTCAAAAGCACAGTCTGACGGATGATCAGCATGACAACTGCAGGAATACCAACAAAGTACAGGAGAAAACTGAGCAGCATCGCTCCTATCTCCCCGATTCCCCGCGGCATAAACATTATAAAAAACAGCTTTGACGACACAAATGACGGAACCTTATTCTTCTTGAGCAGAGTCTTCATCTCCACCTCAAGCTCTCTGGTGTTCTGACGTATATCCTTCGTCTCATCATCGATTCTGGCATTCATTCTCTGGCTTTTTTTCTTATCACGCTTGTTTGAAACCTTCTTTTTTCTGGCGCGATTATCATCCAGACGCTCATCATAAGTGTCAGATATCTCCTGTTTTCTCTTTCTGATCGTGGTTGCAATCTCGTCTGCAATGGACTTTTCCTCAGCAGCGATATTACGGGACAGTTTTTTTTGATAAGCTTTCATCTTATCAAGTTCTGCCGCCATATTATCACGCTTCACGACCTCGTCTCTGGCACTGATCAGATAATCTTCCTTTTCATTAAATACATTCTCAGACATAGCTTTTACCCTCAGCGTTTATTCCTGTATTCTTCAAGACGTTCTTTATCAACCTTAATACGGTTATCCATCGTTTTCATAATATCGACGATCTGATATCTTCGGTACACACCGTTATTACTCAGATCATATACCTTATTGGATGCAAATCCAAGAACGATCGGCCGCAGAATATTATTCGGATTCTCAGAGATAACCAGACCCTTTTCATGATTGGTAAGTTCAATACACACACCCGGTGTCAGGATCTTGATACTCTTGATAAGCGCACCTACGATCTGCTCGTCAAATTCGTCCTTATTTAATAACAGATATTTGATTGCGGCGATCTCGGACATTGATTCTTCTTTTAATTTCATACAGGTCATATTGTCAAAGAGATTGGCAACTTTGAGGATTCTTGTACTCTTCAGTATCTTACCCACATCTTCTTTGCCATCGCCATATTCCATCCTGTGGATCTGTGCAATAATTCGTCTCACACCACTGTCAATGCCGAGTTCCGGGCGGATCAGCCCAAGCCCGTCATTCTGGAATTTCTTCACGATAATGAGATCATTTGTATCATAATCATCATACTTGTCACGAACTTTATTAGGAAGGAGCAGCTTACCCGTGTCATGCAGAAGTGCTGCAAGCACAAGTTCCTCCTGTTCCTGCGGTGTATAGTATACCTGTGATGAAATCAGCGCACATAAGATCGCTGTATTGATAACATGCTTATAGATATAATCTGTCGTACTTCTTAAGTTCTGTGTAAATGCGATCTTATGATCTAATCTTCCATAATTCGTAATAATCGCATTTGCCAGCCGTTTTAGATTCTGCGGTTCCCTTCCGGCAATGATATTGTCGAGTTCCTCCCTTATGCTGAATACAGCCATCGTCTGGAATCTCTCAAAATCCAGATCTTCTTCTGACATAGGTGGAACAGGTTCTGCAGGTTCAAGTATATATAATCCAAGGAGGCCAAAATTCTTAACGCTCTCTATGCCCTGAAGCGTAAGTCTGGTATTGCGTTCATACAGCAGCACGCCCGACTTATTATAGATTGGCTTCGCCAAGCGCATACCATATTTCAAGTCTTCCGACTTAACAAAAATCATAATGCAACCTCCTCTTAATTCTACAACATATATAAATGCATTTTACCACACAAAATTTCATAATACAACAAAAAAGAAAAAAACAAAGCCTTCCGGCTATATCCGGAAGGCTCCCGTCATAATTATTTTTTGATCAAATGTGTTCTGTTTAACGCGCTGATTAACGCAAATGCTGATGCATCTATAATATCTGTTTTAATACCGGCTCCCCATGTGATGCCAGGTGTTCCATCCACCTCAATACCCACATACGCACATGCCTGGGAATTGGATCCCACCTGAAGTGCATGTTCTTCATATGTAACCAGTGAAAACTTAATATCAAAATGTTTCATGATCGCATTGCTGATCGCATCAAGTCTTCCGTTTCCATGTCCATGATATACTTTCTGAACACCATCCACATATATGGTGATCTCAGCATCTATACCATCTACCTGTTTAAAATGACATTCCTGAAGCTTAATGACATCTTCTTTATTGACATACTCATTCTGAAAGATATCCAATACTTCTTTCGGAGATAACTCTTTATGTTTATGATCTGAGACGCCCTTGACGGTATAGCCAAGATCCTCACGCATTTTTGCAGGCAGATCAAATCCGTATTTCTGCTCCAGAATAAATCCGATACCGCCCTTGCCGGACTGACTGTTGATTCGAATCACGTCGCCATCATACTTTCTTCCGATATCTTCCGGATTAAGTGGAAGATAAGGAACCGTCCACATATTGTCAGGATCATTTTCCCTGTATTTCATACCTTTGGCGATGGCATCCTGATGTGACCCCGAGAAAGCCGCAAACACAAGCTTACCGGTATAAGGTGAACGCTCATACACATGCATTCTGGTCAGTCTCTCATACACCTCTGTGATACGAGGAATATCAGACAGATCCAGTTCAGGGTCCACACCATGCGTGAACATATTAATCGCAAGCGTGATAATGTCAACATTACCTGTACGTTCGCCATTGCCGAACAATGTACCTTCGATTCTGTCCGCTCCTGCAAGCAAGCCCAGTTCTGCATCTGCCACGCCGCAGCCTCTGTCATTATGAGGGTGCAGAGATAAGATAACATTCTCTCTATCATGCATATTTTTGCTCATATATTCGATCTGGCTCGCATAGACATGCGGCAGAGACATCTCAACGGTAGCAGGAAGATTAATTATCACCTTTTTGTCAGGTGTAGGCTTCCAGATATCAATTACCGCATTACATACCTCCAATGCATAATCCACCTCTGTTCCGGTGAAGCTCTCAGGAGAATACTCAAACTGGTAATCAACATGATGTTCTGCAGCCATATCATTTAAAAGCTTTGCACCATCTGTCGCTATCTTCAATATCTCTTCCTTTGACTTCTTAAATACCTGTGTACGCTGTGCATAAGATGTTGAATTGTACAGATGCACAACCGCGTGCTTGGCTCCCTGAACCGCATCAAAAGTCTTTTTGATAATATGTTCACGGGCCTGTGTCAATACCTGTATCGTAACGTCATCCGGAATCAGATTCTCCTCGATCAAAGTACGACAGAACTTATATTCCGTCTCAGATGCAGCCGGAAATCCAACCTCTATCTCCTTGAAACCCACTCTGACCAGTTCTTTAAAGAACTCCAGCTTCTCATCCAGACTCATTGGAACAATCAATGCCTGATTGCCATCACGAAGGTCAACACTGCACCATGCAGGCGCCTTATCAATATATTCCTTATTTACCCAATCTGTGCTCTGTACAGGCGGCATATAATACCCGCGTCTGTAATGTTCATAATTCTTCATACGATCCCTTCCTTTCCTGTGCAACATCGTGCACGACATTCCTACCTGTGATGTATATGAAGGTGGTTATATATAATGCAAAAAAATAAACCTGAGTCTCCAAAAACACCTTAGAGACGCAAGTTCTTACGCGGTACCACTCTAATTCATACTTATAGTATGCACTCTCACAGATACGGACTCCTTACAGCCTTATATCCTCCTGCTATAACGGTCAGGTTCCGTCCGTGTCTACTGACGACCAACAATGGTCACCGTTCAACCGGCTGCTCTGAGGCGAGTTCAAAACACTTCCGGCTCTGTCTTGCACCAACCGACAGATCTCTGAAGCCCTCCGGGTTTCTACTACTCCTCTTCCTCGCATTTATAGATAAACCATAACATAATTATCATATTGTGTCAACCTTAAAATCCAGTAAAATATCCATAGCAACCTGGTGAAAAATGTGTTACTCTTATACTATATATTATGCGGGTGTGATCACTTTATTCCACCTTTTTATACGAAAGACAGAGAAAGAAGGGAAACCAATTGCCTCCTATAAGCAATGACTGGGCGCCGGCACTGGCACCTGAATATAAAAAAGATTATTACAGAAAACTATTTCAATTCGTCGGTCAGGAGTACGCGACACACGAGATATATCCTCCCGGGGACGATATATTCAATGCTTTTCATCTGACACCACTGTCCAAGGTGAAATGCGTTATAATCGGTCAGGATCCCTATCACAATACCGGTCAGGCACACGGGCTGTGTTTCTCGGTAAAACCGGATGTTGAGATCCCACCTTCGCTTCTCAACATCTACAAAGAACTCCACGATGATCTCGGATGCTATATCCCCAACAACGGATATCTTGTAAAATGGGCAGAACAGGGGGTTCTGATGCTTAATGCAGTCCTCACCGTCCGGGCACATCAGGCAGCTTCTCATCAGGGAAAGGGATGGGAGGAATTCACAGATGCAGCCATCAGGATCGTAAACCAGCAGGATCGTCCGATCGTATTCCTGCTCTGGGGAAGCTTTGCGCAAAAAAAAGCAGCAATGCTTGACAATCCAAAGCACCTTATACTGAAAGCACCACACCCATCACCGCTGTCCGTATATCGCGGTTTTTTCGGTTGCAGACATTTCAGCAAGGCAAATGAATTTCTTCAGGAGCACGGAGTCGAACCGATAGACTGGCAGATAGAGAATATATAAAGGAGAATACTGACTTATGGAAATATACATCGTTCGTCATGGTGAGACACTATGGAACAAAGACAAACGCCTGCAGGGCAGGACAGATATAGAATTAAACGAGAACGGAAGATCTCTTGCCAGACAGACAGGAGAAGCCCTTATGGACACTAAGATCGACGTCATCTACTCCAGTCCGTTAAAGCGTGCCCTTGAAACCGCAGAGCTGATTCGCAACGGGAGAGATATACCGATCATAACCGATGACCGCATCAGAGAACTGAGTTTCGGCCGCTACGAAGGTGAAAACTTCTCAGAGCTCATCAAAGACCCGAATCTGACTTTCCAGTATTTTTTTAAACAACCTCATCTCTACAGACCGGCTGAGGATGGCGAGACGCTGGAGCACCTGATTGAACGTGCGGGAGAATTCATGCAGGAGGTCATCGAACCCCTTGAAACAACATGCACGCGCGTTATGATCGTGGCACATGGTGCCCTGAATAAAGCAATCATGTCCTATATCAAAAAACATTCCACAGAATATTTCTGGTCAGGCGGCCTGCAGCAAAACTGCAACGTCATGATCGTCGATTATACAGACGGAAAATATACGATCATCGACGAGACACGCCTGTTTTATAAAACTCAGGAATAATCTGTCGAGACATCATCTGATCCCGGTTTCTTTTTTTTCAGAAAAGCTGCCGGGATAAGACCTATCAGGAACGGAACGACCCATGTAAAGAAGCGGTACAAAACAATTGCTGCTGCCACATAATCCCCCTCAGGGATTATACTTCCGAAAAAGACAGCAAAAACGAAATCCAGAGTACCCACACCGGACGGTGCTATCATAACGCAGCCCAGCATATTGCACACGGCCATCAATGCCATACACATAAACAAATTGACATCAAATTCCTTTACAAACAATACGCCCGGTATAATATACCAACAGGAGAATTTGAGCAGATCAAGCAGCACAACCTGCATAAAAAGCTTTTTATCATGCCATATCAGTCTTCCCTGATTCTGAAGATTATCGATCGACGACTGAAGCTGATCAATCTTAGGATAAAGCCTGCTTTTTTCTTTTATAATTTTTCTGACCAGCATCATCAGAAGATCCGATATTTTTTTTGATACCGTTATGATGAACAAAAACAGGCAGATCAGTGAGATAACAACAACCCCGGCAAGCATATATCCGGAATACCGCAGAAGAGATCTGTCAGCAAACAGTATCAGGCACAAAAACGAAACAACTCCCATAACACCTATGGTTATCTTCTGAAATGTATACTGGGCAACTGACATGCCCGTCGCAGCAGAGACAGGAATTCCCTTTGTATTATAATAATACAACTGAGCAATTCCATTTCCGCTGCCAAGCGTTGCCAGGCGGTAAAAAGCGCACATATATGCACAGCTGATCCCCTGCCCTATCGTCAGATGTGCACCTCCTGTAGATGTCATCCTGCTGATGATCGTTCCCTCCGCAACAAAATATACGTTGGCAAGAAGCAGACATGCCACCAGTTTCCAGCCAGGCATATCAGCAACCTCAACGATAGCATCCTTCATAAATTCCTCATTTTTGACACAGCCAAATATAAGGAGCCCCAAGATAAACACCCATTTAAGAATATTCCCCAAGACTTTTTTTCTGTCAATAATTTCTTCTTTTTGACTTGATTTCCCCATATCAATTTTCCTTCTTTTATTCCCCACTCTCACTTTGTGGGATGTACCATTTTACATAATTGTTCTCCACAGTTGTCTCCAATTCACCACTATTATGGAGATATGTCAGGTAAGTACGGATAATAGCGATCTCCACCCCATATCTGTATAGATTCGTCTGATATCCGCATCTGTTATATATAATACTGTATATCTCCTCTAATGTTCGCGGTGTCTCGCAGATATCCCTGATCACCGCAATGTTATTCATGACACTTCTTCTATTGGCAGAGGCGAGCGGTATTATATCCCCGACAGGATCAGCATGATATGGAACATATAGTGCCGCGTCCAATGTCTCCAGCTTTTCCAGGCTCTGCAGATAACTGTCTATCTCGTAGATGTATGTGAGCGAATGATGTTCCAATGTCTTTTCACTGACAACTGCATCCCCGAGAAACAACACGTCATCCGAAGTCCGCACTGCAATCATAGACAAGCAATGTCCAGGCAGATATTCATAGCTGATGCCCTCCGGCAGATCTATATCTTCTATATCGTATGTCTCCGAGGATTCTGTATAAAAATAATGATTCATGATCTCATTTAACGGAGCTGCTCCCCATACCAGTGCAGGACAGATATCATAATTAGATATCAGCGCCGCATTCATCTTGGTAGCCACGATAGTACAATCATATTTTTCTTTAAAAAAAGCATTTCCGCCACTGTGATCCGCATGATAGTGTGTATTAATGATCAATTGCACCCGAAAATGATGTTGTACCAGCACAGCATCCATCTCTCCGGCATACTCTGCATCCAGACCGGAATCGATCAGACACACAGGTATATCCTGATTCATATCCTCCTTCACATCCTGCATCACATACACTCCTACCCGAAATAATCCGGTAAAATAATATGTTCTTTTACCAATCTGTTTGAGTGTAACCATCTTGTGCCTCCAGTTATTACTTCAAGTATGTCTAACAGTTTTCTCCAGCATCACACTAAATATAATGCATATTTTATTCGTATTTATTAAGATTTTCAAGAAAAATCCAAAATTTCACTATTTTATCACAGATAAGCCAAAACAACATAAAATGAATTATACCAATATGAGAAATTCTCTTGCTACAATTAAAGGAGGTTAATAATTTGGAACCATATAGATCATATGGCCGCAACAACGGCTATGGACGCAATATGAATCAGCGCGGTTCAGGTTATGGCGGCAGCTGCGATGCGCCGGGCAAACCTGTTTCAAGCTGTGGATGCAGCACACCGGGCAAAAACACTTCAAGCTGTGGATGCAGCACACCGGGCAAAAACACTTCAAGCTGTGGATGCAGCACACCGGGCAAAAACACTTCAAGCTGTGGATGCAGCACACCGGGCAAACCTGTTTCAGACTACAGCTGCAAAGATAATAACCCGCATATGAGACATATGCCTGTCGGCATGGGTTATGTCCCAATGCAGAAATGGGGAACTCTCAGCGATCCGGAGACATCCCTCTGTCAGGGAACAGCTTTCCCGGAACTTAATCTTATATTCTGCGGATCAAGGGGGAAAATGTAATGAAAAAAATGAATCAGAAAGAATTATTCTGCCTAATCAACCAATTTTCCTTTATGCTGGATGATATCACACTGTTCCTTAACACACATCCGGAATGTGTGGAAGCCATCGATGCATATAACCATTATAAACACCTGCGCTGTGAGGCAATACAGGACTATACAGAAATGTACGGACCAATCAGCAGATATGATGTAAACACAAGTAATTATTGGGACTGGGTCAACAAACCCTGGCCATGGGAAAGGGAGTGTGGTTGCTAAATGTGGGTATATGAAAAAAGACTACAATGTCCTGTAAATATAAAGGAGACAAATGCCAAGCTGGCGCAGGCAATCATCAGCCAGTATGGCGGTCCTGACGGCGAGATGGGTGCTTCCATGCGATATCTGTCTCAAAGATATGCAATGCCGTACAAAGAATGTATGGCTACACTCAACGATATCGGCACAGAGGAGCTCGGACATCTGGAGATCGTAGGTACCATCATCTACCAGTTGACCAAGGATCTGTCCATGGAAGAGATCAAGGCGTCCGGTTTTGACAAATATTATACTGATCACACGATAGGAATATGGCCGCAGGCAGCCGGTGGTGTGCCTTTCAACGCATGTGAATTCCAGAGCAAGGGAGACCCGATCACCGATCTGTACGAGGATCTCGCTGCAGAGCAGAAAGCACGTTCAACCTACGATAATATACTCCGTCTCTGTAAAGATTACCCGGACGTATATGAACCGATCAAGTTCCTTCGTGCCAGAGAGATCGTACATTTTCAGAGATTTGGTGAATGTCTCCGTCTTATCACTGACCGTCTTGATGAGAAAAACTTCTATGCTTTCAATCCTGCTTTTGACAAGTCTGCCCCTTGTGTCGACAAAAAAGATTGCGGATGCGGGAAATAGGCCTCATTCATCCAGGACATCATTCATCCAACGAAAGCAGGTACTGTCACATTTGATGACAGCACCTGCTTTTTATTTTTTAAATATAAAATTTTTTTGTATATAATAATTAAAGAGGAACAAAAATGTCTCCGCAATCATTTTCCATACAATGAGATTGCCGCCCATACATGAATACGCCGTTTTAATAAGGAATGCCGATACCGTTCCCGAGATAAAGCATAACAGCATATACATGAGTGCCTGTCTCACCATATTTCCTTTCTTACGGAACACAACTTTTTTATTCACCATGAAATTAACAGTTCCCGAGCAAATACGCCCCAGGTAATTCAATACATATACATTCTTAAAAAACAGAGATGCCAGTCCGAACACCACGTAATCCACAATAACAGAAAACATCGAAGCAAACGTATATCGAAGAATTACACTATATATGCGAACAGAATCACGGATTGGATTAAAATGAGACGATTTATTACCATCCTCATATATTGTTTCTATCTCGATCTCCCTCATCCCAACATCATTATCCTTACACCACAGCAGGCAGTTCGTCTCATATTCATATCTGTCCCCTGCAACAGTAAGCAAGCCCCGCATGACATAATCAGGAATCCACCGCAATCCTGTCTGCGTATCCGAGATATTAATCCCACACAAAAATCGGAAAACCGCCCTTGTCATTACATTTCCAAAACGGCTTCTCAACGGAATAGAGACATTGTCATTCATCGTAAACCTGCGTTTCCCCAGGATTACATTACCATCCTCCGTAACCGCATCAATGATAGTACAGATTGCCTCCACGGTATGCTGTCCATCTGCATCTGCAGTTACAACGCCTGATGCATCAGGGAAATTATTTAGCACATAATTAAATGCATGTTTTAACGCAGCTCCTTTACCCATGTTAACAGCATTTTTTAACAGATGCACACCCGGTATGCTCTCACATTGTCCAAACAGATCATTATACGCATCACCACTTCCGTCATTTACGATGACTATCACAGCCTGTCCGGCCGATAGTTTGCGAACCAGACCAACCAGTTTGTCATCGGGTTTATAGGCAGGAATCACAATTATTTTATTTTTTAAAGAATCACTCTGCGACTGCATAATCCATATTTATCCTTTCTGTCTGAACTCAGTACAGTATACAGCTACTGTACATAACAATGGTACCATAAATACCACCGGCAGGTTATATCTGAAATATGCATTGACAGGAGATGCTATGCAGCCGATAAGAACAAACATTGCAGGTGCAAACATCAGCAGATAACGAGCTTTACCGCTTTTTTTCACAATAAACGCACACAAAAGGACGATCCACGTATAGAATCCACACGATAAAAATACACTCAGCAATGGTATCTCACGGATCCTTTTGATGACAACTCTAAGGAACTCCACAGCGGATGGAAAGGCTGACGTTATCACATACTCCCCTTTATCATTTAACTTGTCCAGATTGTATAATCCAATATATGCATATCCTTTTTCTCTACCATAATCATCCGGATAAAAATAGCCATAACACTTATTCAACAAAGCATCCAGATAACAAACCGGATATTGTACAAGCTGCTTTAAATATACCTGGTAATAAGCCTTTCTGTCCTCTTTTGAGGACGATTCTCTATATAAATCCTTGACATCATCTGATATCTCCGGATTATAACTCTCCGCAAGCTTATCATATATGACAACTCTGTCAATAATCTTCCGATCACTCTCAGAGATCTCATCTCCATAATATAACACACAACGTGCAGTCTGCTGCAACGGCACGGAGATATTAGCCGATCCTTTTTCTTCCTTTATCCCCAATGCAGGAATCATACAGTTCGTCCAGAGAAGGAGCAGCACAATTGCCATCCCCCAGATAGCAGTTATCCTTTTCCAATATCTGCGGGCAATCACAATACACACAGGCAGACAGCCTGCAACAAGCATCATACCTGCATTGCGGAACAACCCAATCAACAGCAGATCAACAAACAGAATAACCATCTTTATTTTGTTTTCATAAAAGTCCTTCGAAGATACGATCTGCTCCAGCATAAAAACGCATAACAATAAAATTGCAATGCCAAAGTTAATATCCTTGCCAACAGCAATCGCATACAATGGAAAAACAGGGATAAACGCATAACACAATGCCAGGATCCTGCAACATTTCTCCGAGATGCCCAGTGATTCCAGACAACTTATCATATAAACCAGAACAACAATAAATAAAAGCATCTGCAATAAACTGTAAACAAAGACACCCAGTCCAGGATATCCGACCATTTTCCCAAGTTTCACCAGACTGCCAATTAAAATAGTCTGAAAGACAGGGGCATCATTGGTCATAGCTTCATAGCCCATAAACTGATACAGCTCATTGCCCGTATCCCATAAAACAGTCCCCGGAAAAGCAAGGATCAGATACGGGATCCAGCAAACCAGCAAAAAAATCCCCAAACGAAACGGCTTCAATCCCGGTGCATCAGTAATCCTTTTACCGGTTCTGTACTGCAGGATCTGCTCCCATAACACTAAGACAACAGAATATAGCAAGGCCAGATATCCCACAAATATTACCAATGTCTTCAGAATATAAGATGGGTGAAACGCCATAACGATACTGCCAATCTCATTCTGATAGCACACCCCGACAAGCACAAAAACGGACAGCATCAGTGAAAAGCAAAAAATACCTTTATCCCAACCCGAGCTGCCCACTTTTCTGTATAACATATACAGCAGAACAACAATTACCATCTGTCCTATGCCCCAGCCATGAAATGCCCGAAGAAAATCATATACCAGACTCTGCCAACCTGTAATCTCTTCTTTGATTACATAGGACATCTGCATGGCTGCACACGAGGTGACAGCCAGCAAGATGCATATGTATGGATTCTGCCGCAATAAATTCCACGTCACTTTGCGTTTAAGCATTTTAAATCTACTCTCCTGCTGCTTATCAGATCATCATTTTACAGTGAAACCTACTCTCTGACACTTTCCATCCTTCGACCAGATAATCAGTTCGTGGTGCCCTTTTGTATTAACAATCTTCCCGCTCTTGATCACCTTACCATCAAGAGTCATACGAACAATATTGTATGAATTATTCACCAGAATCTTTACACTGGTTTTGTAAGTCCTGTTATTCTTTACAGACTCTGTTCTCGCAGTCTTGGTAGTAGGCGATGTTGTAGCATAAAAGTTCTTGCTCTTATCAGATGATTTGTATGTCCATGTAACAAGCTTATTATTGCTCTTATCTATCTTACCGTTCGTTGTCCTTACTCTATCCTTCAACTGTACGGAAAAAGATTGAATATACGTCATATTTTTCAACTGTCTGATCTGCTCCGGAGTCAGATCAGGGTCATCGCCCAACATCTCATCAATATCTACTTCCGGTGCAACATATCTTGCATGGAAATAATCTCTGGTCAGGCATACATTTTCATAACCCATCTCTTCCAGAACATCTTCGACCTCGCTCAATCTGAGTCCATTCTGTGTATCCGTAAACATGTGGTATTTTACGCCATCAATACGCTGTGTAGAATATGTTGCCCCATTCTCCTTTACACGAGAAATAAATTCATCACCAGTTATCTCCAGCAACTCTGCGTAAGCTTCCAGCGTCTCATCATCCATGCCGATAGACATGGATAAATTAGCTCTGTTCGTGGAAATGACTTTGATCTTATTATCCTGCACCACACCACAGCCTGTTGCAAAAATCGAAACAATCATAACACACAACAGCAACCAGATAATTTTCTTACTCTTTTTTTCCATAATAATCCTCCCTTAATCTACTTTTCTCCAGCAACTATTTTTATTATAAATAAACCATATGCATTGTGCAAGACTAATTATGGATCTTTTGACTGTACATTTTGGAGCTGCATATCCTTATCACTACTAAGATACCATATCCTGCCAATGTGCCCAGACTGTTGTGAATAATATCATCAAATTCAAACAGTCCAAGTTTAAATATAAGCTGAGCGATCTCTATCGCACTACTAACCAGGCATCCCAAGGTCAAGGCTTGGTACCAGTGTATTTTTTCTCCAAAAAAATCCTTCAGGAAAACCCCCATCGGCAGAAATGCCATAATATTCCGAAAATTCTCCTCGATCAGGTATCTCCGATTATCCCTGATAATCGCCACATAAGACCAAAATGGCTGAAGATTATAAGAATAATATCCACGCTCCGTTCTCTCTCCCAATGTAATATAATATAGCGCATACAAATAAAACGCACACGCAAGTATCGTCACTACCTTCCATATACGTATATGCCCAACGTAAGGTTCCAGCATGGTTTTCACAGCCACAAAAACGATCCCTATGATCAGCACTATCATGAAATTATCTTTGATCCATAATGAAAGCATGCCTTATTCTCCCTCTAATAAATTCGCCGCATTACCACTTCTTTGGTCATTTTTGTTGATATTTTATAGCACAAAGGATATATAGTCAAGGTCACATATGCAGACTCATCAGACCCATTTTTACACTTGACAAATAAATTAATTATACTTACCGTGATACACGGCAGCGGTGTCCTGTCTGTCAGAAGGCAAAGATCCAGCCGGAAGTGAGGGGTGCTTATATGACTTTTGATGATTATATTTATTTTGAGAGACGAGCCGCTTATGGAGAAGATCGAATAAAAAACTCCTCTCCATAACAACGGAGAGGAGCCTGTAAACCTCTTATCTTAAAACTGTTACCCTTCCACAATAAGGACACTTAGAAGGATTTGTAACCGGAATCAATTTTCTTCCACAGCCACATCTATAATACTTATATTTGATCTGCATAGTTTACTCCTTTCCCGGAGAAACTACTCAGCAGCATTCACAATATCAGAAATAATATCATCCAGCATCTGGTCGGACACATCGACACCATTTTCTTCAAGAACATTAACTCTGTCCTGAACCCTTTCCATAAGCTGTCTGGTCTTATCTTTTTGTCTCTTGGTTCTTCTATCTTTTTCTTCCCGAATCTCTTCCCTGCGACGAAGCAACGACTTATACTTCTCCTTATAGTCATATGGACGTTGATCATTCGGAAAATTCGAAAAGGAATTAAACAAATAAGCCAAGCACTCTTTTTGTTTCTCCGATATTTCATTTTCGTTCAATAATCCATTCAGGAAGAGGAAATAGTCGGCCACATATTTAAATATGTCTTCTCTATGATAATTCGATATAATCATATTAATATATCGGTACACGTCATCAGAATGATCCTTTTTCTGCATATCTCTACGCATATTGGACATCACAGACATGAATAAATCTGTATCCCGGGGTTCAAGCTCACTCACTTCATACTTCTCATCCTGCGATATCAATTCAGCAAAATCCAGCAGAGAACGCATAAAATCCTGTTTGGTCAATTCCGTTCCACCAAACAACTCATCAAAGATGATCTTAAACTTCTCCTTGGGAAGCGAACCGGTATTCTCATATTGTGTAATATATGAATCCAGGGTTGGCCTGGACAAATGTAATTGCCGCGCCAGCTCTGTCTGAGTAACTTCGATTTTCTTCAAATAACGTTTTATATCCATAAAACTATTTCCTCTTCTGTAGGACTATTTTTTCTTGGTTCGGGTCTGTGCCAGGGCACTTCCGGCCGCCGTCTTAGACTTAGCACTTGTACGCTTGTCTCTTAAAACTGCCGATGCCGCAGACGCAGCCTTCGCTGAAGTCTGTTTCTTATTCATATAGCCTCTCTCCTCTCAATTTACTCAACCAAAAAGGAGACCAAGCCCTTGACAAAAAACGCAACAAACCGTAAAATGAAATCTGCATAATTTATTTAGGGCCTTGTTGTTTCGCAAGAACGCTTGGCTCTTTTTTAGTTTGTTACTACAGCATACAACACTTTGCGTATTTTGTCAATATGTGTAAAATTTTATTTTATTTTACAAAAATAACATTTTTTTGTAAATATGTTGTTTTATATCGCGATTTGCAATCCATAACCTTTCCAGACCTATTACAACTCCAGGCTGTTTTCCTTCAAAAGAAAATCATAGATACTCATCGTTGTAATTCCGTCCTCATCTCTCGTTACATTCATAACATCCTTAACAAGAATTATCTTTTTAAAAGAATCATTTACATTAACCAGCGACGCCTTTTCCTGCATTCTTTTTTGCTCTGTAGGCATGCTAAACGCAGACTGGATGTAATAGCGTTTGCTTCCAAGATTAGCAATAAAATCAATCTCCAGATAAGTTCTCTCCGTTTTTCCTTCCTGATTTAAACCTCTTTTTTCTACAACACCTACATCCACAGAATATCCCCGGCTGCGTAATTCGTTATAAACAATATTCTCCATAATATGGGTTTCTTCGATTTGTCTGAAACCCAGTCTCGCATTTCTAAGTCCAACATCCTCGAAATAGTACTTCAATGGAGTTCCAATATATTTTCTTCCCTTTACATTGTAACGATTTGCCTTGTTAATAATAAAAGCATCTTCCAGATACTCAATATACTGTCTAATCGTATTTGCACTGATATTGGATTGTATAACACTCTTAAAAGTCGCTTCGATCTTAGACACATTAGTCAGCGAACCAATCGTCGATGCTAAAATATTAACCAAATTCTCTAATTCCTGTGACTTTTCAATATGGTGTCTTTCAATAATATCTTTTAAATATGTTTCCTCAAATAACCTGGTCAAATAATTAATCTTCTGTTCTTCTGTCTTCATTGTCACAGTAAGAGGCAAACCGCCATATATGACATACTCTGCCCATCCATGATACATATCCCCCTCATATACCTGCATGAATTCCTTAAAGGTCAGCGGGTAAATATGAACTTCATCGCCTCTCCCCCGAAATTCTGTAATAATATCTTTGGAAAGAAATTTGGAGTTACTTCCGGTCACATACACATCCGCATTTTTGATATGGAGCAATGAATTCAACACCTCTTCAAAATCTTCCAGAAGCTGAACCTCATCCAGCAAAATGTAATACTGTTCCCGGTCTACGATACGTGACTCAATATAGTCCAAAATAGTATCCGGATCCCGATACTTTTTATCTTTTCTTTGATCTAATTCAATAGAAACTATATGTTCTTCATCAATCCCCTGCTCGAATAGATAGTTTTTGAAGATAGTAAATATCAAATATGATTTTCCGCATCTTCTTATACCCGTCACAACTTTAATCATCCCATTATGCATTCTATTAATCAAATCATTCAAATACTTATCTCTTCTTATATTCATAAAAAACTCCTTCATTGAATATTTTTGACATATGTGACATTTTTTATCAATGAAATTATATCTCGTCATTTTAAAAGGTGCAACAATCTATTGAATATTTTTGACATATATGACAAATTTATTCACTCTTTTCAGTAAAGGCCCATAAACCAGAATTGTAACACCACCTCGTTTTAAGCATAAAAATAGCCATTACAGAAAACTTAATCTCCATAATGGCTACTGTCATTATCTTGATTTAATTGTTTGCTTCTTCCGCTTCAATTTCTAAACGCTGAAGTATATCTGAAATAATTCCCATATCTTCTATCCGGCTTATTCCAAAACATTTTTTACCTGCATCTTTAATTGATGCCCCAATATGATATGCTGTTGCTTCATCAATAATAAGAAATCTGTCATGAAAAACACCCGTATAATTCACAGTTAATGTTGGATACTGACTGTTAAAATTTTTAATATCCTGACTTGCCAGACGGGTTCTTCGAACAGTATATATTGTTACATCAACACCTTCTTTCTTTTTTGCGAGAATATTTAAAGTCCCCACATCAACATAATTGTCAATTAAGACTATTGTTTTTTCCGCTTTTTCTACAAGACTTACCAGCAGACTGAATGCATCATATATCTGACCTTCAAAGAATATCTTCTGCCCCACTTCTTCATGTTCAGAAATGTAAGCAAAAATCTTGTCAAATTTCTCATTAGACTCCTTCTGATACTCTAATTGCTTTAGTTCCAAGTCGTTTAACCTATCAAACATAACAGCATTTTCAGCCAGAAAACGTCGCATTTTCACAAAAGTATTCATAATATTTACACTTACCCGAATAGCTTCGTCGCTCCTTAAGACCGCCGACAACATTGCTATTCCCTGCTCTGTAAAGGCATATGGTAAATATCTACGTCCTCCTTTTGAAGATGCATTTTCTATTTCTGTGTTTGAGGTCGCAATTTGCGACCTCAAATCTGCATATTCATCCTCGGTCAACTGGAAACAAAAGCTTTCCGGAAATCGTTTCGCATTTCTCTTCACATTTTCGTTCAATCTTTTCGTTTCAACATTATAAAGCATTGCCAAATCACTATCTATCATAACCTGCTGTCCACGCACATAGTGAATCAGTTTCTCAATTCTTTCTTCTGTACTATCAACTATTACAGGCACATTTATATTTGTTGTATTATCAGACAAATCAACATCTCCTATGTTTTTATTTGAGGTCGCAATTTGCGACCTCAAATAAATTGTACATTCTCTGTACTACATAGTCAATCAGTTTTGACCACAATCGACAGATGTTTTATCCGTACTTAAAATCCCCATTTTGTTACTTTAAATAACCATTTAACCAGGCAAATTATATATTTTCCGTTATTTTACTAATTTTCTATTGCAAAATCCTCAGTCAAATGCTATCATACAGAGGATTTATCTTGTAAATAAAGCATCTGCGATATGTTACTATAAATAACAAACAAAAAAAGAACACGAGAAATACAAAACCATGAAAGGACATGAGAAAAATGAAAAAATTATCAACTGCACTTCTGGCAGAAGTTGTAAAAAACAAAAGGAAAGAAATGAATCTGTCACAACAGCAGCTTGCTGACAAAACCGGCATCAACCGTGCACAGTTATCAAGACTGGAGCAGGAAGACTACTATCCTCTTATCCCACAGCTCGAATCACTGGGTGAAGTATTAGGCTTTGAATTAGAGGATGTATTCATCGATGCCGAAGGAAAGAAACTGCCTTCTCCTTCACCACTTAACATAGCAGTTGCAGGAACCGGCTATGTCGGATTATCTATCGCAACGCTGCTCGCACAGCACAATCACGTAACCGCTGTCGATATCATCCCGGAAAAAGTGGATATGATCAACAACCGCAAATCCCCTATTCAGGATGACTATATCGAAAAATACCTGGCAGAGAAGGACTTAGATCTCACAGCAACATTAGACGGAGAATCCGCATACAAGGATGCAGACTATGTCGTTATCGCTGCCCCTACAAACTACGACAGCAAGAAAAACTACTTCGATACTTCTGCAGTAGAAGCAGTTATTGAATTAGTACTTAAAGTTAACCCACAGGCGATCATGGTAATTAAATCAACCATCCCTGTCGGCTATACGGAATCAGTACGAAAGAAATACAACACCAAAAACATCATCTTCAGCCCGGAATTCCTGCGTGAATCCAAAGCGCTATATGATAACTTATATCCAAGCCGAATCATCGTATCAACTGATGAAAACGACGAAGAACTGGTAAATGCATCTCATACCTTTGCAGCACTCCTGCAGGAAGGTGCATTAAAAGAAAATATCGATACCCTATTCATGGGGTTCACAGAGGCCGAGGCTGTCAAATTATTTGCGAACACATACCTCGCCCTGCGCGTATCTTACTTCAACGAACTCGATACCTATGCAGAGATGAAAGGTCTGAACACACAACAGATCATCAATGGTGTATGTCTGGATCCACGAATTGGCACGCATTACAATAACCCTAGCTTCGGCTATGGCGGTTACTGCCTGCCAAAAGACACAAAACAGTTACTTGCCAACTACAACAATGTACCGCAGAATATGATGAGTGCCATCGTCGAAAGTAACAGGACCAGAAAAGACTTTATCGCAGATCGTGTGCTGGAGCTTGCCGGAGCGTATTCCTACAACGATGGAGAATTCAACCCAAGTAAAGAAAAAGAGGTCACAATCGGTATATACAGACTCACCATGAAATCCAACTCTGACAACTTCCGCCAGAGTGCAATCCAGGGTATCATGAAACGAATCAAGGCAAAAGGTGCTACAGTAATCATCTACGAACCAACACTTGAAAACGACACGACCTTCTTCGGAAGCAAGATTGTAAATGATCTGCAAACTTTCAAGAAAATGAGTGACAGCATTATCGCCAATCGATATGACAAATGTCTGGATGATGTGGCTGACAAGGTATATACCAGAGATCTTTTTGGAAGGGATTAGATTTAAAACAGCCATGTTTATGGAGGATATGTCCCCCTGTCTACTTGACAGGGGGCATATCACTTTTCCCGTTCCCAACTGCAAATTTCGCTCAATCGGTGTGAGTGAATATTCTTGTACGATGGGTTCTTCCGTAAACGTCAGGCGGATGTTTTGACGTTTACGCTCCATTCCCTACCCCATAGGATGATTTGAGTTCATATAAATTAATATTCCATCATCCAAATACACCAAATCGTTTTCGATATCACTATTTTTAAATACCTTGGCCAGTTTATCAATCGAGTGTAATTGATAAGAAATTTGTTCAGCAATATTACGTGACCTTGCAACAACGACCTGCCGGTACTTAAACTCTTTACCAAGTCTGTCAAAATATCGCTTAATCTCCAACAGATTATTAAATGCATGATATACATTCGCATAATTCGCTTTTTCAACAATGTTCATCAAAACAAGCGCCTCGTCACCCCGGTAATTAATTGCATTATATAAATAACAATTGCCAGACACGCTCCACTCCGACATAATACTCTGTCGCTCGCCCAAAATAAACTCAGATTCGCTATCAAGCCAATTCTGCAATACTCCCGTAAATAATCTATCTATCTCCAATTTCAGCGAATCCTCAAACATTTGCCTGGTAACATCATCTACTTCCTCGATTATTTCCTCTGAAATCTTATTGGCGCTGTCATTACGTTCATTCAATTTGTATAGAAAATCCTTCATAGAACAAGACCAAAATCGTTTTCCGGTGGTAGAATGAAATTCTTTCAAAAGCTCAAAGCAAGGGGCCTTCTGCTCTTTATCCCACCAATCCGCCTTAACGTCATTGGTAACCAAAATAACATCCTTTTTCCTATCCTTGGCCATTTGCAAGATTTCTTTCCAAGCGAACAAGTCACCATACTTTTGCATGCCACTTTTCTTCTCATCCTCATATCCTGGCGGGATTTTTTCAATATATCGCTTTCTTCCTTCTTCGCATATATCGAGCATTCTTTCAAATGATAATTCTTGTCCAACCTCAAAATTGTATTCTATAAATTGCAAAACATCATCCGTTTCAATTTTTAATTCCTCAATCTTTTTTTCGATTTCTTTGCGAATCTTAACTTCAAACTGATCGGCAGCTTCCGAGAAAGCACTTACATGTTCTTCCAACTCAGAAATAGACTTCTCCAACGTTACAAAGAGATCTTGATCCAAATACGGATGCTTTTCCTTCTTTGTTGTGGTTTCCTTTAATGTCTTCAATAAGCCTTTCAATTCTGAAATCTCTGCTTTCCCAAATTCTTTTACCTTCGGAACAATTCGTGGCACATAACCCTTATCACTATTGGAACCATCCAGCAATGCTTCATATGATCTCCGCGGTTTTCCCACAACATTTTCTTTATTCTTCAAGAACTCAAAATAACACTGTGCAGGAATCCATAATCTTCCCTTCATTCCGGATAACGCATTATTAAATATTTGCTCCTGTGATTCATCGGAGTAATAATAAATATCCAACAACGCAGAAGTATCAAAAACAACGATTCCCTCATTTATTATATCCAATATATCATTTTCTTCTAAATAATATTTCTTATATAAATCCATATCGTCCTTAAACCTGCCGGAATCATCTCTGCCTCTAAACTTGTTCTTATAAGTCCTAAAATCAACGCTTTTGCATATTTATTCAAAGCACGTAATATTTTTGAGTTAAGCAAAATGTATTTATGATTTAAACGGACAAACTTTTAAACACATTCCACAACCAACACATAGATCACTATTAATTTCAGGATATTCAAATCCCTCCTCATCCTCTTCCATTCTTATAGCGCATTGCGGACATATCGCATAACACGCTGTACAACCACAACACTCTTCTTTTTTTTCGTATAATACCGGTACTATTTTCATCATTGAATTCCCCTCTTATTCATTCTCAATTGCAAAATTCTAAATAATAAAGGATGCATATTTTCCAATTTTGGAAATAAAAATATTTAATAAACTCATTTCTTAAACACATAATCTACACCATTACCTGCATTAGACTTTATTTTGTTGCCCCCCCCGAACAAACGTTTTATTTTTCTCAATATTTTTATCAGAAAAGGCACCTTTATATCCGCTGCATACTTTTTCTCCATTTCTTCAAATGAAAGTTTTTTTAAATCATCGAAAAAAGAATTACGCAGCATTGGTCTTGCTACAGAAGAGTATTCTGAAGGATTTCCTCTTACACCATCTTCATAACTTACTTCTTTCCATTGCAATTCTTCTTTCACCATATCAAAGAGTTTTTGACCTCTGTTGGTTCTTGTAATCACAAGGCTCGTTCCCATGCCATCAGCCATCTCAGGCGCAACCTTTTCAATGCCCCAAAAATCTGCTATCGTAATGTCTGACATTTTATAATGCTTAGCTTGACATTCATAGCAAGATGGACGTAAACAGTAATTCCGAAGAAACATACGCATAAATGAATCCTTGTAATGAGAAAAATAAATGTTATTAAGCTTCGATCCATAATCAATCCAACCGCGAACCTTACAACGGAAGTTTACATTCAACAACTTACCATATTTACTTTCCTGATACATCACGTATTCTCTCCAAAGTTTAGGTGATGGTGTTCCATGACAGATCACGTCAACACAAATCAAATTATCATACTCTTTTTGTAAATATTTTTTCAACCCGTTTACCTGACATCCTGTACCAGAAAACAGAACTTGATTTCCCCCTTCCAAATCTTTTTTGACTTGTTTAAAAGTATCTCCCACCTTGGCTTGAAAATACTTAGAACCACGTAAGGATGTAATATCATTTTGTGTCCTTACAAACTCTGCTCCATAACAGTCTTCTGTCATAGCCACTCCATATACCACATCAAATTGTTGTGCCAATACGGAAAAGATACCGCCGGAAGAAGATTCCTCACGTATTTTATTATCATAATAGGCTGCATATGTTTTCATATTAACCTTCTTTCATTCCTACTTTCATTAATATTATCTTCAGTTTACCCTTTGTCATTTTATTTACCAATATAAGCGACTGCTGATACTCTGCCCTGTTTCTATACGCAATATAATAAATCAAATTAGGAACAATAATGCAAACAGCACCTCTAACCAATATTGTACTTATCAAGCCCAATGATATTTGAGAACAAATAAAATATGTAACAATGCAACTGACGGCTACTATCACACAATAACCAAACAATTTTTTTAAATACGTCCATAGATATTTTTTTTCAAAAATTATGGTAAATAAATTATGAAGAAGCCACGGCATTCCAACTCCTAAAATAGCTATCACCGTTGATAATAAAATTCCATAAATTCCGATAAACTGTACAAAAATCAAATTCAGTATTAAATTAGAAATAGCAGCAGTCAATGGTCTGAATCGGTCCTCATGCCACATGCCAGATGCATCCTTATAAAGATTAAAGAGAGAATTTAACTGCCGCGCAAAAAAATAAACAACAAAACATACTACTGCAGAAAAAGTAAGCATCAGCTCTTTACCAACCCACAATTCCATAAAAGGTTGATATATACATAGTAAACATACAGAACAAAATCCTGAAATCCAACAAATAATAAAAGTAAATTTGTTAAAATCATTAAAATTTTTTTCTTTCGTTTCCACTACTATGCTATTTCCTATCCCCGCTGTACATGCCGCAAATATAACAGATATCAAACCAGTTACTGCACTCAATAAATAGAAATAATTCTGATATACAGCCAGAACAGTAAGCCCTAAAAAGGCAGAAATCACAATTGTATCTGCAGAATCATAAATTATACTGCCTATTTTGGAAGTAAAAAGATCCCTAATTCTCTTATTTATTTTTTTTACTTCTACCTCATTTACTTTTCCTTTCGGCTGAAACTGTGGATACAATCTGTCTGCAGCCACTGCTGTTATTATATTTGTTAGAACTTGTGTGGCTAACGCAACAACGATATAACAATAATAATTCTTAAGCAAACAAAGAACAAGTAATTGCAAACCATATTGTATGGTACTTGTCACTAAAGTGATTTTACTCACCACATCTGCTCTTTGATGCGCCTGTAAAATACTATTCTTATATGCAAATAACCAATAAGATAAAACTGTGGCAGCAAGATTTAATAAATATAAAATGTAGATGTTCATTCCTTCCGGGATATCTCCCGAAATTAATTTTGGAATAAATGGTGTCAAAACACAACCCATAACAGCAATTATGAGTCCAATTATTCTATAGTAATGCTGATACAATTTCATTAATGCACAAATCGTAACCCCATCATCCTCTGCAATCGGCTTATACATACTATAAACCATGGCAGAACCCACACCTAATTCCGCAAGATTAAGAACCTGAAGGATAGAAGTAAACAAAGAGTTCAATCCCAAATACTGGACTCCCATAAGATAAATCATCGCAGTACGCATTAAAAATGGTACTAATATCTGATAACATTTCAGTATAATGCCAAAAAATATATTTCTCGATGCATTTTTTGTTCTTTCTATTTTTGCCACTTCTTATTCTCCTTCTATCATTTTATACTTTATTAGCGTATAAAATCATAAAATACTATCTACAATACATTTATTCAAAACCTATTACTGTTTTAAAGAATTACATAAATACTCCATGGATTTTTTTCTCTCCATGTCAAGATTATGCTCAATCATTTTCCAATTGACTTCATTTAAAATATTGAAAATATCATTCCTATATTCCTGTTCCTCTAACCCTACCATGGATAGCAGTGATTCTATTCGATCGAACATATCCTCAAATCCCTCACCTTTTCTGCGAAATACACAAAACTTTCGGTGAAACAATATCGAAAAAACAGAAGCATGAAAAGAATCCGTACATACAAACTCCGCATGTTCTATCAACCATATAAACTCGTCGGGACTTGTACAATAATATTTTTCTTCATTTATATCAAGAATTTTTATAATATGTAACTTTTTTTCCTTTGCCAGCTTTTCTATCTCATCCTGATAATCAACTGTTTGCCCTAGAAAATAAACAAGAATATATCCTCCTTCTATTGAATAATCAGGTTTACGTTCAATTTTTTTCCATTCTTTCGCCGATAAAAGGAGTGTTGGGTCTAAAACAACCTCTGCATTTCTACCGGTAAGTTCATAGATTAACTCCTGCCCTCTTTTTTCCCGACAGGATAAACTTTGCATATTATTTAAACCTGCTTTATGTATTTCTCTATCTTTATCAGGGAATTCAGAAAAACCGAAACTTGGCGCATATGCAACTCTCTTTTGTAACGGCATGAATTCCAAATAGAAATAATTTAATTCTTTTTCTTGATTGTACCAACTATGCCAAACCTGATCACTTCCTGTAACTGCCCACTCATATTTAATCCATTCATTCTGATATACCCCGTCAAAAGTTATTGGGAACATATTGGATATATATTTTTTATCAAATTGATCAAATTTCTCTTTTCTTTTGGTAATCAAAAGTACATACCGATATCTCTTTACACCTATTTTCCCCAGTATATACTTTATATTAAATTTTATTTTCATAAATAATGTATAATCATCCGACGGAGAATAATAAGGTGTTTCGACAATATATCCCATCTTCTGTAAAACAGTCTGTAAGGCATAATTTTGAAGTCTATTCCCAATATTTTTACTTTGAAGCGTAACTAACAATATGTGTGACATAATAATCTCCATTCCTAATAATGGCCCACCCTAAACCATTGATTTTCAATCTTCTTTGAATTTTTACTTCATAACAAGAGCCAAAAGTGCAGAAAATTCATTGTATTAATTACTAATCAGTCGAAATTCAAACCAAATAAAGCATTCTTTACTGTTCTCATTGCCATCATATTTATACAATATTACTCAATGTTTGCAAATTATCAAGTATAATATCCCCGATAACTTAAATCTAACCAAAAAATATTTTATAATATTTTTTATAGATTTTTCTGATTTTAAAAAATATAGTATACTTTCTCTCAAATCTCCACAAACAAATTTATTAATATATTCCATTTTTTCTTTCTTCGATAATTGGCAATTACTTTTTGTTAATTTCGTCAGGCTAATTAATGAACATTTTCCATCATTATACATTAATTTATTCTGGACTTCATTATCTTGTAATATATCATAAAAAGAAAATAAGTCAGAATATACTTTACTAATTAACATTCTTCTTTCATATTCATTATCATTAAATGAATTAACAAGCGAATTATCCCCACGACACATGTAATTATAATATGACTTATTTATTATAACAATTTTATTACTGTTTTTTAAAACATTGCAATTGAATATAAAATCTTCACCCAAACGGATATTTTCTTCAAATTTTAAGAAATTATTTCTTATAATATCAGCCTTAATCAGTCTATTCCAAATAAAATCTAAAAATATACCCTTATCGTCATTATTCATCTTTCGCAAATAATCTGCTATTTGTTTTTTTCCATTCAATAAATCTGAACTCAAATGAGTATCTTCTTTAGATACTTTTCCACAATGTATTCTATTTATTATAACACCTGATATAACTACATCTGCATCTTTTTCTGTAACATTTAAATACAACTCTTCTAACATTTTATTAGATATTGTATCGTCAGAATCCATAAAATAAATCCATTTTCCTACTGCTTCATTTATTCCAATATTTCTAGCATTCGACACCCCTCCATTTGGAATATGTAAAACTCTTATGCAATTGTATTCTTTGGCATATCTATCAAGCAATTCTCCGGTAGAATCACTTGATCCATCATCAATTATAATGACCTCATAATTCTTAAATGTTTGATTCAGTACAGAATCAATCGCATCTCCTATGTATCCTTCACAATTATATGCTGGTATTATAACACTGATTATAATGTTATTTTTATTCATCTTTATCACCCTTTATTGCTTTATTCAAAAAATCAAATGCCTTATTCCTATCACTGGCAATTATTTCATTTATCTTATCCCAATCCACATTGTACTCATATCCACAATCTATATCAGCTTTTTCCAATCCAAAATGTTTCAAAAGCGAATCTACTCTTGAATTAAATTTTTTACCATCTGTTAACTCGACTTTAAATTCTTTGTTAAAAATGATAGATAATGCCGTTGCATGAAAAGATGTTGTAAAAACATATTTTGCTGCATATAATAATTCAAGAAATTCTTTAGGATCTGCCGTTCTTACTTTCTTAAATTCATTAAAACGAATCCAATCATTCACATATATAACCGGAAGATTATATTTTTCAGAGTACTTTTTTACTACATCCATCAGTTTTACAGGAACCATAACTGTATAAACGAATATATACTCACTTTTTTTAATTGTTTCCAATTTTAACATATCCTTCCATTCATTCGCGCAAAGTAAAAAAACTGGATCTGGCATAATCTTATACTCTTTTAAAAGTAAATTATTAAAATTCTCTCTTAAGCCTATTGCAGAAAATCTTTTCAGAAACTCTTCTATCTCATCAAACTTGTCAACTTCCGATTCAAAACCAAAACTTGCCGCATATGCTATTTTTTTCTTGCAATCATCTACAAATTTCAAAAAATAATTATAATCCTCTCCAGTACATGTGCGATTCCAAACTTGATCACTTCCAGTAATGAAAATGTCGTAATCTGTATTCGATTCTGAAATGTTGTTTTGGTCATATTTTTCAGACTTACATAAATGATTTTTACGAAAAATTTTAAATTTTATTTTTCTTATCAAATTTGGTATAAAGAACAATATATTTACAATCGTTATCTTCAAACCTCTATTAGCAGATATTAATTTAGATTGTTCAATAATATTTTTGTTTTCATAGTCAATAATATCCACATCTGTTGTAAAATTTTTTTTTAAAAATTCTTGTAATCCCAACGCCTGAAGCACTGCTCCGTAATTATCCGCTTGATGAAATGTTAATATTCCAATTTTCATAATCTCTTTAAATTACTCTAAACCGAATAATCTCCTCCTTGATTTATTTATTAATATAATTTTTAGTAAAAATTATTTGTGTAAACATTTAAATTTACAATATCGAGCCAAACACATTAAGTGTATTAAAATCTCTTCTATTTATATGCCAAAATTTTATATACTCTGCGACCTAATATTGACTTTGCCCAATTCATTACCATTTTTGAATATATATGATAATATATCATTTACAATTTCGCTTTAAATAAATCTTACATGAATGTAATAATAACAATCCCAATACAATAATATATAAAAACATATAATCAAACATTGGATTTCCTGTCATACAATACAAAAACATAAAGCTTAATATATACAAAGAGAATGTGATTATAAACTTCCATTCTTTAATATTATTTACATATACATATTTTGTTGTCTTAAAAGCATTAACAAAGGAAACCATACTAGCCAGAATAAATAAAACAAATGTTAAAACGCCTCCCTCACATAAGTATTGAAAAAATACATTATGTACTGCAACTCCATTTCTATACATAAATTGATTAAATCCAATCCCAACTATAGGGGAACTTTTGAAATAATCTAAGGCAACGGTAATAAGCTCCATTCTTCCACTTGATAATGAATCTAAATCCCTACTACTTTTAAAAAAATTGAATAATTCAAAAAAACGCTCAAGAGAATTAAAAGCATCAAACTTTTTGTATACAAAATACATTGTCATAATTATTATTAATGTCATTATAATTACTTTGAAAAACTTAATAATATTTTTTTTATTAATCTTCAAAGCTACATAACACACTATAACTGACAAAATTGCAAACAATAAATGTGCCCTTTTACTTGTCATGATTATACAAACAAAAAAGAGAACCGCAAAAATCCCGTATTTTTTGCGTTTCGTAAAAAAAGCTTTTATTATATAAAAGCCAAATCCAATTGCAGTAAAAGTAGCTAATATAGCTGGCTGAACAGTAAATCCGCAACAATATCCTGATATATTATGAAACTTATTAACTATTGCATATTGATCTGTATTTAATACCCTCATAAAAATCATTTCGTATAAAGAAGGAAATAATATTTCCAAATATGCCCCAATTAATTGAAACCACAATGTAAATTCTAATATTCTCAATATTATATTTAAAAAACTAACATTATACGTATAAATGACTGCATACATAAACAGCACAAAAATAAGTAAAGCATAACTTAAACTTCCATGAAGAAGACAAATTGCAATAACCACACAGAAAAAAAGTCCCCATAACAAAGAATAATTTGATTTATCAAATTTAACTAGTGGAAACAGAGATAAAATCAAAAAAATTCTTATTAACATTGATAAAATATAGTATAATGTAAAATTATATGATGCCATATCCAAAAA
Source organism: Wujia sp. (assembly GCA_051877775.1). GTDB lineage: Bacteria > Bacillota > Clostridia > Lachnospirales > Lachnospiraceae > Coprococcus_C. Next base: position 33,660 of record JBJEJF010000007.1, read on the forward strand.
CGAAACAATTACCAAAAATATTAAACCCAATTGAGAAAAAAATATCATTTTTTCTCCATTCCTTACTTTTCCATTCATAGCTTCTCTCTCTTTCTATTGAATCTTACATATACTCCTATAACAACAGGAAAATATACTATAAAAAAATGAAAAAGAAATCTTTTAATTCCTTTTGAATTTGAAAAAATAATTTTTCTATATTCAAACGAAATTTTTCTTACTTTAACATATTGTTTTCTATTTTCTAATTTAGCTTTTATGTCATTTGCCAAATATCTTTTATAATAATTATAAACTCCATTTTCAATTAGACGCAAATTAGCTGCCTTAATATTTAAATTACTAAGAATTTGATACATTTCAATTTCATTTTGTATAGAATCAAAAAACAGGTTATAATTTTCAATATTAAACATCGCACTATTTGAATGTTGAACATAATGATAAAATCCATCCTCTAAAAAACGAACCGATATTTGAGAATTTTTACAAATCAAATCTACTAAAAATCTTACATCTTCTCCTATTTTATACTTGGAAAATCTAACATTTCCTATACTGTCCCTTTTAAATAAGCGTGAAACAACTTCTCTATTTTGTAATATAATTTCTCTTGAATCCATTTCATAATGATATGACCGCAACGTACTTTTATCAAAGTATTCCTCATAAATCCCTCCACATATCAAATCTACCCCTTCATATTTCTGCATTTGCTCAAACATATTAGGTTCAATATAATCGTCGCTATCTATAAAAGTTAAATAGTCACCTGTCGCATTATCTATTCCAATATTTCTAGCATTAGAAACGCCTCCATTTTCCAAATGAATGGTTTTAACAAACTTATAATTCATACTATATTTATCACAAATCTTACCACTATCATCTGTGGATCCATCATCTACCAGAATTACTTCGTGAGGCATAAAGTTCTGATTAATTACACTTTCAATACATTTTTCTATATATTTTGCGCTATTATATATTGGTATTATCACAGAAATTTTCATATATTAAACACCTCTTTATAAATTCTACAAAATACTTTAGGGAATAAATAAAACATTCCAAATTTTAGTAAACACTTATTATAAAACTTACAATATACAAATGTTTTATTGAATTCTTGTTTTAGATCCTTCAATAATATATTTCTATCATAATTCTTACAATTATATATTTCATAATACAATTGAAACAGAACCGATACTTTCCAATACGATACATATTTATATATCTCTGTATCCTTTTTGTGTTTGTTCAATATGTAATCCATCGCATATATTCTATCTAGTTTTTTTTCATTAAAAGAAGATGTCGTAATACTATCTTTTCTGATAAGATAATAATATAGCTTATGTGGTATCAGCAAGACTTTAGGTTCTTTATCAATAATATCCGATAAGAACATATTATCTTCATAGTTTCTTCCTTCAACAAATCGTGTATTATTTATTATTTTTTTCTTAAAAAGCTTGTTCCAGGCATTTACAACAATATTTTTACCGGACTCTTTATACAGCATTTCTCTACTATCATTATTTTCAATAACCTTAAATTGCTCGCAAAATGCTATATCTCCTATAATATGGTATGCTTCATCAACTCTATAATAATTAAATTGAACCATATCAACATCATATTTTTCAATGCAATTAACACATACTTGCAAAAGCTTATTATCAATATAATCGTCACTATCTACAAAAAGTATATATTCGCCTTTTGCAACGTTTAATCCTGCATTTCTTGCAGAACTTAAACCACCATTTTTTTTATGAATTACTTTTATTCTACTATCTATTTTACGCCATGAGTCACACATTTTACCTGATGAATCAGTGGAACCATCATCTACTAAAATCACCTCATACTCTTTATATTCGCTCATTAAAATACTCTCTATACATTTCGATAAATACCTTTCAACGTTATACACCGGAACTATAATACTAACCAATCCATTCATATACTTCTGATTTCTCCTTACCCAAACTTAGTCACACAAATATCTCAAGAGTTCATCCCAACCTTCACAATACGGTTGTTTAGGCTTATCTTCTACAACTTCGAAAAATTCATTTTTTCCCAATATAGATTTCTTCATTTTGTCTGCCAACTCATTTTCATTATCACTTTCAAAAAAATCCACTTTATCATATGAACCTACCGTCTCATGTGCATAAGGTAAATCCACAACTAACATCTCTCTACCCGTAGATTTAAACTCTGATATTGGCAATCCCCATGTTTCTAATTTTGATGGAAATATCAAACAATTTGCTTTGCCATATAATTCTTTCATTTCCTCAAACTTTTGTAAACCAATAAATTTTAAATGTGTATTATGTTTATATTTCTCAACAACATCTTTTGAATAACTATTTTCCGTTCCATCTATTGTTAACCATACCTGATAATCCAATTTATCCTTAGAATTCCTCTCAATTATTTCTACCGCTTTACAAATCAATTCAAAATTTTTAAATTCTCTTGGAAAAGCAGGATACAAAAATGTATAGTTATCCATTACACTTAATTCTTTTTCCAATGCTAATTCTTTTATTATAGGTCTTGCAACAACTGCATTATGGATATGAAATAACTCCTCAAATTTCTCTCTGATCCATTGTTGTTGTACAATAACATTTCTATTCTTTTTTATGTTTTTCCGATATAACTGTTTGTACAATTTTGCATAAAAGAAATCTTTAATATTATTTTTATTTAATTTTGTTACATTCGGATTAAAAATCAAAGGATTATGGCAATAAACAAATCTCTTTTTTGCCTTAACATTCGGAGTAATATCATGCAAGGATAACCATATATCTATTTCGAATTTTAAAGAAAAAAAATAAAAAAATATATATTCATAAAACAAACGATACATTGTTCCTTTACGAGAATTGGGTAATTCTATTAATTCAATTTTATCTGTATAATCCTTAAATAGTTCTTTTTTATGTACAAATGCTATCACTTTATACTCATCATTATATTTGTCATTAATAATTGCATCTAAACAATCATAATACACTTTCAGTGGTCCCCCCTGGAACAAATTAATTCCTGAGATAACCATCACTTTCCTACTCATAGCATTTCTCCCATTTTTTCTTATCACTATCATATACTTTAATAATTCTTGCAGGATTTCCAACAACAATGCAATTATCTGGTACATCCTTTGTCACAACACTACCAGCTCCTATCACAGAGCCCTTACCTATTCTAACACCCGGAAGAATTGTCACTCCATTACCAATCCAGACATTATCACCAATACTTATACCAAGACTATTTATTTTTCTGTTAGAAGGTATCTCGTCGGGTGAACTCTGTATTATGCCTTTATATATACCATGCGACGCATCCCCAATATAAATTCTTGAAGCAAGTAAAACATTGTTTCCAATAACAATTCTATTCATTGCCTCAATTTGGTTATAATCACCCATAGTAAAATTATCACCAATAACTAATTCGCCATTGTCCGATATATTAACTCTACAACCTATACCAAATGTCATATTGTTGTTATATATGAAGTTTTTTCGATTTCTTACATGAACAGGCAAACGTATTAATCGACATTTTCTCCAAAAAATACGAGTGTACAATAACGATATTGCATTTCTTATTGTGTCTCCAAAGCTATATCCATTCATAATTTATTCCTCTAAATATAATTATTAATCTATCAAATCATCCACTAAAAAACTCAATTTGTCACGTACAGTTTCTTCACTAAACCTCTCATAAAACATATTCCGAACTCTATCTTTATACAAATTTATATTTTCCAAGTATTCATTCACATATTCTTCTAAACAATCAGCTTCTAAACCTACTTTGTATTTTTCAATTAATTCTCTTGTATCGCCTGCTATGGAATTAATAATTGGCAAACTCATCTGGAAATAATCTACACTTTTCATAGTTAAACCAATTTCTGTCGTCGTCTTATATATATTCAACCCAAAATGACACTTTCCCAATATTTCATATTTTTGTTTATCATCAAATATTATTCCATAATACTCGACTTCTGCCCCCGCATTTTGAACACTATCCAAAAACTCATTTTTTGCTTCTCCATCACCTATTACTTTTAACACAACTGGTCTAATTTTATTTAAAATATTTATAATCATAACTATTTTATCAATATCAATTAAACTATTAATCGACCCAAGATACGCTAAATATATTTTACCATCATCGTATGTCTGTATTTCCCCCAAATTGATTTCTGGCTTTACCAACTCAAAAATATGTTGATTACAATTGTTATTAATGCTATTTTGTAAATCTTTCTTATATTTACCACATTCAAAAACAATATCATCAGCAAAATACAAATAATTATCTCTTAACCTTTTCCATATGTTAAACGGAAAACTTTCCGTGTTAGCTTTTGGAAAACTTTCAGGCCATAAATCTATAATATCAAATATTAAACGGAATTCTTTTTTCTTCTTTAAATTTCCTATATTTCTTACTAAAAAATTGGGCGGAACCAAGCAATACACCAAATCATAGTTTTCTTCTTTCAACTCCCTAACAATTTTTTTTGAAAAAATATAATGCGATACGATTCTTTGCATAGATATATTCTTCTTATATTCAAGCACATGTACATAATGAATATTTTCTTTATCATTATGTTCTACATTTCTAGATTTGCTTTGATGACTAAAATCAGACAAAAAAATAGAAACACTGTATCCGCATTCAATTAAAAATCTTTCAATATATTTCAACCGCTGAGAATACCAATCAAAACAACTAATTAAAATAGCTTTTTTTTTCAAAGACAACTCTTTCAAAATACACCTCTCTATGAATTAATTCCATTATATATTCTAATTTTCTAAAATACTTATTTCATTATATTTCATCATGTATACATTTTCTTTATATTGGCCTTTACTAATATGATTTTCTACTCCATTAAGATTATTAATAATACAATTCACATGATTACATCCACACTCATATGCATGAGGATAACCACCACCAAATCTTGGATTAACCTCAGATATATAATATTCTCCATCAATATCAAAAATATCAATATCTATTTGTCCTCTATAACCAGCCTCTTTTACAAACTTCTCAATTAACGCAAACAGTTTTTCATCCTTAAAAGATATCGCTTTATCCGTTTCTCCTGCTCTCATTTTAATTTTCTTTTTGGTGAAAATTGAAACAACCTCACCGGAAATCATATCTATATACACATCCGCACCTATTTCCTGACCATCAAGAAACTCTTGTAGCATCAATCCATCATCATGTGAAAACAATACTTCTACAGTTTCCTTATCGTATACTTTTGAAATTGATATACTTGCACTTCCTCTTGCTGGTTTTACAAATACCGGATAAGAAATCAATCCTTTATTTACATCATTATAAAATTCTTCTCTATCCATATATGATTTGGCACATTTGTATCCATGACTAAGCAGCCAATTATACATTTGATACTTATCCAATGCCATTTCACAAAGTTCATAGGAAGAGCCTATTACAGTTGTTCCGACTGCATTAAATTTTTTCTCATTCCGAGCCAGTAATGATAATTCCGGATCAATAAGGGACAGAACTCCTGTAACTTGGTCTTCTTTACATATATTTAGTATTACATCCAGATAACCAGGATCCGTCATTTTCGGCACAATATAGTACTTATCAGCCTCATATATTGCAGGCGCCAATTCACTCATATCTGTTGCTATTACTTTCCCAGTTCCTGCAAGTGTTTTCACAAAATATTGAATTATTTTATTACGCGTTCCTGCGCTAAGAATTAATATATTCACTTTATTCTACTCCTCTATAATTTTTCTGTTTTTTCAAAAACATAATCATCCAACCATGGAATCAAATATCGCATGACTGTCGAATTCACAATTTGGCTATATTCCTTCCCTTTTTTACATTAAAACTTTCCCAAATCATCAAAAAATAACGGTGTCCCACCAGTATGTATAAAAAGAATATTTTTACCCGTTATCCTTTCATTTTGAATATAACTATTCATTCCTACAAACGCTTTTCCAGTATATGTACTGTCCAATGGTATTCCATATTGTATCATTGCATCCTTTATTGCATTTACTATCAAAGCATTATTCTTACCATATCCCTCACTAACATAATCATCATCAAATATTGTTTTCGACTGAATATCTTCATCATCAAACATATATTTTTTTTCATTTAAGTACTCATGTATACTATCAATTACTACATTGCGACCTCTCGGATTTTTTCGTGCAATACTAATCCCAATAATATTTCGTTCATCTCCATGAATAAGCTGCCCGCAAACCAATCCTGCCTGAGTTGTACCCGTTCCAGAAGCAAAGAAAATATAATCAAAAAAAATATCTTTCTCTTCTTCATACCTTTTTATCTCTTCATAGCATTCCACATATGCTTGCGTTCCAATATTTCCATGGCCTCCACCTGGGATGAAATATGGTTTTTTCCCTTCTCTTCGTAAATTTTCCAGCTTTTCTTCTATCGTATCATGAACATTATTAACCGGGACCGTAATCATATGAGCTCCGAACAAACGCATCATTCTGCTGTTGTAAGTAGAATCAGATACTTCTTCTGGTCCAATCAAATAGCAAGGTATCTTTCTTGCAGCTGCCATGTTGGAAATAATACGACAATGATTAGAATGGCTACTTCCATAAGTAACTACACAATCATATCCACCCTTATCTATCTCTTCAAAGAATAATAATCCTTTTCTTGCCTTATTTCCCCCAAACGAATACGAGATCAAGTCCTCTCGCTTAATATAAAGATTATTGCCATTCAATTCTCCGATTTTAGAAACTATTGTTTCTTCCATATTTAGATCCACTCTTTCTTAAAGTTCATCTGTATTCTGGAAATCTATCTTTATTGCACCCGTTTAACTCCACTAATTTATTATAGATTTCTTTATTTCTAATTTTAGTTCCTATATAACACGGATAGATTTCATCCGACTTTGTTAGGCTTCTTTTAAATATTTCGAGTCCACTTCCTGGTGTAGCTCCACCCAAATCCATCAACTTGCACCCATCTCTTTGCCCCACTTTTGCAGCTTCCATAAGCAAAAGAGAAATAGCATTTAAATCGGTATAGTCAGGATGGCTTGCCGAAAAGTGATAATGAAAAATATCACCTCCATTTAGAAACATAGCAGCTGCAATCGGGATATCTTCCCAATATGCAATCCCTAAATATACGTTTCCTTTTAATATTTCAAAATAACGTTCCAAAAATTCTAAATCCAAAGTATAATAATCACTAATATTATGTTTTTCTGCAGTGTATTTGTATAATTCCAGTAAAACTTTTACTTTTTCACTATCCTGTGAAAAATCTATTTTTACTCCATTATTAATCGCCTTTCTAATCTGATTTCTACGTTTAGATGAATATTGTGTCATAAAAAAATCTTCTTGTAATCTATGACAATATGAAAAGCCATGACTTTTCACATTATAAACACGAGAAAAAAAATTCTCATCTGTATTCCACGGATCAAACCGAATATACTCAGCTATAATATTATTTTTCTGACAAAAAATATTAAATTCAAGATCATACAACACATCTAAATCATCAGATTCTTTATTTAATACCAGAGGGCCACCTTCGCCTCGAGGCGTTACAATATCAAAAAAAGGCTCACCATTTAATACAGCAGCTTCCCTGACAATAAAGGGATATTTTATTGCCCCTGCCTTGCTTTCATATTTATAAATATAGCTTTTACCATTTTCTTTCTGTTCCTGCAACACTCCCCAATTATGATTCATGTATATATTTTTAATCATTTCTATACCCTAACCCGCTTCTTTCAACATCTAATCTCCCAGAACCATCACTAGCCCCCACCATAATATCTGATTTACAAATCACCTTTTGAACCGTTTTAAATAATATCTTCAAATCGCCAATCAGAGAAATATTATTGACATACTCCAAATCGTAATCAAATATTTTTTCCCATGTATTTGTATTTCTTCCATTTACTTGTGCTAGTCCTGTCAAACCTGGTCTTACACTGTGTCTCATTCTTTCCTCTTCCGTATAATACGGAAGATACTCAACCAATAGAGGCCTTGGCCCCACAATAGACATATCTCCTATTAATATATTGACCAGTTCTGGTAACTCATCAAGTGACGAAAATCTTAATAACTTTCCATATTTATTCAATCTAATTTTATCAGGCAACAATTGTCCATTCTTATCTCTTCGATTATCCATTGTTCGAAATTTAATTAACTTAAATATTTTTTCGTTTTTTCCAGGTCTTTCTTGTATAAAAAATGGATTACCTCTCATAAAAATGATACCCAAAACACATAATATAATCATAACAGGAGATAGAATAATTAATGCAATTAAGCTACACAAAAAATCAAATAATCTTTTTATAAATTTCTTATACATAAATCACCTCTTCATCCAATACTATTCAATGCTGAATAATATGGCTTTACCCACAAGAGTAACATAGCAACAGAAACGCAGACTCCAAAAGCGATAAATACAATAAGCGTTCTTTTTGTAACTTTTATGTCCTTCTCATTGTATTCATCTTTCGGAACAATAAATAATTTATCTCTAAAACTTTTTTCTTCGTCAGACACTTTTGAAACTAAAGATCCAATAACTAACCCCAATATATTTGCCACAAGGCCAACTACGAAAGAATCCAAATATATCGGGAATGACACATGACCAACTGCTGCAATTATTTTCATTATGGCACATCCAAGGAACCCAAATAGCATGCCCATAAAAGCACCTGTTTTTGTTATTCTTTTACTCCAAACAGCAGCAATGCATACCGGAAACCACGAACATACAACAACAGTTCCACTCAATAACAAAATAACATATATTTGTGGCGGATTGAAAACAGCAAGAGCCATAACAATAACGCAAACTATAATTATGGAAATTCTTCCATAGATTAGTTTTTTATTGTCATCTTTAAAATTCATAATATCGTTAGCAACAGACGAACCAATTAAGGACAAAAATGTCGTTGCCGATGAAATACCCGCAGCCAATACACCGGTAATAACAATAACACCAAGTACTGTTGGAAGCATATTAGTTGCTGCCCAAATCATAGACTGTGTTGGTCCTGGTATCTTATCAGCATAGACATTCAATAATGCTGCTGTTGTTGGTATGAAAAATTCTAAAAATGCTACTCCAATCGCCGCCCAAACTGCTGATCGAACAACCACGTGTTCATTTTTAGCCATCAAATATCTGCTTGACTGCCATGGTCCAACTGCACAAACTGCCACCCATGTCAATCCTGTCATAACTGCCCAGATCATATTCTCAGTCCCTGTCGGATACAGATGCTCCAAATCTCCAGTCCAAGAAAAAATGACACTATTTAATTCAGTTACTTTCTGAACTGCAGTATTCCAACCACCTAGCTTGGCCACTATTATAATAATTGCAATTAAAGATGCACCTGTAAAAACCCCAAACATTAATGTATCTGTAATAAGTACACCTTTAGAACCAGACATTACCGTTAATATAGCAAAGGTTATCAATGCTAATAAAATGCATATATTATAATCTACTCCAGTTACATAATTCATAAGAGTTCCTATTCCCTGCATGACTGAAAGCAAATAAACAGTCATCGTAATAATTGCAGTGACAGCAGCAAGAACCCTCAATGGACGAGAATTAAATCTTAACCCAAAAAATTCCGGTATAGTTAACGCTTTACTTCTTCTTAAATACTTCCCGAAAAAAACACTACCGACTACATAACCACCAACTAACATCATAGCAGTAATCATAAACGGTGTATAAAATCCTGCATATGCTTCTCCTACATCGCCCATGAACAAGCCCGTTGAACAATATGAAGCAACTAGGGATCCAACAATTAAAATCGTTGGTGCCTGTCTTCCAGCGACAAAGAAATCATTCACATCTTTTACTTGTCTACTAACCAGAAATGCAATTACTATGTACACAAGCATTGATATAATCATTCCAATTAAGTAAACATTCATCGTCCTTCTCCCTCATCCTTATTGTAATCTTTAGTTATCCTCCACAATGCCAAGCACCCAATCGAAATCAAAAACACACCTAAAAAAATCGCAATCACTATTTCCATAATGCCAGTATCTCCTATCTATAAAAATCCTCATTGCCTTCATCATATGTTTTAAGAATGTTGTCATAATCAGTGTAATAGATTAACAAATTACAATTATTCTCATCAAAAACTTTAAACGAATTATTTATCTTTTTTAATTTATCAATCAAATCTTCACAAGAATCCCCATAGATACTTATCAGTGCAATTGTCGCAAGTCCTCTCACACTGTCACCCACACCTTTAGGCATATCAACAAAAACATCTGGTATTTTCTTTATGACATCTAAACCTTCAATTTTGGAGATAACACCATCTTTTTTTGTAAACATATGTGCCAACCCCAACGTCGACTTATATGCATTATTCAATGCTTTTGGCATTAATTCCTCCGTATGATTTACTCCCAAAGAGCTTTCAACCATCCATTTTACTGCATTAAAACCGGAAACTTTTTCATAAAGAGGGCACGATGCCATTGCACCTGCAAATCTATATCCCATCTCCAAAACATAAAATTTTCCATCATTTTCATCTCGCATAGTGTCAACCCAAACGACACCTTCTCTGCATCCAAGCTTTTTAAATGCAGCAATTACATAATCATTTACTTCCTCAATATATTGCTTCAAAAACCTGGATGTATTTCTTTCAAATGAATAAATATTACTTGCCTGCTTAGAATCATGATTCGCTTCTGCGAAGCTTACCAGTCGAACCTCTCCGTTTCCAACAGCATAACAAACATGGTGTTCTGTACCTGTAAGTTTTTGCTCAACAATTATATCTTCAGAATCAGAAATACTACGAGCATATTTATAACCTTCTATCAGCTCTTTTCGATTCGAGCAAAAGCTTACACCACGATTTCCACTCTTATCTACAGGTTTAACAACTACAGGATATTCAATATCTTTTAATTCATCTTCTGAAAGTTGATCTGTTAATTTATAATCCTTAGCGACAGGTGCTCCAACTTCTTTACAAATTTTTTTAAATAAGCTCTTATTTCTTGATGCATTCCAAGCAAGTTCACTATCACAATATATAGGAAGATTCAATCTTTTACACAATTCTCTTCCCTTTTCGACATTAAAATCACTAGCACCAAACATTATGGCAGAAACAGTATTTTTAACACATAGTTGCTCTAATTCATCAATGTCCGCCGTACTAACCATCCATTTTTCATTAGCAGCCTCTTTCGTTGGAGAATTTTCCATCAAATCCGTTACTATAACATATACACCTTGATTTTGTGCTTCTTTGACAACAGAAAGTGTAAAAAAATCACTACCTAAAACTAACATCTTTCTCATTTTAGATTATCCCCTCTACTCAAAACAACTTCTCACAATGCTGATCACAATATCCTGCTCTTCTGTCGTCATCTTATTATCACTTGGCAGACACAATCCCCTGTCAAAGATATCCATGCCAACATCCGCAACGCCACCGTCGATATATGCATTACTTCTCGCTCTGCCATTCCCATCCCTTGTGATAAATGGATTGAGTCTGTAGATCGGCTGCATATGCATCGGTTTCCATATTGGTCTTCCCTCTGCATTGTATTTAGCAAGAGTCTCCAATATCTCAGTCGGACAGGACTTGCCCGGTTCACTGATGTACAGTGTCTCCCGCTCTGACCTTACCTGCTTACACATTGCATCTCTGTCAATGATCATACAGCTGAGCCAGAAGTTCGGCTCCATCTCACCTTCGATATATGGATTCATCTGTACAGGCAAATCCTTGAATCCCTCCCTGTACCTCTCATAGATGGCTTTTTTCTGTGCAATGTGTTCCTCTATATGCTCATACTGGCCTCTGACGATACCTGCAATGATGTTACTCATCCGGTAGTTGTATCCGATCTCCTCATGCTGATACCACGGAGCTGCCTCCCTGGCCTGTGTGGACCATTTACGTACCTTATCTGCTGTCTCCCTGCTGTCAGTCAGTAATGCGCCTCCGCTGCTTCCTGTTATGATCTTATTACCATTGAAGCTTACAATGCTGTGTTTGCCGAAGGTACCTGTCATTTTCCCTTTATATGTAGCACCCATGGATTCCGCCGCATCCTCGATCAGGATTGCATTGTGGGCATCACAGACCGCCTTGATCTCGTCTATCTTCGCCGGTGTACCGTACAGATTCACAAGGACTACAAGCCTGACATCCGGATATATCTCAAATGCCCTCTCCAGCGCGGCCGGATCCATATTCCAGGTCTCATATTCCGTGTCGATAAATACCGGTTCTCCACCTTCATATACCACCGGGTTCACTGTAGCATCAAATGTCACGTCAGAGCAGAATACCTTATGTCCTGCCAGACAGCCCTCTCCCACCTTAGGCTTGCCATAGAGTTCTTCTCCTGCAAGCTTCATGGCCATATGCAACGCAGCAGTTCCTGCAGACAGGGCCACGGCATTTTCTACGCCGATATATTCCGCTGTGATGCGTTCCACTTCATTTACATTCTCTCCCGCCGTCGTGATCCAGTTTAAATCAAACGCACGATTCACATATCCCTGTTCTTCACCATGCATGGTCGGACTTGCAAGCCACACTTTGTTCTCAAATGGTTTTATGTCCTTGATATCGTATTCTCTGATCTCCATCTTTTCATCCTCTTATGTCTTTGAAGCTGTCCGGTTTATATCAAACTCTTGCACCTTCAAAACCACCCAGTTTGTATCAAACTCTCATATAAAAAGTAAATTGATGTCCGGCAGACCTTACATCTGCCGACACATCAATTCCATTTCCTGTTTAAACTGCAGTCACTGCAACTTCCGCTTCCACAGTTTCCGTTCCTGTCACAACCTCCTGTGACAGCTCTTTGAATCTCTCATCTCCGCGCTTCAGGTTTTCCTCCGCAGAGTGATAAGTTGTCACGATCCGAGCCACCACGTCAAATATCTCCTCGCTATCAGAGTAACAATGTGCCGCAAGCACCTCCAACTGTCTGAAGAACGCCTCTGTATCGAAGTCAATCGGACGTGCAATATGTATCAATTTATTTGGCGTGGTCTGTAAGCCTTCCTCCGCCATCAGCTTCTCCTCGTAGAGCTTCTCACCCGGTCGAAGTCCCGTATAGACGATCTTGATATCCTTATCCGGCTTGAATCCTGATAACTTGATCAGGTTACGTGCCAATGTATCGATCTTAACCGGAGCACCCATATCCAGCACGAAGATCTCTCCACCATGTGCGTAAGTTCCCGCCTGCAGTACAAGCTGCACTGCCTCCGGTATCGTCATAAAGTAACGTATGATATCAGGATGTGTGACCGTGACCGGTCCCCCATTCTCTATCTGCTTCTTAAATAATGGGATAACAGAACCATTACTGCCCAGAACATTGCCGAATCGTACAGCCACGAACTCAGTCCGTTTGCCCGACTGCTTCGCTGCTGTTGTCATCTGCACATCGGCATATGGCGGACGTCCCACAGGATCTCCGATGCGCCCCTCTTCGATGTTTCTCTCCAAATGCTGTCTTAAGAATGGCAGAAGATCATCTCTTCCCGTCTTGCTGATGACATCCATACTCTGGATGACCATCTCGCAGAGCCGCTTGCTGGCTCCCATGATATTCGTCGGATTAACTGCCTTGTCAGTACTGATCAGTACGAACCTCTTGCAGCCGTTTTTGAGTGCTGCGTAAGCCGTCTTATATGTACCCATCACATTATTCTTGATTGCCTCACATGGACTGTCCTCCATCAGCGGTACATGCTTATGTGCCGCTGCGTGATATACGATCTCAGGCTTATAATGCTCGAAGATCCCATTGATCCTGCCGGTATCTCTGACCGAACCGATCAGCACCTCCAGATTCAGATTCGGATACCTGGATTTCAGTTCCTGCTGTATATCATAGGCATTATTCTCATATATCTCAAATATAATCAGCTGCTTCGGTTCATGTGCCGCGATCTGCCTGCACAGCTCGCTTCCGATAGAGCCGCCTCCACCGGTAACGAGGATCACCTTTCCTCTGATATAGTTAAATATCTCTTCCATATTGACCTGTATCGGATCCCTTCCCAACAGATCCTCCACAGCGACCTTGCGCATCTTGCTGATGCTCGCCTCGCCATTTACTAACTGATAGACCCCCGGCAGACTCTTCAGCTCACAGTCTGTCTCCTTGCAGATATTTAATATATCCCGCTTCTCCTCCGCCGTAGCAGAAGGGATCGCAAATAATATCTGGTCTATCTTATATTTTTCAACATTGAGCAGAATGTCATCCCTGCCGCCCACGACAGGTACTCCCTCAATGTAACGTCCCCATTTATTGGAATTATCATCCACGATACAGTATGCCTTGGCACCTGCATCATTTTTACCATTCAAGTCTCTGATAATCAGCTGTCCGGCAGCACCCGCACCTATAATCATGGCACGATGCATCGGGATACTGTCATCCGTATCTCCGCGCCAGCCGCGTATCAGCAGTACAAATCTGTACGCAAACCGTATACCGACAACCAGTACAAATTGCATGATAGCACCTATCATATAGTAGGAGATAGGCATCCTAAGTACGAATATTGTGATTCCCAGTATCTGGAATATAGTTGTGATAACAGAAGACATCAGTATGCTGGTCAGCTCATGATAGCTGGCGAACCGCCAGATACTCTTATAGAGCTTCAATGCCCAGAATACAATGATACAGAACACCGTATATACCGGTGTGAACCTTAAGAACGCATTAAAATACTCTTTTGGTATCCTGGAAAAAGCAAAATCAAATCTGAGCAACAAGCCAAAGAAATATGCAAAGTTAACTGCTACAACATCATAGCAGATAAGCAGGATCGTTATGATCTGCCAATGCTCAAAGACTTTTTTCCCTCTCATATCCTCATCTATCCTCTCGTATCTCTTCAAACAATCTAGTTTTGCAATCTAACAGACACTCATTTTAAATAAATAGCCATCCTGCATGGCCAGGACGACTATCTAAATTACATCAACAAACAGTTTCGCAATCCGGATTACTTAACAGTAATTGTGATATACTTAGTAGCTGACTTGCAGTTCTTTGTAGCAGCAGCTACAACCTTTACTCTGTAAGTTCCCTTCTTAGTTCCCTTAGCAATAGTAACCTTACCTGTGCTGCTGATTGTGATCTTCTTGCTTCCACAGCTATATGTAACCTTAGCCTTGTCAAGAACGCCTGACTTCTTGATTGTCATAGAAGCAGACTTCTTGCTCAGTGTTGAAGCATAGAAAGTAGTCTTTGTAGCCTTAACAGTCATTGTCTGATCTGCTTTACGGATTGAGAAATCCTTGCTGATCTTGCCTGCATAGTTACCCTTACCTGCAATAACAATCTTGTATGAGCCAACAGACTTACGGCTTGCACCGCTTACAACCTCGAAATCCTTACCCTCTGTAAGCTTTCTGCCGTTAGCAACTACAACAACGCTAGTCTTCTGCATCTTACCATTGTATACAGGGTTCTTTACAGTAACCTTTGCATTCTTGATATCTGCAGCCTTGATCTCAAATGTAACCTTTGCCTCACCGGTGAACTTACCGATACCCTGAATAGTAGCCTCATAAGTACCAGCGTTCTTACCTGTAAGTGATCCCTCTACAACCTTGTAATCCTCAGCTGTAAGAGTGATTGTCTCACCGTTAACCGTTACAGTAAGGACAGCTTCCTGAGTCTTACCATTGAATTCAACGGAAGCAGCTACTGCGCCATCTACGCTAGTTATAACTGGTGATGCGGTCTCTCCTTCTGCTGCAAAAGCAGTTACAGGAACCATCATTACCATCATCATGATAACGGCTAACATTCTCTTTAACTTCTTCATTTTTCTATCTCCCTCCTTTGCAAATTAATAAGAAAAATATATGGTAAAATAATCCGTATGCCATGAATACAGATTATCTTATCCCTTTTTTTTGCTGCTATGCTTACGATCATGTTCATCTTCGTGTCCATAGCCATATCCATACCCGTAACCGTAGCCATATCCATAATTTTTGCCATACTTGCCATAGTATTTCTTGTAGGCTCTTCCGGTTGGCTCCACACGGTTTAATATGGTTCCAAGCAATTTGCAGTGTACCTGCTCCAACTGCTGGAATGATTGTCTGATCATGGTGCGGGATGTCTCCCCACTCCTTACGACCAGCACAGCGCCGTCACACATTGTTGCAACCAGCGCTCCGTCTGCTACACTGCCGACAGGTGGCGAATCTATGATAACGTATCTGTATTCCTCTGCCAGTCTGTCCAGAAGTTCTTTGAATCTGGCATCCTCCAGCAGGGCTGAAGGGTTCTCCAGCAGATTAAAACACGGTACGATATATCCGTTTTTGATGTTGGTCTCGTAGACCACATCCTCATATTCAGCAAGGCCGGACAGGTAATATCCGAGATCCTTCTCATCATTTCCCACTTCGATGGAATGACGGTTCTTAAGTACTGATTTACGCAGATCCACATCAATAAATACTGCCGGGAAACCGGCCTCTGCCATCATCTTCCAGAGATTCATGGAGATCGTAGATTTACCTTCATTCGGAAGGCTGCTGGTTATCAGTATTTTTCTTGTATTTTTACCGCAGAATTTGATGTTGATCCTAAGCCTGTTCATGGCCTCTTCCACAGCATATGGCAATTCTTCGAACTTCAATTCTATCTTCTTCATGATCTATGTTTTCCTTTCCGCACTCTTCTGCTGTGTTCCTCTGCGTTCTCATCATCCTCCTGACGTATCATATCACTCTCAGGGATCGATGTGAGCGGAACGATACCGAAGTACTTCTCCATATCCTCAGGGGTATGGATCGTGTCATCCATCATGTGCGAGATAATGATATATGCACAACATATCACTGTTCCGAGCAGTGCACCGATTATCGTGTATTTCAGATAGCTCGGGTCCGATTTACCTCCTGCGACCTTTGCTTCCTGCGCTATATTCGGTGCATGTGTACTCATCGTCGCAGGCAGATAATCGACTGCGACCTCCGCCATCATATTGGCTATATCACATGACAACTGTGGATCTGTGCTGGTTACTGTGATCCGAAGGACTCGCGTATCTGATGGATTGTTCAGTACGATCATGTCCGCCAGCTGCTTATAATTCATCTCCAGGCCGAGACGGCTGATGACCTGATTCAGAACCGGATAGCTGAGCATCAATTCACTGTAATCTGATGTCAGGGATGCTCCGAGATTAAGATCCGTCAGATTGACAACCGAATCATCGGAGGCCGATACGATGTATAACTTGGCTGTTGACTGGTATGTAGGTTTGATACAGAAATACGAGAACGCATTAAATATCAATGCTCCTGCAACGAAACACAACAGTATCATATGCCATTTATCCAGCAATGCATAGAACAGATCCAGCAGATCGATCTCCTTTTCTTCTGTATCTTCTGTATTGAGCTTCAGCTGAGTCGTCTTGAGCTCATTTGCCGTCTCCGTATTCTGTTCCTTTATTTGTATATTATCCTGACTCATTGAATTCTCCTCTATTCATATTTTTTGTAGAACAGCTGCAATATGGCAGCATTCAGGCTGTCCTCATCCGGTTCAAATTCCGTATAACCAAATCGTCCTGTAGAGCTGGTACCTTCTATAGTCACTTCACCCTCGTCCTTGTCTTTTACCACAAGCATAGCCAGTTTACTGAACTTCTGGGCACTGATATTCGTCACCATATAGTCTTCCAGGGCATTGTACAGATCTACCGGGAAAGTATTGTCAGCCGCACATTTTTCCCTGAGCTTCGTCTTCATGCCTGCCATATATACTGACTGGCGTCTCATACGGGCTGTGTTGGATGCATCATCCATACCCATACGGCTTCTCACGAAATGCTCAGCCTGATCTCCCTGAAGTACGATTGTCTCACCCTGTTTTAAGGATGCATCTATCCCCGAGAAATCATCCTCTATCGTCACTTCGACACCGCCGACCATATCATTTACCAGCGATATCGCACTTATATTGACTGCGGCATAACCATCTATCTTCTGTCCTCCAAGGTAGTTGGACACTGCCTTGACTGTATTCTCACAGCTTGACTCCAGTCCGTCACCATTTGCATGCGCAAAAGCCAGCTGTATTCGGGTCGTCGCAATGTAGTTACCCTCATCATCCAGTGAATCTACATCAGCCATGGTATTTCTGTCTAACGTTAAAGTCTGAAACGTTCCTGTACTGACATTCCTGACCAGAAGCATCAGCACGTCACTCTGCCCTGTTCCGTCATTACCCTCTTTTTTGTGAACGGTTCCTGACGAATCCACGCCGATAAAAAGATATGTCTCCAGATTGTTTTCCGGGATGTATTTCTGTCCATCAACGATAATGACTCCCTCTGCATCCGATGGTGTGCTTCTTCCGCTTGCCGCATCAGCAGCATTTTGTCCTATAATGTGGATGGTCGCCGCGGCAGCCAGACATACAAGCAGGGCGACCGCAACTATAACCATAACTTTCTTGCGCGATGCAATTGTCTCCTGTCTTGAACGTTGTGTTTTCATATGTCACCCTCGCTTAGCCAAGCAGTCCATACAAAAATGATGAACCAGCCTCCGGCCATCTGCTTTCGCATACTATCAAAACAACAAGAAGTATAAACATTATTACACTTAATATTATAGAAATCTTTTTAGACATATTCTGTCCTCCATTTTATCTACATGTTATAGGATAACAGTCTGCTACCCTGATCATCTATCTGCCTGAGAATATCCGGACCCAGCTTTTTCTCCAACACGGCACGTCCCTCCCACAGGTTCGGTGTCCTATGGTGGATTCCATGGCAGTCACTGCCCAGAAGATGTGCCTTTTTTTGTTGGAACAGCTTGATAAGACTTCCCCTCTGTCTCCAGTCCAGCAGACCCTCTGCATTGATCTGAATGTAGACAGGAAGCTCCATCAGCTTCTCGACCCATGGTTTATTGCCCGATATCTTAAGAAATCGTTCTAAATGCGCAACAATAACGCAGAAACCTCTCTCTTCAATTAATGTCCGGACTTCTCTTATAATAGATGCATTCCACGTAACAAAAGGCATCTCCAGCAAGATAAGATTCGTCTGTCCTATGACCAGTTTATCCACTTTGTCTGCTTTACTGATACCTTGAAAAAAAGCTACTTCTGCACCCGGTATAATATCCGGCATCTCTGAATCATGCCTCTGCATTACCTCGTCATAAGCTCTGGCACGCTTGTCCAGGAAATCATCTATTCTTTCACTGTCCGCATAAAAATGTGGTGTTGCCACCATAGCCATGACTCCATGTTCTGCACACATATGTAACATCTGGACTGATGTCTCCAGATTCCGGCTTCCATCATCTATCCCGGGCAGAATATGCGAATGAAAATCTATCACCATAATATCAACACCCCAAAGCTTAAAATAAGAGTGATCGATCTGATATTTTCATATTCTATGATGCCTCACTCTTGTGTCTTCGTTGCAAATATATAATTATAGTCAGAATAATTGTAAGAATTACCCAACTATCAAAAGATTATATCCCACAGGCCTTATGAAGTCAACATACAGTTTATACCAAAAATATGCCAATTATGCCATTATTTCACAAACTTTATCACAATATTTTCGACAGTCCCATCTTCAATCAGTCTGCCAAGTGCCTCGTCAAGCTCCCCGCACAATGCCTCGTTATCCTTTGCAACACATATCCCGAATTCTTCAGGATCAGAATCCGCAAGCCACGATACCTCATAGAAGTCACCGTCAGAAGCCAGATATCCGTCTGCAACTGTACTGTCACAGATGATAGCATCTATCCTGCCCTGCTTCAGGTCTTCAAATGCATCAATGATCTTGCTGTACGCATATGGATCCAGCTCCATATTATGTTCATCTGCATATGTATTAATATATTCATCTGAGGTCGTACTCTCCTGATACCCCAGCCTGATACCGCCACACTCCGATGGATCTGCCGGTTTTACATCACTGTCGCTGCGTACAACGATACACTGGTAATTCTGAATATATGGTCTTGTAAAAAGGTATTTTGCCTGTCGTTCATCTGTGATCGTGACACCCGATATAATGCAATCATAATTACCGGCATCAAGACCATCAAATATACCTTCCCAGCCTGTATTGATCAGCTCCACCTCTGCGTTAAGTTCATCCGCCAATGCTGACGCAAGTTCCACATCGATTCCCGAAGGTTCCCCTCCCTCCTCGTAGAACTCAAACGGCGGGTATCCTATCTCCATACCCACGTGAATTACACGTTTCTCTTCTTTTTTGCCGCAGGCTGCAGATAACACTCCCATGGCAACAAGCATTGCACCAAGTGCCAGTCTCTTTATCCTCTTCATTTTTCTCCCCCGTTTTCATCTCATTTTTCTCCATGTACATACCTGACATAAAATTCGACAGATATGTATATTATATCATAGCCTGTTTCTTTTTTAAACAGTAATATATGCGTCAATAAAATCCCTCTGCAAAAGTTATGGATAAAGAATTGTCTTCTGTGAAAAGATAATGTATAATTTTATGATATTATTGCATTTATTTTTGGAGGAATTATGAACAAAAGAGCTATGCTGATTGCCAACTCAGCATCCATGATCGACCATTTTAATCAAGATAATATAGCCATATTGAAGTCTATGGGATATGAGATCACTGTTGCCGCCAACTTTAAGGAAGGCAATTCCAGTACCAGTGATCGCATCCTGACATTTAGCCGTGAGCTGACAGACCAGGGTATTGAGATTATTGACCTTCCCATACCAAGAAAGGTCACACAGCTTGCCAAGACCTTTTCCTCCATCTCGATTCTGAAAAAATATCTTGCCGCTCATCCTTGCGATATCGTGCATACACAGACACCATTTGGAGGTGTCGTGGGAAGGCTTGCCGCCAAAAAGGCACGTGCCGCAGGCACCACCAGGGTCATTTATTTTGTCCATGGCTTTCATTTCTTCCGTGGTGCCTCATGGAAGAACTACCTTATATATTATAACATCGAAAAGTATCTGTCCCGTATCACCGACTGCCTGATTACGCTAAACAGGGAGGATTACGAGGCCGCCCTCCAGCGTTTCCATCATCCGAATGTCAGATATGTTCCCGGTATCGGTGTGGATGCTGATGCCATCTACCATCAGAAGGTCGATGTCAGTTCATTCAAAAAGGAGCTCGGCATACCGACAGGAAGCAAAGTGATACTGACTGTCGCAGAGCTCATCCCCCGCAAGAACATCGAAGAGAGCATACGGGTATTTGCCGAACTGGAGGATACATGTACAAGCCTGTTGATATGTGGAAAAGGGCATCTGCTTGGAGAACTCAAATGTCTGTGCCAGGAGTTAGGTGTCTCTGACAGAGTAATATTTGCCGGATATCGGACAGACATTCTGGAGATATACCATATAGCAGATATATTTCTCTTCACCAGCTATCAGGAGGGACTTCCTGTGGGTCTGATGCAGGCCATGGCTGCGGGGCTTCCCGCCGTCGCATCAGACATCCGTGGAAACAGGGATCTGCTGGGTGCTGACGAGCATACCGATTCAGCTGCCTATCTGACAGATATCAACAAACCGAAAGAATTCGTCCGCAAGCTGAACGAGCTTCTCGCTGATCCCGCACGGTGCAGAGAGCTGGGCGAAGCCAATGCCCGTCGGATCAAAGAACATTTTGACATCTCTACCGTACACAGTTTAATGTCGGAGATCTACCGATCACTGGAGGAAGAATCATGAAACCAAAGGTTTATGTAATGTTGTCTGCATACAATGGTGAAAAATATATCAGCAAACAGATAGACAGTATCCTGTCTCAGACTCATGTCAACGTAACACTTCATATCAGAGATGATGGTTCCACAGACCGGACATGCGATATTCTGGATGAGTATGCAGAGAAGTTTCCTAATATAATAGTATCTCAGGGAGATAACATCGGCTATGCCGCAAGCTTCTGGACGATATTGCTTCAAGCACCTGACAGCTATGATTATTATGCTTTTTCCGATCAGGATGATGTCTGGGATCCGGATAAACTGGCTGCGGGGATCCATGCCCTGAGTCAATCTCAGGGGCAGTACCGTTTGTATGCTTCAGCACTCAATGTGACTGACGAAGAGCTGAATTATCAATATACCAATACCTTCAACAGATTAAAGCCACAGCTGGGCAGCGCAATTACACGTCCGAGACTCTCCGGCTGCACCATGATCTTTAATCCGGCTCTGCTCTTGCTCTGCCAAAAAATGGATATACGGCAGCCTGATGGCAAATGTATGAGCCACGACGGTGCTGTGTACTTAAGCTATCTCGCATGTGGCGGCAAAATCGTTTTTTCCCAAAAAAGCTATATCAGTCTCAGGCGGCATCCCGAGACTGTTACCGGTCATGGCAAAAATATTCTGAAACGCATTCACAGTGTACTTGATATCTTTACTGACAGAAAAAATGAAGCCAGTCGCCAGACAGAGTTTTTGTATCGGCATCTTGAAGGTAAAATGACCGAAGAGAACCGCCAGCTCTGCGAAGATATTCTGCACTATAGAGATTCCTTTACATCCACGCTGCATCTATGTATCGATAAGAGAATCAAGTGCAATCTGCTCAGTGTTGACCTGACAGATATGGTGGCAATTCTGTTCCACTGTTATTAGACTAAGGACGGTATTAACATGAAAGACCTTATTGTAGCCGGTATCGTTTTGTATAATCCGGACATTCCAAGATTAACTGAAAATATCAATGCGATCATCGACCAGGTGGATTATGTGATCCTGGCTGACAACGGTTCCTCTAACAAAGACCTATTCCCCCAGGCGTTTCCGGTCTCAGACAAGATTATCACAATATACAGCCCGGAAAACAAGGGAATCGCATGGGCCCTTAACCGCATCTTTGAAAAAGCTGTGAACCTTGACGCAGCATGGGTTCTGACACTGGATCAGGATTCCGTCTGCCCACCGGATATTGTGAGCGATTATCGGACATATCTGGCATCACAGGGCAGTCGTTCTGAAGATATCAGTGATCCGGCTAAGCATATTGGCATCCTGTGTCCTACTATCGCGGATAAAAATGCCGGGGTCATTGAAGGTGGACACCCCGATCCTCGTCCAACCAAACGCTGCATTACTTCAGGCGCATTGACATCTTGCCGTGGCTGGATTGCCATTCATGGCTTTGACGAGAAAATGTTTATCGACGGTGTTGATTTTGATTATTGTGACAGACTATGGCAGGCCGGTTATCAGGTGATTCGAATCGGTTCTATTCATTTGACGCATGAACTGGGTCACATGACCACACATCGTTTTTTGTTCTCCACCGTCAAGGTTCAGAATCATTCCGCGCTCCGCAAATACTATATCGTCCGCAATCGTTTTTATCTGTCACGCAAGCAGGGTAAACCGCTGGCTGTTCTGGGATCATTTTGTTTTGTCATCAAGTTCTCCGCTACTATCCTGCTGTATGAACAGGATAAAAAAGCGAAGATGCATGCTGTTTTTCGTGGTGTACGCGATGGACTGCGAATGTGATAATAATGCGTGATAATGGTTGACTTCAATTTTCACTTACCTTATAATGGACTACATATGAGTAACTATAAGTAATCTTATTTTTATATAACTTAGGAGGACATTTTCATGTCAGTAAAATACATTTTTGTTACAGGAGGTGTGGTATCAGGGCTCGGAAAGGGCATTACCGCTGCTTCACTGGGCCGTCTGCTCAAAGCAAGAGGCTACAAGGTTACAAGCCAGAAGTTTGATCCCTATATCAATATGGATCCCGGCACAATGAATCCGATCCAGCATGGTGAGGTTTTCGTCACAGACGATGGTGCCGAGACTGATCTGGATCTGGGACATTATGAACGTTTTATCGATGAGAGCCTGAACAAGCACTCCAATGTTACAACCGGTAAGGTGTATTGGAGTATCCTGAACAAGGAACGCCGCGGTGATTTTGGCGGCCATACCGTTCAGGTCATCCCACACATCACAAATGAGATCAAAGACCGTTTTTACCGCAATCCGGATTCCAAAGAGACTGAGATTGCAATCATCGAAGTTGGCGGTACCGTCGGTGATATCGAGAGCCAGCCTTATATGGAGGCAATCAGACAGTTCCAGCTGGATGTCGGTCACGAAAACTGTATCATGATCCACGTAACTCTGATTCCTTATCTCAAGTCCTCTGGTGAGCTTAAAACCAAGCCAACCCAGGCCAGTGTCAAGAATTGTCAGTCTCTCGGTCTGCAGCCAAACATTCTGGTTTGCCGTTCCGATCTGCCTCTCGACAAAGGAATCAAGGACAAGATTGCTCGATTCTGTAATGTTCCAAGTGAATGTGTTATCCAGAATCTTGACGTGGATGTATTATATGAAGTTCCACTTGCCATGGAGCATGAAAAACTTGCAGATGTAGCTTGTAAATGTCTGCACATCCCATGTCCTGAACCAGATCTTACAGACTGGATCGCCATGGTTGATAATTGGAAGAATCCCGACAAGACTGTTAAAGTTGCATTGGTGGGTAAATATGTATCTCTGCATGATGCATATATATCCGTTGTTGAGTCCCTCAAGCATGCAGGTGTTGCACACCGGGCAGATGTAGATATCAAATGGGTAGATTCCGAACAGCTCAATGCTGATAATGTAGACGAAATACTAGGAGACGTATCCGGTATTCTGGTACCGGGTGGATTCGGTGACAGAGGCATCGAGGGCATGATCGAAGCTATCAAATATGCCCGTGTCAACAAGATTCCTTATCTTGGACTCTGCCTCGGCATGCAGCTCACGATCGTCGAGTTCGTCAGAAACGTGGTAGGTTATTCAGATGCCAACAGCTCAGAATTTAACCCTAGCTCAAATCACCAGGTCATCCATATCATGCCTGACCAGAATGATGTAACTGATCTGGGGGGAACTCTCCGTCTTGGCTCTTATCCTTGCGTTCTGGATCCTACCTCCAAAGCTTATCAGCTCTATGGACAGGAACTGATCCACGAACGTCACAGACACAGATACGAGGTCAACAATGACTACCGTCAGGTCTTAACCGACAACGGAATGATGCTGTCAGGTCTCTCACCGGATGGTCATATCGTTGAGATGATCGAATTGATTGATCATCCATGGTTCATCGGTACACAGGCACATCCTGAGTTCAAGAGCCGACCAAATAAGGCACATCCATTATTCCTTGGTTTTATTGAAGCCGCTATTAATCACGGAAATTAATCAGAAGTTTATTTGTATTTCATTTCTGACCAGCTATCGATTGCAAACTGATTGTTGGTCACAGACAATAAAATGGTATGTATATTGCAGAGAAATCTACCCAAAGATATCTTCTGTTTTATACATACCATTTTTATATGTATTTCATACTGTTCTTTTTGCTTTGCCTCTTTCTATTCGCTTTTTATTATTTCGTCGCTTCTACGCAAATAATCGCTTGCTTCTTCCTCTGTCAGTCCATAGGTATCTGTCAGCAAACTTATGATCTGATCATCTGAATGTTGCAAATTCTTTAATATATTTATCGTTCCCATAATGCCCTCCTCGCGGCCTTCCTCGCGGCCTTCCTTGCGGCCCTCCTCGCGACCTTCCTCGCGACCCTCCTTGCGGCCCTCCTCGCGACCTTCCTTGCGGCCCTCCTTGCGGCCCTCCTCGCGGCCTTCCTCGCGACCTTCCTCGCGTAAAGTGCGTTCATGCAGTTTTTCATCATATTCATAGATACTCATTTTTATTACCTCAGCTTTGTTCTTTCTCAAGAAATCCGCCAGTATTCCTTCAGTGATACACTCGTCAACTGCCAGTGACACTGCCTCCTGCAAAGGCATCTGCTTCTGATAGATTCTTACTCTGTCAACATACTGCATGTACTGCTTCAATGTCGGACACTTCGCCAGCAGTTCATCATTGTATCCCGGGTTGATGTTGAGCTGTATCACGATAAGTTCCAGGCTCGGATTGTCCTCCCTATGGATATATGCATCTGACAACCTAAACTCCCTGCGGGCAGGCTGTTCCTTCTCGCCGTTGTAAAACACGACGAACTTCGGATTCGGCAGTCTGATGATCTTTGTAGAATAGATATCCTGCCCGGCATAAAAAGATTCAAAGTTTCTTGCCACATAATCCAGGTCTCTAAGCGGCATATTCGGATTGACTGAAGACTGATGCTCGTAGAGATTCAGCCGCATGTCAATGATGCAGGATATGTCATTTTTTACACTCATGTAAATGGCATTTTCCAGTGTCGTAATCTCAAGTTCGTCCGGATCATCGTAATCTGTCCCATTGACTGCATTATAGAGGACAAGAAGTTCTTTCTTGTCCGAGAACAATGCCCGGAACACAGTATCCTTGTATGTCCTTGTTGGTTTTCCTTCGTCTTTGGCGGAAAGCGCCTTCCACTCATCATAGGTTAATAATTTCCCAGCCATGTATTTCCTCCTTCAATTGTCCGCAGGAGGAAATCTGCTACATTCCTATAAAATCTGTTTCCCCGCTGCTTCTATTCGTGTGAAATAAAGCATCGAAGTTCTGAGATTCTAAGAATGTTAGATGTGGTATCAGATTCTTACCACCAATTATAGAATAGAAATCTAATGCTTTGACAGTAATATAGCATTAATTATGGAATATATCAAGATATAATCTGTGAATAAATCATGAAATATAATTTTCTGCATCAAACCAGGTAAAAATATGGCATGTATATTCAGAAATCATCTCAAAATACACATGCCATATTTTCAGTACAAAAATCTATAAATTATTTTACCTGTCAATCACTACTCTACAGTAACCGACTTAGCGAGATTACGCGGCTTATCCACATCCAACCCTTTTGCTTCGGATGTATAATATGCGATGAGCTGCAATACTACAGCCGTTGCAAATGCAGTGAATTCACTGTCTAACTTCGGTATACGGATATGCTTATCGCAGATATCCGGATCATTTACCTCCTCATCCATGCTGACTAACACGACATAGGCACCTCTTGCCTTTACCTCACGGATATTGGAGATGACCTTACTGTATACATCCTCCTGAGTTGCAAGCGCAATGACCGGTACATTCTCAGTAATAAGAGCGATTGTTCCATGCTTTAACTCTCCGGCAGCGTACGCCTCTGCATGGACATAGGATATCTCTTTCAGCTTCAGTGCAGCTTCCAGGCTCATAACATAATCCAGTCCTCTTCCAATATAAAATGCATCAGGAGACATCTTGATATGATTCGCAACCCTTTTGATGTTGTTTGCATTTTTCAGGGTCTCCTCAACGATATTCGGTGCATTGATCAGCTTTTTCATAAACTGACGCGCATCCGCTTCACTAATGATCTTCTTAACCAGTCCCATACGACATGCGATAAGATACATAGCCGTCACCTGTACGGTGTATGCCTTAGTGCTGGCGACCGCGATCTCCGGACCCGCATGCGTGTATAATACATAATCGCTCTCACGCGCTATGGTCGAACCCTTGACATTGACGATGGAAAGTACTTTGGATCCATGCGACTTAGCAAGCTTCAATGCCTCTAATGTATCGATTGTCTCTCCCGACTGCGAGAGAACGATCGTCAATGTATTTTCATCAATGATCGGATTCTGATATCTGAATTCCGATGCAATCTCAACATTTACAGGAATACGGAGTTTTTTCTCGATCAATTGTTTTCCAACCATACCCGCATGCATAGCTGTTCCACAGGCAACGACCGTCACTCTCTTACAATGTTCAAATATCTCATCGCTGACACCATCTGCTGAGAAATCAGGTAACCCCTGATTGACTCTCGGAGAAACCGTGTTGCGTATCGCATCCGGCTGTTCATAGATCTCCTTGAGCATAAAGAACGGATATCCGCCTTTTTGTGCACTGGTAATATCCCAGTTCACAGACAATATCTCCGGTTTAACCTCATTTCCCTTCATGTCCCTTACATCAATACCATCTGCAGTCAATGTAAGAATATGGTATTCCGGTACCACAAAATATTCCTTGGAAAATGCGATAACAGCTGTAAGGTCTGATGCTATGATCGAGCCCTGTTCACAGGATGTTGCAATCATCGGACTTACATTTCTGATTGCATATATCGTACCAGGAATATCCTGGAACATAATACAGAGTGCAAATGCACCTGACAGGACATTTACAGTCTTCTTAATTGCCTTCACAGGATCACCTTCATAAAATGTATCAAGAAGTGCTGCAACCACCTCTGAATCTGTCTCTGATACCAGTTTATCCGCCAATCCATACTCTACAATAAGCTGACGATAGTTCTCAATAATACCATTATGTATCAACACGACCTTGCCACATCTGTGAGGATGTGCATTGACATCTGTTACGCCTCCGTGTGTTGCCCATCTTGTGTGTCCGATACCACAGGTAGCCATATTGTCATCATTGGCACAGAGCGCTTTTAGCTCTGCTACCTTACCTGTTCTCTTGCGGACAGTGATCTCTCCATCTCCAAGCAAAGCAACTCCTGCGCTGTCATATCCGCGATACTCCAGTCTCTCCAATCCGTTTATGATGATATCTTTGGCAGGAATATGTCCTGTAAAGCCTATAATTCCACACATAAAAAAGACCTCCATATATAATTTTATATACTGACTGTCCGGTATTTGTTCAGGAGTCGCCTCCCTGTTTGCCCCGACATCTCGCACTCAGCTGTACGGAAGAGCATCCGCCGAATGCTTATCCTGCCCGGCCTGCCTTTTGCGTATTACACAAAATACCTGCCGCACATGATACCTCGATAACTCTTCTCCTCGTCAACCCTCATCATCATGCACAGAGGGTTCTGGCGCTAAGGTTTTTAACCTTTCGAAATCTGCTGCCTCCCTTTTTACACTGTCAATATAGCTGACAGCGTTTCTCCTCCAACAGACAGCTTATTTTATCACACACATACAACAAATGCAAATTATTATTTCTTTTTATGTTCCTTTACACTCTCCGCGAGCAGATATTCGATCTGACTATTGATAGAACGATATTCCTGATCCGCCCACTGCGCAAGGTCCTCCCACAGCGAAGGAGCCAGCCGAAGTAAAACCTGTTTCTTTGCCTTCTCTTTCTCTTTTACTGCTTTTTCTTTGTCTCTGATCTCCTTCTCCAAGGATTCGATTCTGGCAAGACGTTCCCGCAGTTTCTGCTCTTTTTCATCTAACTTGTGCTGTTCTAATCCATCTATATCCTTATCCCGGGTCTCACTATGCTCTTCTGCCATATCGATTCCTCCTTTATCTTTGACCAATTTAGTTAAAGCGGTATCTGCGTAACATATTTATAACTTACATTACATGTAATTGTTATTATGCGCGCGATAGTATATCACGCGCATAATAACAATTATATGCAACGTATGTTATAAAAA
>JBJEJF010000008.1:0-143912 GCA_051877775.1 Wujia sp.
CTTTTACTTCCGGAAATGCTGCTGTTGTTGCAGCATTATCAAAATATGCTTCCATATCACTTATCCTCTTGATTTATATTATATATTTCTTCCTGCGGACTTCACAGTCTGCATGGCATTCACATTACACTTTATCTGCATTACAATGTATATTACTTTGCATTAGCATCACAACTATTCATCAAGTGCAAACATAATGATAGACAATGCAGCCAGTCCTGCAGTCTCTGTACGCAGGATACGGTTGCCGAGCGTAATACATTTTGCACCGATCTCCATGGCCTGCTCTACCTCTTCCTTTGCAAATCCGCCCTCCGGACCTATGAAGATTCCAAGATTCTCTTTCCCTTTGATCTCCTGTATCACCTGTCTTGCGTACTCCATTCCCTTTGCATCTTCATACGGAATGATGTTCATATCCAGATCTTTTGCATGGCAGAGTGCCTCTTTGAACGTCATAAATCCTTTTACCTCAGGAATCACACCGCGTCCGGATTGTTTCCCGGCAGACCGTGCGATCATATTATATCGTTCCAGTTTTTTTGCTGCCTTTTTATCTTCAATTTTAACCACTGTACGTTTCGTCATCACAGGGATGATCTCAGCCACGCCAAGTTCAACAGCTTTCTGTATAATAAGCTCCATTTTATCTGATTTTGGCATTCCCTGAAACAATGTAATCTTAACCGGGAGCTCCGCACTGTTTCTGAAGACATCCTCTATATCCGCAACAACAGAATCAGAATTCAATGCACTGATTCTGCACTGATAATCCGTGCCCTCCCTATCACTGACCAGAATCTCATCTCCGCACTTTAAACGAAGGACATTTTTGATATGGTTGACATCCTCGCCGGTTATCGTCACATTTTTATCTGCATTATTCAAATATCCTTTATCTGTGTAAAAACGATGCATATGCCATCTCCAAATTATTCATCTTGCAACAATACCATAATTATTTTTATTGTACCACAAACATACATTTTATAATACAAAAAAGAGATCTGACTGTCAAATAATCTGTAAATATTAATTCAACAGAAGCCAAGCTTTTTCATATCAATACATACAACGCTTGCATCAAGAATACATAAAGAAAAGGGATGCATTATACAATTTGCTTTGTAACCTGCGCAAACCATATGATGCATCCCATTATCTGTACACTGTGTATATATATTTCTTACTCTTCAGCTGTAAGACCGATAGACACAGAATATCCATCCTCGCTTTGAATGACTATATAATTACATTCCTCACCATTGTATGTGAGTGTACCTTCCGCAGTTCCATCAGCGATATCCTCAGTAATATCAATCTTCTGCGTTCCCTCACCCGGAACAAGATAAATCTTGCCGTCTTCCTCCTGTACAACAATTCCACTAGTGTCCATAGCATCAAGTTCATATACCGAATTCTCTGCATCTCCCTCTATAAGCTCTGCATCCTCCTTATCGGCAATGAACCCCCCCTGCACTGCAATGCTGGCACCTTCGGCATCATCCTCAACCTCATACTCAATCGTACCAACCAGTGTATCTCCTTCCTCGTGCCATTCTATTTCTGACTCAACTTCCTCGCCATTTACCATAATCACGATTTTTGACACCAGATTGTCACCGGTCGCCGCATAACAGATTCCGTTTGCCCCTGCAAACAATCCAAATGCAGCCGCAACAGATGCAAGTGCCACTTTCCATTTCCTGTTTCTCTGTAATTTCTTATTCTCCATGCTGATATTCCTGACCTTTCTTACCAAATCATCCGATGCATGGATTTCTCCAAATACAGCCTTATACTTCTCCTGATTCTTCATCAAACCATGCCTCCTTCAACCTTTGTTTCAATAGTTTTCTTCCACGCATAAGCCGCATGCGAACAGTCGATTCTTTTTCGTGCAGAAGTTCTGCCATCTCCCTTGTATTGTAATCCTCAAAATAAAACAAATGAATACATACCCGGTACTTTTTCGGCAGTTCCATCACAGCCATATACAAGTCGCTTGCTTCCTCATCCTGGGTGAGAAGCTGATTTGCATAATCATCGATTCCCTCTGTGTTCTTCCACCAAAAGGAATTCCATAAATTCTTGCATTCATTTACAGTTACCCGCATCAGCCATCTTTTCAGATGCAATTCATCCACAAACTCCGGAGCCTTTGTATATAGCTTTAGAAATACATTCTGTACCACATCATTGGCATCATAACTGGATTTTGTATAGCTGAGTGCCAGGCGATACACCATATCTATATACATGTCCACGATTTGATTGTATTCCTTGTCACTCACGCTTCGTACCTCCTAAACCTTTTGAAAGGCCTTTCACTATATAAACAAATGATACCAGCAAAACGTCACATTTATTTTTTTTAATTTACCAGTCAGGTAGTTACTGCATAAAGAGAATATGGCATGTATATATGTATCATATATACATGCCATATTCTCTTTATGCAGTAACTACCTGTCACTATGGTTTAATTATGTGCAATCCTTGCAATCACAGATACCCAGTCATTCATATGCACCACATCAACGATCTCAAAACCATTTTTTATCATGGCTTCCTTTACATCATCTTCCTTGATATCTAAGATACCTGACGTGATAAAATATCCATCCGGTTTCATATAATCCTGCACGACCGCCGAGAGCGGTATGATAACATCCGCCAGAATATTCGCAACCACGATATCGTACTGCATATCAGCTGCTATATGCTGAGTTTCCTTGATCGTATCATTACTCAACTGAAAGGTTGTTCCTCTTCCGATGTAATTATCGTCAAGAAGATTGCCGCAGGAGAACTTAAGCTTGTCTTCTCCTATATGGTTGAGTTCGGCATTTTCCCTGCTGGCACGGACTGCCACCTCATCGATATCCATACCATGAACGAATCCCGCCCCGAGCATAGAACTGATGATAGACAGGATACCACTGCCTGATCCGACATCAAACACCGTATCTCCCGGCTTCAGATATTTCTTGAGCTGACCGATACAGAGTTTTGTTGTCTCATGAGAGCCGGTTCCAAATGCGATACCTGGATCTATATCAACGACAATATCGTCAGAATTTATGTCTGTAAGTGTCTCCCATGTCGGTTTGATTACAATATTATCATAGATACGAAATGGCTTAAAAAACTGTTTCCAGTTATTCATCCAATCCTTATCCTCTGTACTTGAAAATGTCATGTTCATAGAACCTACCGGTATAAACGCCTTAAGGCGGGTAAGCTCTGCAGCTATATCCGCCCTTAAAGCATCGATGTCAAAACTCTCATCTATATAGCATGAAACCTGTGCGGTTCCATCATTTACCTCATCAACAAGAGGAATATCTACATACATTTCCCGTTTTTCTTCATCGGTAAGTGGAACATGATCAGAAATCTCTATGCCCTCTATCCCTTTCTCATCGAGAAAGGCACTGAGCAGATCAACTGCTTCCACAGTTGTATCGATTGTCAATTTTGTCCACTTCATATTCTTTTATAATCCTTTTTTGAATCCTTTTTTCTTCTTATGGTCACCAAAAGAGAAGCCGCCTGCTGAATCCGTTGATGATCTCGCATTGACACCTGTCGTATTGGCATACTGGTTCAATATGGATTTCTGCTCCTCTGTCAGCTTATCCGGAACCTGAACAACGAGCGTAACATAATGGTCACCACGAACATTTTTATTACGTAATGTAGGTACACCCTTGCCTTTTAACTTAACCTTCGTATCCGTCTGTGTACCAGGTTTAATCTCCAGATCATAAGGACCATCTATCGTGTTGATCGTTATCTTACCGCCAAGCGCAGCCTGTGTAAAACTGATCGGCTCCGTGGAATACAGATCATATTCCTGACGCTGGAACGTAGGATGTCTGTCAACAAGCACCGTAACAAGCAGATCGCCTCTTTCACCGCCATTGATACCCGGCTCACCCTTTGCACGAATACGTATACTCTGTCCATTATCGATACCGGCAGGTACTGCAACCTGAATCTTCTTCTTGCTCTTGACAAAACCTGTACCTGCACAGTTACTACACTTATATTTGATTATCTTTCCTGAACCGCCACAATCCGGACATGACTGTACGGTTCTCGCCATTCCGAATAAAGATTGCTGTGTATAAACGACCTGGCCTTTTCCTGCACATTTTGGACAGGTTTCAGGCTGATGTCCCGGCTGTGCACCGGTTCCCTTACATACATCACACTCATCTTTGAGTGGGAGTTCAAGTTCTTCCTGTGTACCAAATACTGCTTCCTCAAAAGATACACGGACAGTTGTCTTAATGTTGGCACCCTTTACAGGACCATTTGACTGACGCTGTCTGGCTCCTCCACCAAACATATCGCCAAAGATATCTCCAAAGATATCTCCCATATCACTAAAGTCAAAGCCACCGAAGCCGCCCGGACCGCCACCCTGTTCAAAGGCAGCATGACCATACTGGTCATACTTAGCCCTTTTCTCAGGATCGCTCAACACGGCATATGCTTCTGCTGCTTCTTTGAATTTTTCTTCTGCATCCTTATCCCCTGGATTGGTATCCGGATGATATTTTTTTGCAACCTGACGATACGCTTTCTTTATCTCCGATTCAGACGCACCCTTGGTTACACCGAGCACTTCATAATAATCTCTCTTCTCAGCCATCTGCATTCACCTTTATAAAAACGATTTACTATAGTTACTTGATTAGATCTCCTTATAATCAGCATCAACAACGTCTGAATCATTTGAATAATCAGGAGTTCCTGTACCTGTACCGGCATTTGCTCCAGGGCCGTTCTGCTCATATAACTTGGAGAAGAGTGCCTGTGCACTGTTCATCAGTGTTTCCTTGCCAGCCTTGATCTTCTCTACATCATAATCTGTCATTGCATCCGGATCTGTTCCCTCAATGATCTCCTTTAATGCTTTAAGATCTGCCTCTACCTGGCTCTTCTCATTTGCTGAGAGCTTATCTCCAACATCTGACAGTGCTCTCTCTGTCTGGAATACCATAGCATCTGCATCATTTCTGACTTCAATTGCTTCCTTACGCTTCTTATCCTGTGCCTCATACTCAGCAGCTTCCTTGACAGCTCTTTCGATGTCCTCATCTGAGAGTGATGTTCCGGAGGTGATTGTAATATGCTGTTCTCTTCCTGTACCAAGATCCTTAGCAGATACATTTACAATACCATTTGCATCGATATCGAATGTAACCTCGATCTGTGGTACACCACGTCTTGCAGGAGCAATACCATCCAGTCTAAAGCGGCCAAGACTCTTATTATCTCTTGCGAACTCACGCTCACCCTGTACGATATTGATATCAACAGCATCCTGATTATCCTGAGCTGTAGAGAATATCTGGCTCTTATTTGTAGGAATTGTTGTATTTCTCTCGATCAGGTGTGTTGCAATACCACCCATTGTCTCGATAGACAGTGTAAGTGGAGTAACATCCAAAAGAAGTATCTCACCGGCACCTGCATCACCTGCAAGCTTACCACCCTGGATAGATGCACCGATTGCAACACACTCATCAGGGTTGATTCCCTTGAATGGCTCCTTGCCTGTCAGCTTCTTAACCATATCCTGAACAGCGATAATACGTGTAGAACCACCGACAAGAAGTACCTTATCCAGATCTGCTGCAGTAAGGTCTGCATCTTTAAGTGCTGTCTGAACAGGTGTCTTGGTTCTGTCAACCAGATGTGCAGTAAGCTCATCAAACTTAGCTCTTGTCAGATCCATATCAAAGTGCTTTGGTCCATCCTGTGTTGCAGTGATGAAAGGAAGGTTGATATTTGTTGTTGTTGATGATGAAAGCTCTTTCTTAGCCTTCTCTGCAGCTTCCTTTAATCTCTGCATTGCCATCTTATCTGTTGAAAGGTCTACACCCTCATTCTTCTTAAACTCTGCAAGCATGTATTCTGTGATTGCATTATCGAAATCATCACCACCAAGCTTGTTATCACCGGCTGTTGCAAGAACTTCGATGACACCGTCACCAATCTCAATGATAGATACATCAAATGTACCACCACCAAGGTCATATACCATGATCTTCTGCTCTTCCTCATTATCAAGACCATATGAAAGAGCTGCAGCTGTAGGCTCGTTGATGATACGCTTTACATCAAGTCCTGCAATCTTACCGGCATCCTTGGTTGCCTGTCTCTGTGCATCTGTGAAGTATGCAGGTACTGTGATAACAGCTTCTGTAACAGGTTCACCGATATATGCCTCTGCATCTCTCTTCAGCTTCATAAGGATCATAGCTGAGATCTCCTGTGGAGAATATTTCTTACCATCAATTTCAACCTTGTAATCTGAACCCATATGTCTCTTGATTGATGAAATTGTCTTGTCAGCATTTGTTACAGCCTGACGTTTTGCAGCATCACCGACAACACGCTCACCAGTCTTGGTAAATGCAACAACTGAAGGTGTAGTTCTTGAACCCTCTGCATTTGTAATAACAACCGGTTTACCACCTTCCATAACAGCTACACATGAATTTGTTGTTCCTAAATCGATACCTATAATCTTACCCATTTTTAATTCCTCCATTTTATATAATATGTTATGATTGTTTATTTTTGATATGTGAGTCAGGTTAATTTGCGACCTTTACCATACTATGCCTTAAAACCTGATCCTTATACATATATCCTTTTTGCATTTCTTCTGCGACGATGTTTTCTCCATAATTCTCATCCTCGACATGAATAACTGCATTGTGCAGATCCGGATCAAACTGTGTTCCCTCTGCATTCATCGGTTTTACTCCGATTCCTTCCAGTGTTACCATCATCTGACGATATATCTTATCGACACCCTGCTCAAATGGTCTTTCCTTGTCTTCCTCCGGTATACTTGCCAGAGCCCGTTCCAGATTATCTACTACAGACAACAGTTTCTCAAGAACCTCCTTTGCACCGATATCGTACATTTTCTTAGATTCTTTTTCATTTCTCTGCCTTGCATTTTCAAATTCAGCCAGAAGTCTCTTGTACTTCTCTTCATTTCCCTGTGCAAGTTCCTTTGTTCTCTCAAGCTCAAGCATCAGGGCTTTGCTGCCTCGTCTGCTTCCTTTTGGCACAGGTTTTGGTTTGGCTGCCTCACAAGCCTCCTTATCATCTTCCTCAACCTGCTCAACCTCGTCTATCTTAACATCAGTCCCTTCATCAACAGGTGCATCATCCACTGCTTTTATTTCTTCAACAGTCTCTTCTGCTTTTATTGCTTCTGTCTGATTATTACTCGTGTTGGCCATCTTCATTCACCCCTTTGCCTTTCTTAAATATTTCATCCAACTCAATGGTTAAATTCTTTAATGTGCTGACAACCTTCTTATAATCCATTCGCTTTGGACCTATGATACCGATCGTACCCTTAGCACCTTCCGGCATCTGATATGTTGCAGTAACCAGCGAACAATCTTTCATATTCTGTACAGGAGTCTCATCACCGATATATATCTGTATTCCTGTCTCGGAATCATTTTCATCTCTGTTGACGGTCTCCTCAAGAAGATGATTCAGCTCATCTTTATTCTCAAATGTCTCGAGAAGCTCACTCGTCTTACTTATATCTCCAAGTTCAGGATACTTCAGAATATTGGTGGCTCCACTGGTATATATCTCCAGCTCCTTTGCCTGATGAATTGCTTCGATGATTCCCTGGAATATCTGATCCAGAATATCACCATATTCTCCTGCCTGTTTCTTCATAGCCTGAATCATCTCAAGGTTGATATCCTCAAGACTTGCTCCCTGAAGAAATGTATTAAGAAGAATATTGAATTTCAATACATCCTCGTTATCCAGGTCAACATCTACATGAATCATCTGGTTTTTAATTATATTACCATCAACCACAATAACCGCAAGCAGATTATTTACATCAACCTGAGACAGCTGTATAAATTTTACTGTCTTATTATAATTAGGTGCCGTAACCATTGTCGCATAATTGGTATTATATGCCAGAACCTTTGCAACCTGCTTCAACAAAAGCTCCATACGGTCAACCCGCTCAAGCAGGGAACCTTTTACTTCTTCCACCTCTTCCTTTTCTTCCATAAGCTTATCAACGTAGAAACGGTATCCTGCATCTGTAGGAATACGGCCGGCCGAAGTATGCGGCTGTATGATATATCCCATCTCCTCCAGATCCGCCATCTCATTTCGTATCGTTGCCGAGCTCAGATTCAAATCAGTGTATTTGGAAATGGTCCTCGAGCCTACCGGCTCGCCAGTTTCAAGATAGTTGGATACAATAGCTCGAAGGATCTTCGTCTTGCGCTCATCCAGTTCCATCTCATCATCCTTTCTTTTATTAGCACTCATTTACTTTGAGTGCTAATCTCTATTTGCTAATCTACCACTACATATAGTATTTGTCAAGCAATTTTATAGAAAATATAAAAAAAATCACAGATTGCTCATACAAATATACATAAAATGTCTCCACCATATCCGCGCCTGTGGCATATATGTAAGGAAAACCTTTTGCGAACGCTGGTACTTAGCGAGGTACTGTCGAGCTTAGTACCATTGCGTGAGGAATGAGCGAAAGCGCGTTTTCCTTTATATATATGCCACAGGCACGGATATGGTGGAGGTCTTTTATGTATATAAAAGCATCCAGGCAATCTGTGATGTTTTATGCTTTATCTAAGAGAAAATCAGCCAGTATCACATTGCTGACATCGATACCTGCATCTGTCAGAAATATTCGGTCCCCCTCCGTTGCCATAAATCCCTGATCTATATATTTATTCAGAACAGAGCCGTACACTTCGTAGATATCTTTCTTAAAACGTTCTTCAAAATCTGACCGGCTGACACCGCAGGTCATCCGAAGTCCCAGGAACATAAATTCTTCCATGCGTGAATCTATATATATAGTAGTTACATTTTCCCGGAGCCGTTTGACAGTATCATTGTATAACATCTCCATGCTGTCTGTCGTTACAAATTTTTCTGCAGTCTCTTCCATAATGTTAATATATGTAAAAACATCCCGCAGATTGCTGAAGCGTTTTCCCTGAAAATAAGACGATGCACCTATACCAAAGCCAATATACTCTCCTCCGGTCCAGTAGACCATATTATGCCTGCATTCATAACCGGATTTTGCATAATTAGAAAATTCATATCTGTCATATCCGTTTGCAGCAAGCAATTTCTTGGTTATCTCATACATTTTGCGGTCTATGATCTCTGTAGGAAGTGACTCCAGTATCGATTCATCCTGTGCAAACGGAGTTCCTTCTTCTATAGATAATGAATATGCTGAGATATGCTCCGGCTGAAAATCGATCACCCGGGATAACGTATCAACATAAGAATGAATCGTCTGACCAGGAAGCCCGGACATGACATCCACATTGATATTCTTAAAACCTGCACGTCTTGCCGCCTTATAGCTTGCAACAAACTGATCATAATTATGCAGGCGTCCCAGCTTCTTCAACATGGTATCATCCGCTGACTGTAATCCAATGCTGATACGATTTATCCCTGCCGCCTTATAACCATGCAGTTTCTGATGCCGCAATGTACCAGGATTGGCCTCAATCGTCACCTCAGCGTCTTTCTCCAATGTAAATGTTTTCCTGATAAATGCCATAATATTGGTGATCAGGGATTCATCCAGCAGAGACGGAGTACCCCCTCCTATAAATACACTTCTTACAATATAATCACCTGCAACCGGCTCATACATTTTTATCTCCTGACACAGGCAATCCACATATCTGAGCATTGTTCCATAGCTTTCTCCATCAAATGACAGGAAATCACAGTACTTGCATTTCACTGCACAAAATGGAATATGAACATAAAGACTCACATATCTTTTCATAAGTAATCCCTACTCCTCATCTAACTTTAGTACACTCATAAATGCTTTCTGCGGTATCTCTACATTACCGACCTGACGCATTCTCTTTTTACCTTCCTTTTGTTTTTCAAGCAGCTTACGTTTACGCGTAATATCTCCACCATAACACTTGGCAAGTACATCCTTCCGCATTGCCTTCACAGTCTCACGCGCTATGACCTTACTTCCGATCGCCGCCTGTATCGGAATCTCAAACAGATGTCTCGGTATCTCCTCCTTGAGCTTCTCACACATCTTTCTTCCACGTTCATATGCTGTATCTTTATGCAGGATAAACGACAGTGCGTCGACCTCTTCCTTATTAATAAGAATATCCAGCTTAACAAGATCAGAACGTACATATCCCTTAAATTCATAATCAAAAGATGCATATCCTCTCGAACGGGATTTTAGAGCATCAAAGAAATCATATATGATCTCATTTAACGGCAGATCATATTTTAACAGAGCACGTGTCGTCTCCATATATTCCATACTCTTATATACGCCACGACGTTCCTGACACAACTGCATGATTGCACCTACATATTCTGTTGTAACCATGATCTCCGCCGACACAAATGGTTCCTCCATATATTCGATATAAGAAGGATCAGGCAGATTGGACGGATTGGTAAGCTCAATGATCTCTCCATCTGTCTTATGAACCTTATACACAACACCCGGTGCGGTTGTGACAAGATCAAGATTATATTCTCTCTCCAGTCTCTCCTGTATGATCTCAAGGTGAAGAAGTCCCAGAAAACCACATCGGAAACCAAATCCCAGCGCAATGGATGTCTCCGGTTCATAACTAAGTGATGCATCATTTAACTGCAGCTTTTCAAGTGCATCCCTCAGATCAGGATATTTAGCTCCATCTGCCGGATAAAGTCCGCAATATACCATTGGATTAACTTTCTTGTAACCAGGCAGTGCTTCTGCACATGGATTATCTGCATCCGTTACTGTATCACCCACTGTCGTATCCTTGACATTTTTCAGGCTTGCCGTGATGTATCCTACCATTCCGGCTGATAATTCATCACACGGAATAAACTGTCCGGCACCAAATATACCTACCTGAACCACCTCCGCCTCAGCGCCTGTTGCCATCATACGGATCCTGGTTCCTTTGGAAACCACACCGTCAAATATACGGCAGAAAATGATAACACCTTTATAGGAATCATACAGACTGTCAAATATCAACGCTTTGAGCGGTGCGTCCACATCACCATGCGGAGCCGGTATTTTGGTCACGATCTGCTCAAGCACCTGTTCTATATTGACACCATTTTTTGCAGAAATAAGAGGAGCATCCTGCGCCTCGATTCCGATCACATCCTCGATCTCATTGATCACTCTCTCCGGATCAGCAGACGGAAGGTCTATCTTATTGATGACCGGCATGACGTCAAGATTGTGATCAACAGCCAGATATACATTGGCAAGGGTCTGTGCCTCAATTCCCTGTGCAGCATCTACCACGAGAATTGCGCCCTCACACGCTGCAAGACTTCTTGAAACCTCATAGTTAAAATCTACATGTCCCGGAGTATCAATCAGATTAAATATGTATTCTTCTCCATCTTCCGCTTTGTATACGATACGAACAGCCTGCGCTTTTATCGTAATTCCACGTTCACGCTCCAGATCCATGTTATCAAGAACCTGATCCTGCATCTCTCTGCTTGTAAGCAATCCTGTCTTTTCTATGATTCTATCCGCAAGTGTTGATTTACCGTGATCTATATGTGCAATAATACAAAAATTTCTTATCTTACTCTGATCTAAATGAGCCATTTATTGTCCCTCACTGTATTTGTAGTTTCTTTGATGATTGTATATTTCATATTTTTACATTTGCTTTAAAGTATATCATATTCATGGCAAAACATACAATCACAAATTATATAGCAAAAAAAATGCCTTCCACAGCATCTGCGAAAGGCATTCAAGAATTTCAATATATAATTATTCTGACAACAACGATTCAGGAAACTCTTTTTATTTATTTGACAATACCTTATAAATAGTTGCCGCCAGAGGTTCCATCGCGTTTTTTGCCTCCTCCACAGTATTAGTCTGTGCCCCGACTTCCACGAGCGCCCCCTTAGGCATCTTATGCATATTGTATCTATAACCGCTGATATAATTTTTGCGGAACAGATCACCATACATGGATCTTCCCGCGAGATGAAGCTGCATACTAAATGCAAGATTTTCCTGAATATACGGGTTGTATAGATATTCCACATCGCCATGCTTGTTTAATCTGCTGATTCCATTTACAAACATAAGCTGCGCTGTCGGTCTGCCGTTCACGTCCTTGACCAGATGTATTCCTTCCCTCACACCATCGCGATGCAGATCTATGATCACCTCTATAGAAGGATACTCAGCCAGAACAGCATCTATCCCCTGTGCAGAAAGGTCATAAGCATAATTCGTATCCGTGACTCCATCCACTTTATCATATACGTTTCTGTCATGATAGACTTTGATTCCGTATTGTTCCTCAAGTATCTGAGCCAGTTCATCTCCAACGCCGATCACGGTATCCTCTGTCACGCCTTCTCTGCTGTCGGCATAAGCTTCACTTCCGTGTGTGTGATAGAGCAACACCTTGTATTCATCTCCGGACAGGTCTATCGTCATATCTTCGGCGAGCAGCTTCTCCGCATTCAGCTCATCCGGATTGATGCTGGTTGAACTTGCGATCGTATAACAGTTAGACACAAGGAAATCAAAATCACATAGCTGATCCATACTATATGATA
The DNA here is from genome assembly GCA_051877775.1 of Wujia sp. Classification (GTDB taxonomy): domain Bacteria; phylum Bacillota; class Clostridia; order Lachnospirales; family Lachnospiraceae; genus Coprococcus_C. The sequence goes on from JBJEJF010000008.1 coordinate 12,673, forward strand.
TTCCATCCGTAAATGGCTGTCCAAGCGTCTCTGCAACAGCATTTCCATTTACCATATCCGAATCAGAATTCATCTGTCCTGCAAGTATGCTTCCATCCGTTTCCGTTGCGATTCCCACCTGTTGAACCTCAGCCTGCAGATCATCATTCCACACATATTCCTGATACTCACATTCTGTAGAAAAGTTCTCCTCAGGCTCTCCCTCATACATCCCGAGCACAGGAAAGATTGCTGACAGATATTCACTTTTAATGTCATCAGCACAAACTGTGAGAGGAATCGCCCGATCTTTGATCGTGTCCATAAATATTCTGGATAAGACCTCTGTTCTGGCAATGATCACAATGCTTATTACGATCAATATAAGACAATATATATATCCTGCTTTTTTACTATTTTTTACCATAGTAAAATATATGCTTTACCTGCTTCTATCATTCAAAGAATCGGTTTATAGCCTCTGATATTGTGTAGCTCACACGCTTTACAGCTTCATCGATATTTTTGGGTGTCACAAACATAGAGGCAAGTGCGGGTTCGACCAGTTCACACGCAAGTTCATATTTTTCTTCATCAGTCAATAACATCTTGAAACCTTTTTCTTCCGGCTGTTCATTATCTGCCTGTTCATCGGAAGCTCCTCTCTCTTCCCTTCTGCCCTGCATCAACGCATTAACCATGGCCTCGATAGACTGATTTACAATAGATGGTACAGATATGACTGTAGGAACACCGATCGCTATCACTTTTACACCCAGTGTATCCTGATTGATCTGTCCCCGGTTATTACCGACACCAGCTCCCGGACTGATGCCTGTATCACATATCTGGATTGTCGAATTTAATCTCGAAGGTTCTCTTGCAGCCAGCGCATCTACCGCTATGACCACATCCGGATCAATCTCCTGACACAGAGACTTCAGTATCAATTGTGTCTCTATCCCTGTCTGTGCCATTACACCGGGACTGATTGCACTGAGTTCCCTGACATTGTGGACAATCCCTTCCGTGAGCAGATGTCTGGTTATATAAAGGTTGTCGACAACATACGGTCCCAGTGCATCCGGCGTCACGGCACGGTTCCCAAGCCCTATGACCAGTATTTTCTGAGCTGATCCTATCATTTTTTTCAAATGCCTGTGCAGTACATGTACAAACGGCTCATGGATCCCCTCATCACTTCGCCGAAGCATATCACTCTCCAGGGTAATATAAGTACCTATCGGCTTTCCAAGCGTCTTTTCTCCCTTTTTATCAGTCACCTTGATAATGGTCTCTCTTATATCACTGTCATCACTTACTTTGGTATATATTTTTACACCATCTAAAGGCTGTTCATCCTCGATATCCTCCCGAAGCTCCAGTGCCAGATCTGTCCTTGCATAGCGATTCATTAATTTCTGCATAAAAAATACTCCTTATCATACTGATAAGAAGTATTATCTATAATTTTAATTTTTATATTCAACCGCACTGATGATCCGCTCTACACACTCCTCAATCGTTGTGTTCTCTGCGTCAACGACGATTTCAGCATATTTTTCGTATAACGGCACTCTCTCAGCATATACGTCCTCCATAGTTTTTCCTTTTTTCATGGCAATTCCACGTGTTTTAATATTATGTACCCGCCTGAGGATCTCTTCACACGATAATCTGATATATACTATGGTCCCGATCTCACTCAGATGTTTCATCGCTTCCTGACCAAATACCGCACTGCCTCCGGTCGCTATAATACTGTTTGAAACATCCACGGACTGCAGCGTCTCATTTTCAAGCTGTATGAAATAATCTATTCCTCTGTCATTGATTATCTCATACAGTTTTCTACCATTTTTATTCTGGATAATAATATCCGTATCTATAAAATTATAATTCATTGCCTTGGCCAGCAGTACACCAACCGTACTCTTGCCGGCTCCCGGCATACCGATCAGAATTATATTGTTTTTCATATTTTCATCCTCTCTGTCACTGTATAGACTTACATCTGTTTACGAACGACGCTGTATTCATCTCCATATTTGTAAAATGGGCAACTATAATGGCTGTCTGACATTAATCTTGAGACGTCATCCTCATCCAGATTGACATCACATACATATTCCTCATACTCTTCATCATATATCAGATAGGCACAGCTGTCACAGCTTGATTGCATCTGTTTTTTCTGTTTGTTACTCATTCATCTAACACCACCTGACCATCTGTTATCTCACATATCTTATCCCAGTTTTCCTTCTCCGCACTGTCATAGACCCCAATGACAGCAAATCCGGCTTGTTTTGCAGTCTGGACAGCATATAAGGAATCCTCAAAGATCACACAGTTTTCTACCTGGACACGTAATATTTCACACGCCTTCAGATATACAGCCGGACTTTCCTTGCCGGCCCCGGCCTGCGTACATGTGACAAGTCCCGACATATACTTCATGATATGGTTTCTCTCCAGCGCAATTTTGCTCATTTCATATTCATTGGCTGTTGCAACAGCCATGCGGATTCCATGATCATGCATCGTTTTTACAAGCTCAGGAATCTTCTTTTTGACAGGGAGTCTATAACGATAATACCCATCTATCAGTTCTGTAAACTGCGCAGCTACCTCCTCGGGTGTATATGGAACATTATATTGTCCGCATATATATTCTGATGCCATAGGCAGCGTCATCTTGCTGACAGTCCGATGGAAATCCGGTCCGGGATCGATTCCCAGACTATTCATATACTGAATATCCAAAGTTTCCCACATATCCATACTGTCAAGCATCGTTCCATCCATATCAAAAATAGCGCCCTGTTTTCCATACAATACAGAAGCAATCTGATCATAGACATTATATGATTGTACAACATTATGTTTTATTGTATCCATGAATCATCCAATTCGTTTTGTCAATTTTTCTCAAGCATTCTGCCCACTGCATTTGTGAGCTGTTCTGTTGCAGCTGTAATATCATCTGCGGCAAAGATCGCTGACACAACTGCCACACCACTGATGCCGCTTCCTTTTAATTCCGTAATATTATCAGCTGTTATACCTCCAATGGCAACAACAGGGATATGTACAGAATCCGTAATCTTCCGCAGCATGTCATAAGATACAGTCTCTGCATCCGACTTGGTAGATGTTGCAAAGACAGCACCAACGCCAAGATAATCCGCTCCACTGCGCTCAGCCTCAAGAGCCTCTGTTACATTATGAACTGAAACGCCGATTATCTTGTCATTTCCCAATATCTTTCTCACATTTCCTGCTCTCATATCGCTCTGTCCCACATGAACACCGTCAGCACCTGAACGGAGTGCAATGTTCACATTATCATTGATCACAAAAGGAACATTATATCTGTCTGTCAGTTCCTTGATCTCCTGCGCTGCAGAAAGAAACTCATCATCACTCATATTTTTTTCACGAAGCTGGATAAATGTTGCTCCACCTTTCAGCGCTTTCTCAACCTGCTGATAGAGAGTCTCTTCTCCAATCCAGCTTCTATCCGTCACTGCATATACACGCATGGAATTCGCAAGAAGCTTTCTTCTCCAATCCTTAGATTCCATACTGCCGTCCAGTTTTTCATAACGTATGGCATCCTGTAATGCCTCATCTGTCATCTTATATATTTCGTCAATAATATACGTCCTTAGGCTTCCGTTGCCTGCATCTGCCCTGATTGCATTATTAGCTGCTTTCTCTCCGGCAATCCCCATAACCGCAACTGCCGCGAGAGCTGCCTCCAGGTGATGTTCGGGATTGGCGGCCACATAAGCGGCAAGCATGGCTGAGAGCATACACCCGGTTCCCGATACCTTGGACATGGCTGCATGGCCATTGTATACAGCATACGCAGATTCACTGTCTGCAACAATGTCTATTGCACCTGTTATAACAATGATAGCACCTGTTTTGTGACTTAGATCCTTGGCCATCTCCGCATTGATCATGATGTTATCTGCACTGATACCGTCAGCTGCATCTGCATCCACACCCTTGGTATTACCGCCGCCCGTATATATCGTCTTGATCTCTGATGCGTTACCCTTAATAACTGTGAGTTTTAATTCATTTACCAGATTCATGGCCGTCTCAGTGCGAAGCCTCGATGCACCTGCTCCTACCGGATCAAGTACAATCGGATGACCCAGTTCATTTGCCTTTCTTCCTGCCAGGAACATGGATGATATGGTTCTTGAGGAAAGTGTTCCGATATTGATATTCAATGCATTGCATATAGAAGTAATCTCCTCTACTTCCTGTTCATCATCAGCCATGATAGGTGATCCGCCGCAGGCAAGAAGCACATTGGCACAATCATTTACAGTTACATAGTTTGTGATATTATGAACAAGTGGCATCTGCTCATGTACAGCTGCTATTATATTATTAAACATATTTCCATCCATGATTTAAAGGACCTCTTTTCTCTCCAAGATTAATGCCATGAGACAATGCACCGGTCAGGTATGCCTTTGCATTGCTGACACTATCGGATATACTATACCCCTTTGCGAGATTGGATGCAATAGCAGATGACAATGTACATCCGGTTCCGTGTGTGTTCGGATTCTCGATCCGTTCCCCGTTTATCCAACGTTCTCCATCCTCCCATAGCAGGAAGTCATTTGCATCATGAATACTGTGCCCACCTTTGATCAACACAGATACATGGAATCTGTCTGCAAGTAAATGCCCCGCCCTCTCCATATCATCCGCATTTTTTATGCTATATCCGGTCAACAGTTCTGCTTCCGGTATATTTGGTGTAATCAATGCAGCTATGGGAAACAATTCTTCCGTAAGAGCAGATATCGCATTCTCATCCAGAAGCCGGCTTCCGCTTGTTGCTACCATAACCGGATCAATCACGATATTATCCGCATGATACATTCTGAGATGTTCTGCGATAACATGTATCAGCTTCGCAGAAGAAACCATACCGATCTTGACCGCATCGGGTACAATATCCTCAAATACTACTTTGATCTGCAATCCAAGGAATTCCGGATCAGTCTCTCTGATTCCATATACTCCCTGCGTATTCTGGGCTGTGAGCGCCGTGATCGCTGTCATGGCATAACAGCCATTTGCAAGTATCGTCTTGATATCAGCCTGGATACCTGCACCGCCCGAAGAATCACTTCCTGCTATGGAGAGCACTGTTTTTATATCTCTGTAATCCATCTTATCTGCAGCCTCTTATTGCTGAACCGCAAATGTAAGCTCTGCAACAACTGCAACCTTACCATCTACCTTGGCAGTTGCTTTTCCATACCCAACCGGACCCTTGCGCTCTGTCAGCTCACATTCCATCTCAATCACATCACCCGGAATGATCTGTTTCTTAAATCTTGCGTTTTTAATTCCTCCGAAAAAGGCAATCTTACCTTTGTTCTCTTCCTCTGTAAGAAGTGCGATCGCTCCTACCTGTGCCAAAGCCTCTATGACAAGTACACCCGGCATAACATGCTGCTGTGGAAAATGACCACAGAACTGCATCTCATTGACAGAGACACATTTAATTCCCTTTGCCCATTTACCCGGCTCATAGTCTGTGATCCTGTCCACAAGCTGGAACGGATATCTGTGTGGTATGATCTCCTGAATCTGATTTGAATTTAATTCCATTTTTTTATCTCCTTTTTTATATAATTTCTCACTAACACAACTATATAACATCTTTTTGAAAAGCAATAACAAAAATTATAAAAATATGCCAGTTTTGCGCTATGGAATCACGTAAAACCGGCATATTACATTCAATAAATTACTCTGCAAATTTCTTCAACACGATACATGCATTATGTCCACCAAAGCCAAGTGAATTAGATGCGGCATACTCAACCTGAATATTTCTTCCCTCATTTGGAACGATATCCAGATCGCATTCCTCATCAGGAACCTGATAGTGGATCGTTGCCGGAATATATGCATCCTTGAGTGCCATTGCGGTAAATATTGCCTCAACTGCACCGGCGCCTCCAAGGAGATGTCCTGTCATAGATTTAGTAGAGCTTACCATCATCTTATATGCATGATCTCCGAATGCAAGTTTAATTGCCTTTGTCTCTCCGGAATCATTTAAATGTGTTGACGTTCCATGTGCATTGATATATCCGACATCCTCAGGCTTGATACCTGCATCGCGAACAGCCATCTTCATCGCTTCTGCTCCGCCGGATCCGTCCGGACATGGTGCGGTGATATGGTAAGCATCACAGGTTGCACCATAACCAACTATCTCAGCAAATATCTTGGCACCACGTGCTTTTGCATGTTCATACTCCTCGATAATGAGCGCACCAGCACCTTCTCCCATTACAAATCCGCCTCTCTCCTTATCAAAAGGAATTGATGCTCTGTCAGGATCTTCTGTTGTATTTAATGCCTGCATAGAAGTAAATCCACCGATACCCATATCAGAGATACATGCCTCTGCACCGCCACACAGCATAACGTCTGCATATCCGTCTCTCACATAGTGGAACGCATCACCGATGGCATTATTACTGGATGCGCAGGCAGTTACAACACAGCTGCACATACCTTTGAAACCAAAACGGATCGCCATATTACCACCAGCCATATTAGGAATCGTCATCGGGATATAGAATGGAGAAACCTTATCAAAACCTCTTCTCTCTCCCGTCTGATAATTGCTTTCTGTTGTCTTCAATCCACCAATTCCACTGGAAAAGATCACACCGCATCTTAAAGCATCTTCATTTTCCATATTGAGGCCACTCTGTACAAAAGCCTCCTCAGCAGCAACAAGCGCGATCTGTGAATAGCGATCCATTCTTCTTGCTTCCTTCTTATCTATGACTCCTTCATAACTAAAATCCTTGATCTCTCCGGCAAGCTTTACAGCATGATTGGTCACATCAATCTGTGTGATCGGTCCGATACCACATACGCCCTTCTTAACATTCTCCCATGTCTCAGCAAGATTATTGCCGATAGGATTCACTGTACCAAGTCCCGTAATAACTACTCTCCTGCTCATTCAATAAACTCCTTCCATATTCTATAATCAGACAACCAGGCCTTACATTGCCATTCCACCATCTACACAGATAACCTGCCCTGTGATATATCTGGCATTATCAGATGCAAGAAATGCAACAAGATTCGCCACATCCTCCACCTGTCCCATAGACTTCATAGGAATCGACTTCTTCATCTCATCCACAACCTCAGCAGGCAGCTTAGCTGTCATATCTGTCTCAATAAATCCCGGTGCAACCGCATTTACTGTGATACCCCTGGAACCAAGCTCCTTTGCAACAGATTTGGTAAGCCCGATAAGCCCTGCCTTACTGGCTGCGTAATTTGCCTGTCCGGCATTTCCGCTTACACCGACAACACTGGTAATATTAATAATCTTACCTGATTTCTGCTTCAGCATTATCTTGGCAACATTTTGAATACACAAAAATGCCCCCTTCAGATTAGTATCTATTACCTGGTTAAAATCATCTTCATTCATCTTGAGAATCAGATTATCCTTGGTGATACCTGCATTATTTACCAGAATATCAACGCTTCCGTACTCTGACTTCACCTTGGTGATCATAGCAGATACATCTTCATTATCTGCGACATCTGCTTTTACTGCTTCCGCTTTCACACCATATTCCTGACACATTTTTACTGTCTCTTCTGCACCTTCTGCACCATGTGCATAACAGGTTACCACATTTGCACCTTCCTGTGCCAGTGCAATACATATTGCACGTCCGATTCCACGGCTGCCGCCGGTTACGATTGCCGTTTTACCCTGTAAATGACTCATATGTTATCCTTTCCTTTTACCATGTCACATATAACATTTTCAACAATATAAGCAACAAAATCAATATCAAAATTTAAATCTCCTGTAATGCTGACAAAAGTGCCTGCAGGCTTTCTACATCTTCGACCGCATAGGTCGTAAGTGACCTGTCGATTTTCTTAACAAACCCACTTAATGTCTTACCAGGTCCAATCTCAACAAAAGTATCTACACCCTGATCCAGCATATATCTGATAGAATCCTCAAAATATACACTACTCTGAACCTGTTTTTCAAGCATCTCAGGAATTGTCTTTCCATCCTCAAGCTCCTTTCCTGTCGCATTAAAGAGAACTGGAAATGCCATCTCACCGAAAGTCTCTGTCTTAAATCTCTCTGCCAGCTTATCCCCTGCCGGTTTCATCAGAGATGTATGGAATGGTCCGCTTACAGCCACAGGAACGATTCTTCTTGCCCCCTTCTCCATCATCAGCTCTCCGGCTCTGTTAATGACAGGTGTATCGCCTGATACTGTAACCTGTACAGGTGTATTATAGTTTGCAACCTCAGCAATATGATACGGTGCGTCAGCAAACTCCTCCTCTGCCTGCTTGCAGCATGCCTTAATTGTCTCTCTGTCAAGGCTCATTACAGCAATCATACCCGTATCTCTTCCTGAAACGGCCTCTTCCATTGCCTTACCCCTGTAAGCAACAAGATCGATCACCTGATTTTCCTCAAATACTCCTGCTGCATAGAGTGCAGAATATTCTCCCAGAGACAATCCAGCAGCGATAGATGGTTTAATTCCCTTTGAAGCAAGGATCTTGGTAACACCAACTGCAAATGCCACCATACATGGCTGCGTAAACCTTGTCTGACCCAACTTTTCAATCGGACCATCAAAGCAGCATTCCTTCACATCAAAATCAATATGAACATTGTCAAACGTCTCACGAAACTCAGGATATGCCTCATACAGATCCTTACCCATGCCTACATGCTGGCTTCCCTGTCCCGCATACAAAAAACCTATTTTCATAATTTCCTCCTATTGAAACGATCTTCGAAAAATATACTCAAGATATGACTATATTGTTAGAGATGCAAGTTCTTTCTTTGCACCCTCATAAATATCATCCAGGATCTCTGCAACCGGTCTGATCTCTTTGATCAGTCCACATATCTGTCCTGCCATCAGAGAACCATTTTTGGTATCACCCTCCAACACAGCCTTGCGAAGAGAGCCAAGCGTGAGCTGCTCTAATTCATCTCTCGATACATTCTGTGATTCCATCTTCAGATATTCACGTGTCATACTGTTCTTAATCACACGGACAGGTGCCCCGGCAGAACGTCCTGTTACTGTAGTTCCGTTATCCTTTGCCTTAACAACAGCCAGCTTGTAATTCTCATGAATCGGGCACTCCTCACTGGCAAGAAGACATGTACCGACCTGAATACCGACAGCACCAAGTGCAAGAGCCGCAACAAGGCCTCTTCCATCAGCAATTCCGCCGGCGGCAATAACCGGTATATCAACTGCATCCACCACCATAGGCACCAGCGTCATAGTCGTCATTTCACCGACATGTCCACCACTCTCACCGCCTTCTGCAATAATGGCATCTACACCCATTCTCTCCATTCTCTTGGCAAGAGCAACGCTTGCAACCACAGGTATTACCTTACTTCCGACTGCCTTCCATGATTCCACATACTTTTCAGGACTGCCTGCTCCGGTCGTTATAACTGCGACTTTTTCCTCAACCAGCATCTTGGCAATATTATCTACATCAGGATTCATTAACATGAGATTGACACCAAAAGGCTTGTCAGTCAGCGCGCGGCATTTTTTTATCTCTTCCCTGATACGTTCTGCATCAAATCCACCCGATGCAATGAGACCGAGTGCTCCGGCATTGGACACTGCAGCAGCGAATTCTCCTGTTGCAATATTAGCCATACCGCCCTGTATAATTGGGTATTTAATGTTTAATAATTCATTTAATCTCATTATGTTCTCTCCTTACCATTCCAAATATGCTCCGCCCCATGTAAGACCTCCTCCGAAGCCCACACATATCATCTTCATTCCCGGCTTGATCAGACCTTTCTGATTCATCTCACTCAGAGCAATAGGGATACTGGCTGATGAAGTATTGCCATACTCATCAAGATTAATAAAAAACTTATCCATACTCTGATTACATTTCTTGGCAACCGACTCTATAATACGCTTATTGGCCTGATGACATACAAACAGATCAATATCGTCCGCCGACACATCTGCCTGTTCCAGAAGCTTGAATATAGTCTTTGGAACCATACTCACGGCAAATCGAAATACATCACTGCCCTGCATATTCACATGACGCTGTCCATCATCACTGTTTGGACACTCGAGCACTTCGTCATTCCCCTGGGTTCCAAGCACACTGTAATATCTATGTACATCCGATAATTCTATAACAGCAGCACCGGCACCATCTCCAAACAGGATACAGGTTCCCCTGTCAGTCATATCGAGGACCTTGGACAGAGTCTCACTTCCAATTACAAGGCCATATTTTTTCCCGCTTTGAAGCAGGATTCCTCTTGCAATCTGAATTCCATACATAAATCCTGAACATGCAGCATTGATATCAAAACATGGGATATCACAAGGAAGCTCTAAGATCTTTTGAACCATACATGCCACAGAAGGTGTCATATGATCCGGTCTGATCGTTGCCACAATACATACACCAATTTCATTCTTATCTATCCCTGCATTTTCAAGCGCCATTTTTGCTGCTGAAACAGCCATATCCTGGTTCGACTCATTTTCGATAAAATGTCTTCTTCTGATTCCGGTCCTTGAGGCGATCCATTCATCATTTGTATCTACTATCTTACTTAAATCATCATTTGTTACCACATGTGGCGGAACATAATGTCCCGTTCCCACAATGTGAAGCCCATCCACTACCTGCATCTTCTCTCCTTATGTTATAAAACCTTCATATAGTCTGAATCAATTGTTCTGAACTTCTTATATCTGTGTCTTGCCAGCTCATCAGGTCCCATCTTGGCATATTTATCAAGTTCTCTTCTCAGATACTTGTCCACCGTTTTGAAAACTGCTCCCGGATTCAGATGTGCACCTCCTATCGGTTCCGGAATAATTTCATCAATTACATGGAACTCTTTCAGATCCTGTGCCGTCAGACGCATCATACTGCAAGCCTCATCACTGCGCGATGAATCCTTCCATAAAATCGATGCATACCCTTCCGGTGACAAAATAGAATATATTGCATTCTCAAGCATCAGAACACTGTTTGCAACACCGATAGCAAGAGCGCCTCCGCTGCTTCCCTCTCCTGTTACGACAGCGATCACAGGTACACGAAGCGCACTCATTTTGGCAAGATTCATTGCAATCGCATTTCCCTGTCCATTGGTCTCTGCTTCCAGTCCCGGATATGCTCCCGGTGTATCTATAAATGTAATGATTGGTCTGCCGAATTTTTCTGCCTGTTTCATAAGACGCAATGCCTTACGATATCCCTCAGGGCCCGGCATACCAAAATTACATTTCAGATTCTCATTCAGATCATTTCCTTTTCTGTGTCCCAGTACCGTAACCGGGATATCACCGTACATTGCGATTCCGCCAAATATACTTCCGTCTTCTTTACCGAGCGCATCCCCTTTTTGCTCGAAGAAATCATCAAAAATGTTATCAATATAATCTGTGATCTTCGGTCTTTTTTTGTGTCTGGCAAGGTACACCTTATCATGGGGATCGAGATTTTTACACATCTTGATCAGGTCGTGTCTCTCCCTCTTAAGCACATATATCTGTGCCTCATCTACAGCATCCTCACCCTTCAGTTTTTCTATCTGTGCATCTATCTCTGTAATTCTTGTATCAATTTCCTTTATCATATCTCTATCTACCTCTCTTACAATGCAGACGTAATATATGAGCTATTGTTTCCCTCATTTTATCACGCGGAACTATCTCATCAACAAATCCATGCTCCTGCTGGAACTCAGAACGCTGAAATCCTTCCGGCAGCTTCTGTCCGATCGTCTGCTCTATAACTCGCGGTCCCGCAAAACCGATCAGTGCATCCGGTTCTGCGAGCGTGATATCTCCAAGCGTTGCAAAGCTTGCCGTAACTCCGCCTGTCGTCGGATGTGTCAATACCGATATATACAAACCACCATTTTCGTTAAATCTTTCTATTGCCGCACTGGTTTTTGCCATCTGCATAAGTGAGAGGATGCCCTCCTGCATTCTGGCGCCGCCACTGGCTGTGAAAATAATGAGAGGCAGTTTCTTTCTGTCAGCATACTCAATTGCATTTGTAACCTTTTCTCCGACAGCCATACCCATACTTCCCATCAGGAACTTACTGCTCATAACAGCGATCACGGCTTCGTACCCATCGATCTTCCCAACACCTGTATAAACAGCTTCATCAAGTCCTGTCTTCTCCTGCAGGGATTTAATTTTATCTTCATACTCAGGATATTCAAGAGGATTTGCAAATGCAACCTTGCATTTTAAAGGTCTGAAACTCCCCGGATCAACCAGATATTTGACCCTTCTCTCAGCCGAGATAACATAATGATAACCACAGGCCATACAGACATTTAAATTGGCCTTAACCTCCGCTTTTTTGAATTCCTGCTTACACTTCGGACAAACGGTAACCGCATCGGCATGATTAGAATTCGCAGCTTCTGCCAGATTTGCCGGTTGAATTTTGCTCATCTGTCCGGCAACGCCCTCAGTAACTGTTTCTGCCGAATCACTGCCGGTTTTCTTAAATAAACTACTCATTTGAAACTTCATAATTATTCTCCACCCGATTTCTCTGTCTAATTTTCACAATAATGAACAAAATGACCTCTTAAAAAAAGGCATTATTTAACTATTTTTAACATATTATTGCAAGATTGTCAAGGAAAGCTAGTATAACACACCATCATAATACTGCAGCAATAATCCAACCACTTCCCCATAGCTCGCCATACCCTGTTTTACACCATTCATCTTCAGACTGGTCTCCGTAAAATCATTGGAGAGAGACTCCACGGTATCAGTCGCAAGGACTGCCTCTGACTCCACCTCGTCCCATGTCTCCTCTAACAGAAAAACATTATCTGTATCCACAAGCTGGTTGATCTGCGGCTGTGATATATACCTTGCTATATCTTCATCAATAGATCTCCAATATGCATTATCAATGTAATTTAACACACTCAGATAACCACAATATACGAAGAAATCATCTTCACTCTCCACACATGCGAGAAAGGCGAGAAAATTCGCCTCATCCTCATAGATATAACCATGAAGATGCGCCAGTTCATGACAATATACAGCCGGATAGTTGCTGATATACATTTTGCTGTTACAATTTGCCTCCATAGAAAAAGGAAAATAATATCCTGCCATATATGCCTGACTCATAAGATCAGAAAAAAACATATTTTTCACATCAGGATAATAACCGCTGAGTTTCGGATAATAGTCTGCAATACCATGCAGAGCCTGTCTGGCAGCCTCCTGCATATCCCCCTGATACACCAGATATCCATTCTCATCCCTCTCCATTTCCTGACTGTATTTATTACACATTTCAACGATATAATTTCTGGTTTTTTCCAATTCCTCTATGGAGTATTCCCTGTATAAAACCTTCTCATTCGGATCCAGTGGCGTACAGTGATATAACATGGTACAATTTAATGTCATGATGAGACAGACTGCCATACAGATCATAAAGAATATCCTGTAGAATACACGACAGAACTTTTTGCATCCGTGCTTCTTTCTGAACACGATATACAATATGCCCAATAAAATCGCTGTGATTATAAGGGAAATTCCAAGAATAAGCATAATTTCTCCCACAGAAAAGCGGAAAAGATTCGAGAACCTTCCCATCAGGTTATACCAGATCGGCGTTATATAGAGCGTATACCAGTCGCACAGCCCGGGAATCATCCAGGCTGCGCAATTCAAAGCAACAATTATAACCGCAAATATAATCAAGAATCTTTTGTACATACTATTCCCACAGCCTCTTTCGCAAGTCTGTCAGCCTCCTCATTACCGGCAACACCGGAATGACCTTTCACTTTAATGAAACGAAGCTTTATTTTATCTTTGACACTCTGTACGTAATCATAATAAGCGATGGTGCCGGTTTTATTGCGCTTCCATGCACCGGAAGCCCACATCTCTATGCCCATATAATCATAATATATAGCAAGCTCCGGAATATGCATATCCACCGCACGCTCTATGGCCGCCATGCTACCCAGCACCTCACCTGCCACATTACGCATCGCCGCCATCTCTGGATCATTTCCACTCCCCTGCAAAATATATCGTGTGTCATTGTAATATAGGAAGCCACCATAACCATATACACCTGTTGACACATTATAGGAACCATCAACAAACGCATATGGTATATCCCCGGACGAACTGCCAGCTTTTTCCCCTTGCATCATCGTCTCTACATGAGCGCTATCATCCATAAAATTCCTTGCGTCCTCCATGTTGGTAAAACGCTTGTATATTGCCCCCGGATATCCCTTGACCATACTCTCACATTCTTTCCACGTCATATAGATTCCAGGTATTCTTCCTGATTTAACCGCATAATATTTGCCCGTCATATATTCATCTCCAACTATGTATTGTAGATTATTATATAATATTTTTTATTATTTGGAAACGGTTTTCAAGTAATTCCCAGTTAGCCCGGAACCATTGCATGATCGTCCAATATCCGGCTCCCCTGAGACTATATTTCTGTATAAGATCAAACTTGGCATTCATACTTCTCACATCCTCAAACCATACTACATGCTGCATCCCATTTTGATAATAGAAAAAATATGGAGACTGCGCTGTTCCATCAAATTCTATTACCGCATTATTTTCCCTTGCTATCTGCACGGCCTCTACGTTGCCGATAGTCCTGGCACGCACACCGCCCCGTATATATGGCAGCGACCAGTCATATCCATAATTCGGTATACCCAGACTGATCTTATCAGCCGGTATCTCAGTCAGTGCATATTCCACGACGCGCCTTACCTGATCGATCGGTGCTACTGCCATCGGAGGTCCGTAGGCATATCCCCATTCATATGTCATGAGAAGCACGCCATTTGCTGCAGCTCCAAGGCCTCCATAATCTTTCCCCTCATACAAAAGTCCCGGCTGGTCAGCAGCTATCTTCGGTGCAAGATCAACATAGACCTGATATCCCAGCGGATTTAATTCCCTGGTCAGTCTTGCAACGAAATCAGTAAAAACGTCTCTGTCTTCAGCCAGAATAAACTCAAAATCCACATCAAGCGCGCGAAATCCCTTCTCAGCCATCACGATCTTCAACTGCTCTATCAGATTATCCACGGCAGCATCGTTCCTGATCAATGAATGAATAAGATTATTATTAAATCTTCCATCCTCCCCAAACGGAGTCAGAGTCAGAACCGAACCAACCTGAAAGCTTTCTGCGGCGGTCAGCATAAATGTATCATCTATCGCCGGATATATCAGATAGCCATCCGGTGTAAAACCATATGAAAAGACGGATAGATAAGTCAGATACGGCAGTGTCGCATTCAGCACCCATCTGCTGATAAATGGGTACGCAAATCCATTTACATATATGGGCGGCCTGTTTTGCCCTACTCCCAGGTTCTCCCCTTCCCCTGTATCTTCTATGAGCAAAGCCTGCCCAACAACCAGAGTGTAAGGATACTGCAGCTGATTTACTTCTTCTATGCTCTCCTCTGTCACGCCATAACGCTGCGCAATAGAATATACAGTATCTCCTTCTGCCACAACATAAATCGTCATTTCCAATATGCTCCGTTTTTTTATATTTAATATATACGTAACTTGTATCCTGAAAATGCGAAGCCTTTTCCCATAATATACAAAAACTGCGTCAGTTTCATAGCCGGCGCAGTTTTTCTTTTTTTTATTATGAATATTTAATTTTTTGATATTACAACATCAGGCAATACCAGGATAGTCCTGATACATATCTTTGTTCACTTCATCTATATGTATACCTCGATACTCATCCCTGTTGACAGCCATATAAGCCATCCTCATATCATCTATGCATGCAAGCATAGACAGTGGTACTCCATTGTACATATCATCGACTGATATAGCAACATCACCGGTATTCAATGCGATTGTATCTTCTGATTCTCTGTATGGTGGTGCAATAAGCAGTTCCTTTACAGCCTGACTGAAATGCGGCATGATAGCAGGCAGTGAAACATACTTTTTATTGACCAGGTTAACCTTAAATCCCGGCTTTAAGATACAAAGTTTCTTCTTCATAGTCTTTTCACTGGCGCCCTCAACAAAAGCTTTGGCAGCTCGCTGCATGATCTCCTGACGTTTTTCGTTTGTCGGTGAAACGAACATCATATTGATCTCCTGTAAAGTAGGTCTCTCATCGGCGAAAGCAACTGCAATCAGCTTCTCCGGTGCATATACGCCCATACTAATCAGCATATTCTTATATATACGCTCCATCTCCTGTTTTACCTGAACGACTCTGCCGTTATCTATATTGGATTCATTATCCACAAGCAGTTTGACCAGTCCCTGATGGAATTCCTGTATACGTGCTTCCGTGATATAATCAGCCGGAAGGAATTCCTGACGATTTGCATCTTTTAAAAGATAACCGGTAACATTCTTTCCACTGCGTGCCATATCCTCAATGGCATTCTTCAGATCTTCGTTAAACTGTGCATACAGCTCTTCCAGACGTTCCGCTCTTGCTCTGAGCCAGCGGATAATGTCACCAAACATATCCTGTCCGTCAATTCCGTCAATAAGCATCGTACGTTCCAGTGTCAGTGTTTCTTTTATGCATGCATCATAGTATCCGTTTTCCGTCTCTCTCTTGGCAGACGGAAATGTAAAGAACCTCTTGGCAACAATATCCTTGATCGATTCAATAATACGGCTGAACTCTCCCGTTGGCTGATACTGTTTCAGCATATCATCCAGCTTCTTTATCTCTGCAATCAGTCCGCGGTCAGTCTCTCCGTTACCGATACCGGCAGCACCAATGATATCCATCACTGCATAAGGACCATATTCTTTCATATATCGGTTAAGCTGGCTATCAATCGAGTCAAATAATTTATTCTTTAATGACTTAACAATGACAGGGATCTGTTCCTCCAGACTTTTCAGCTGTTTTCCCATAGATTCCCGCAATCCATCCTGATTCTTCTTGATTGCCTTATATACCGGCTTCTCAAATTGTCCCATACGAATAAGTCCGTTTATATTCAGGCAGATCTCATCCCCCGGCTTTCCAGCCAGAAACGTTTGCAGTTCAGTTAATGTGTTCTTCTTGTCTGATTCGATCTGTGCGCTGATATCCGGCATCTCATGAAGACGTTTATATGCTTCCGAAAACACCTCATATTCACAGATATTTTCGATCTCACGAATCGGCACTCTGTAATCGGAATCATTGATTACCTTGTAATAACCCTTATCATCCGTATTGAAGAATACATCTCGAAGCAACTCCCTATCCTCATCATTTTCATTGCCACCGACATATTTAAAAGTAGCAAGCTTAGAGAGAAAATAAGCTGTATCACTGTAGATGACACCATCCGGGATATAACCCTGTTCATCCTTCTTACCAGAAACAAGCATACAGGAATCAAAAATATTTTCTTTGATGGTCAGCCTGTGTGTTGTACTCTCAAAGCTGTATGGTTCATCTCTGGTTACAAGCCTCATATAATAGTCTATTTCCTTCAGTGTCGCATAACCGTTTGCGTTGAGCAGTGACATTAATTCCATGTCCCCTGCTATGGCACGATTACCGTACAGAACATCAGGCATAAGCAGGCATCCACCAAGTCTGAAGTTCTTCCATTTTTGGGATTTTGCAAAAGCACGTATGTTATAAGCCAGATCAGACAGAATACCGCTTCCTGTACCGCCGGAAACCCCCGACACAAGAATGATATCAAGCTTGCCTGATGATCTTGCATACATATCTTCCAATTTGTCAAACAGCAGAAAACGAATATCGTCATATGCATTTGAGAACATCAGACGTCCGATCTGCCTGTTCCCCTTTGCGCCCTCGGTTCCGATATTTAACATCGGAAAATCCTCACGCATCCAGTTGGCAATATTCGGATGAACAGGATTATTTTTAATTCCGTTTACCAGAATATTATCAAGATTCGGTCTGTATATACTGATTATCTCTGTTGCATTCAGTCCGATTCCATCCTTGCTGTCTTCGATCATCGTCTCCATGGCAGGAATATCAGAATCGATCATCAGAAATTGTATATTATCCTCCGGTTTTATTTCTTCCATTAACATTCCTTTGAGATTACATACAACACGGCTTCCCATGCCGCCAAGACCTATCACGAGAAGATCTCCATTGTACCGCTTCTCATTGTCTATTTTCTCGAATATTCTGATATCCTTCAGCTTACTGAATTCTTCCTTTTGTGTATCAATCAGTATCATACTATCTCCCTCATTTTTCACAAAATATCCCACCCACAGTTACATTAATTTCTCTTGAACTCCTCAAGTTCAAGTCCTTCATTATGTTCAAGTAAAAGGCGGATCGACCATTCATTTGCAAAAAGCAGCAAAGGATTATCCCGCATATCTTTCACTTTTTTACAATCACTGATGCGTTTCAGGGAATTAAGATCGATCCCTGTATCTTTTACCCATCTGATATAATTATATGGCAATGGCTCCAATCTGACATCGCAGCCATATTCATTTTCAAGCCTGTATTTCAATACATCAAATTGCAGTACGCCGACAACCCCGACAATGATCTCAGACAGTCCCAGCGTATAATCCTGGAATATCTGAATTGCACCTTCCTGTGCAAGCTGTGTTACACCCTTATTAAACTGCTTTCTCTTCATTGAATCGAGCTGGACCACCCTGCAGAAATGTTCAGGTGCAAAGGTCGGAATTCCCTCATATCGGAACTTTTTGCCCGGTGCGCAGATCGTATCTCCGATGGAGAATATGCCCGGATCGAATACTCCAATAACATCCCCTGCATAGGCTTCATCTATAACTTTTCTATCCTGTGCCATGATCTGCTGTGGCTGTGACAGCTTCATCTTTCTTCCGCTCTGTACATGATATACATCCTTGCCGGCATCGAATTTACCTGAGCAAATCCTCATAAATGCGATTCTGTCATGATGCGCTTTATTCATGTTGGCCTGAATTTTGAATATAAAACCTGAAAAAGGCTCCGTCACAGGATCGATCATCCCCTCATCTGACATTCTTGCAAGAGGAGATTGTGTCATGGCAAGGAAATGTTTCAAAAAAGTTTCCACACCAAAAGTCGTAAGTGCTGACCCAAAAAATACAGGAGACAGTTCTCCCTGATCAACCAATCTCTGATCAAAAGGATCACTGGCACCATCCAGAAGTTCTATTTCATCCAGAAGCTGTTGGTACAACTCATCCCCAACTTCTTCAGCCAGAGCCGGATCATCTACCGCGTAGTCAGTCTCGGCAGCACTCTTGGCTCCGCCAACGGAAACAGCCTTGAACATGGACACCTGCTTTGTATCGCGATCATACACACCTTTGAAACGCTTACCTGCTCCAATAGGCCAGTTAACCGGGCAGGTTCTGATTCCCAAGACATTTTCTATATCATCCAACAGGTCAAATGGATCTCTGGCTTCCAGATCCATCTTATTAATGAACGTAAATATAGGAATATGACGCATAACGCAGACCTTAAAGAGTTTGATCGTCTGAGCCTCGACACCCTTGGAGGCATCAATGACCATGACCGCAGAATCAGCCGCCATCAGTGTACGGTAGGTATCTTCCGAGAAATCCTGATGTCCCGGCGTATCAAGTATATTAATACAATAATTATCATAATTAAACTGCAGGACAGAGGAAGTTACCGAGATTCCTCTCTCCTTCTCAATCTCCATCCAGTCAGAGACAGCATATTTGGAATTGGCCTTTCCCTTTACCGAGCCTGCAGTATTGATCGCACCTCCATAGAGCAGGAATTTCTCTGTCAATGTTGTCTTACCCGCATCAGGATGCGAGATGATTGCAAATGTCCTTCTTTTCTCAATTTCCTGTCTATATTCTTCTGCCATACTGACCTCCAGATAATCATTCATGTAATAAATACACAATATATGCACAATTAATTGTATTATACACGAAAAAAATATTTTACTCAATAGTACATTCAAATGTTTTTATTTTACAGGGGTTCATGTATTTTCGTATCTGCGTGCTGCTAATTCCTCTATCGTATGTAATTTATTATGCTGTTTGGCATATTCTTTCAGTCGCAGATTCGCTTTATTCATCGCCCCAAAGGCAGAAATGCTTGCTATGACCGACTCACAGCTGTCAATATACTGCACTGCCTTGTGAAAACTACTGTCTGATATCGGCTCATATTCCCTCTCATCAATAAGATCAGCCGCCAGTATCTTTGCCAGCGGGTAATCCGCATCATTTCTTTGGATCACGCCTGCCGCGAAAGGGATCCCCATTCTCTGGAGTCTGCGATACACCGGAATCCCAGTACCCGCTCCGCCGATAACAAAGACACGAGGTGTCCCCAATACAGGCGCCAGTTCAGGACCTCCTGCTGAGACATTGTAGCTTCCATCCGTAACATCATATAACCTTTCAATGTAATCAGAAGAAAAAATATCCTCCGGCTCCCCACATCGCTCAACACGATGATCATGTATACAGGCAATTCTGTCCGAGATCTTCTGCGCCAGATCGATCTCATGCAGGGACATAATGATCGCAACACCCTTCTCATGGGCAAGCCGTTTCAGTATTGATAACAGCTCCAGTTTATATTTTATGTCCAGAAACGAAGTTGGTTCATCCAATATCATGATCTCCGGCTCCTGACAGATTGCTCTCGCCAGCATAACTCTCTGCCTCTGTCCATCACTGACATGCACAAATTCACGGTCAGCGATCTCCATAACACCAGCCATTTCCATGGCTGATCGGATCTTAAACCGATCATTTTCTGTCAGCAGCCCCATGTTGCCCGTATACGGATATCTGCCCATTGCAACAACATCCTCACATGTCATAAGCTCCGGATTGACCCGCTCTGTCATGACGATTGCGAGTTCCGATGCAATCTCCTTCGCAGATATATCCCGCATATCCTTCCCGCTCAGATACACAGTTCCTTCAATCAGTCTGAGCTGTTTTGCAATGCTTTTCAGAAGTGTTGACTTCCCTGCTCCGTTTGGACCAATCAATGTAAGGATCTCTCCCCGGCGCAAATATAATTCTATATCCTTTATAACCGGTATCCCATGATATCCAACTGTCATACGTTTTGTATTTATCATAAATTCATTCATATCGATCACCTTCTGTCATTCTTGCATATCAGGAAGAATGTCTTCTCTGTCTGATCATCATATACACTACGACCGGTGCACCAAATACCGCTGTCACAGTGCTGATAGACAGCTCTGACGGAGCAAATAAGGTTCTTGCGATCATATCACACAGCATACAGAAAAGTGCCCCTCCAAGGAAGCATGCCGGTATCATAAGGATCGGCTTAGAAGTCCGGAATAAAGATCGTATCAGATGTGGCACCGCAATACCCACAAAAGAAATAGGGCCTGCAAATGCCGTGACACAAGCTGACAATATACTGGACAAAAAAATTAATATAAATCTGAATACCCTGATATTAACGCCAAGATTGGCCGCATAATTTTCGCCCAGCTGATATGCACCCATAGGCTTTGACAATAAAAAGCAGCATACCAGTGTGACAGATATGACAGCCGACATGACACCCACATGGTTCCAGCTGATACCCGCAAAGCTGCCCAGAGACCAGTTATGCAGATTAACGATATTGGAATCATCCGCAAATGTGACAAGTATATCTGTGATTGCAGAACAGATATATCCGATCATGACTCCACATACGACAAGAATTGACATATTGCGCACCTTGTTTGATACAACAAGAACAAATCCCATGGAGATCATAGCTCCTATAAAAGCAGTCAGAATCATCATGCCTGAACCCATGGAATATCCCCCTGACAGCAAAACGATCAACCCCACTGCCACAGCTAATTTTGCACCTGATGAAATGCCGAGTACAAACGGACCTGCAATCGGATTTCCAAAAAATGTCTGCAACAAAAAACCAGACACCGAGAGCGCACCTCCGAGAACAATGGCAGCGCAAATCCGTGGCATTCTGATATTCCAGAGGATCTGATATGCCGTCCGGTCACCCTCTCCGCAAAAAAGCAGAGATATAATCTCTCCGAAACTCACATCTACGCTTCCCACATTGATACTGAAGAAAAATACAACAGCAATCATCATAATTAGCAAAACAAAAGTAAGCGTATACCTTATGTACTTTTTATGCCTTTTTTCTTCCATATTTGTTCTATCACCTCTGTCCGCAAACATAACAAAATGTCCGGATCTGTTACTGTAATCTGTGAAGATAGATGAGCTCCGCATCTCCTATACCCGGATCAACAAGTATCTTATGTATATCCATGATCATATCCCCAAATCCTGTTGTCTGTTGAAACATGTTTTTACCTGTACAGAATACATTTCCATTCTGTACAGCCTTAAAATCACGGAACAACTCATTTTTATCATATAACTCGTCCAATGTAAACAGTTCCCCATCGATCGTGCTGTTATAGATCAATATATCCGCGTCCTTTGCCTGTTTGTAAAACTCCTCCATCTGAATGTTCATTGTCGACAGGGCGTTCTCATCCTCCGAGGCAAGATCTTCAAAGACATACTTTCCTCCCGCCAGTTCAATCATCTTTGCAACATAATCATTTGATTTTCTGATATTTACTGCTCCGTTTGCAGTCACATAAAAAAAAGCGACCGACTGGCTGTTTTCATCCCCATCCTGCTTACCAGCAAGCCCCTGTACCTGCTCCGCCTGACTGTCAAAATATGCCTCTGCCTCCTCTGAACATCCCAGCAGAACACCATACAGCTTGATCCATTCCATTCTGCCAAGGGGATGGCTCTCGTAGCTGGAACGTTCTACCAGTACAGGTATACCCAGTTTCTCCATCTGTTCCTTAATCTCAGGTGTATGCAGAATCATCGTTGATTCTATAGCCAGGTCACAATCATTGTCCAGCAGCAATTCCATGTCCGGTGCACTGTACTTCCCGGCATATAAGATATCACCATTTTGCATTGCTTCTCTTGCCGCATCAATATACCAGTCTTCCATTTTCAATCCCGAGAATGCTATCTGATCCATCCCACCGACTGCACGGATCAGATCCATCGCGGATGTTGCAGCCAGATAAATATGTTGGGGGGTCTGTCGAATAACCACAATATCAGAATCAAGTCCCTCGGGAACATCTGCCTGATCTGCAACAAGCAGATACCGATCTGTTTCTCCTATGGTTATCATAATATATCCATTCTCATAATAATCCACAGAAAATTGTTCCGCATATTGAAGTTCAAGACTGTGATCAGGCTTCATATCTGCCCACAACTGATCATCTACGGACATATCCTTCTGCTTTTTTTCACATCCGGCAAGGCAAAGAAGAATCAAAAAAGAAAAAAGAAGGTATGCTATATACTTTTTTTCTGTCAGACATTTCATATTCACGATCGTATCCTTTCTAATTCATAGGCTTCCTTTTTATCAAGCCCATGCATATGCAAAGGATGCAGCAAAAAGTACTTAATATACATTGCTGCATCCCCAAAATTACTTATTTACCGATTGAATCGTTGATGAATCAAAATATAATGTATAATCTATCTCATGTGGTTCGCTCATAGCTGTTGTATCTGCCCTGACAGCCATTGGCCCATCGAACACATTCACCGGAATATTAAATGTTGAATTACCATCTGTATTGACAGTCAGATATTTTTCATCATTTACAACCATATAATCATAATTTGAGCTGCTCCATACAATTGTAACAGTAACTGTTCCATTTTCCACGATCATATTCGCAGGTGATTCTACAGTGGCTTTTCCGGAACCTCCCTCAAGGCTGACCTCAACACTATAGGTACCATCCGCAAGCTGCAGATCCTCTGCAGAAGTATATGTACCTTCCTTCCAGGCATCTACAGGAAGAGAATCTGACCTGAACACGATCGTTCTGTCATACCATTTTTCCTTCTTCCTGCTGTATGCAGCACAATCCAATCCCTTATCAAGTGCTTCTACAGGCACCAAAAAGGTATGTGTTCCATCTGCACTTTCCACATATCCGATATATGCATCCTCAGACGCGGAGACTGCCTCTTCTCCGGTTCCCATATATACATACAGATATCCGGTTCCTCCCATCGTCATCACAGCATTCATCTTGCCATTTTCCACAGTGAGCTCACAGGATGTAATATTAAACATTGATGAACTGGAGTCCACCTGGATCTGATATGTTCCATCCTTCAGACTATCTGCATACACCGGTGTCATACCATCCTGTATGACCTCCTGCGGTTCTGCCATCTCATCCGCAGATGCAACTTTATCTGTCTGTTCTGTCGTATCATCCTCAACCGCAGTCATATCTTTCTGCTCTGTTGTCTCACCTGTAACGACAGTCGTATTCGTCTGATTTTTTTCACTGCTGCATCCTGTAAACGTTATCATCATCACACATAGTGCAGCCAGCAATCTAACCCTCGTCAGTTTCATAATCCCTTACCTTTTTCATTATATTTTTGATCTTATTGTGCAGCCTCTGCTGCAGCTCTTGCATGTTCTACAAAGATATCCCGGATCGCAGGCATCTCTCCCAATCCTTTCAGAACACACTCGACCTCATATCCCTCTGCCTCAAATATACTCTTCCATGAATCTTCCTCATCACCGGCCATATCATTGTTGGCATGGTCTCCGGCAACAATCATCAACGGCTCCAATACAACTCTCTTGTAAGATCCTGCCCTTACCTGTGCAAGTACATCATCAACGGAAGGTTCTGCTTCAACAGTACCTATATAATAATTGTTATATCCTTTATCTGTAAGCATCTCCTGAAGTCTGGTATATACCTGATTGGAAGCAGCCTCTGTTCCATGTCCCATAAAACAGATTGCAGTCTCTCCGTCATCATACTCCGCTGTTGCTTCTGTGATAGCTTTTAACACAGCCTCAAAATCCTCGTCTGATGTAAGCAGCGGCTCTCCGATTGAAACACAGTCAAATGCATCTGCATAGTTGGCGATCTCTCCTACAAGCTCGTCATACTCCAGACCGTTCATCAAATGTGTCGGCTGAACAACCAGTGTTTTTACACCATTATCTACAGCTCTATCAAGTGCCTCCCTGACATTATCAATAGACACTCCATCTCTATCCTTCACATGGTCAATAATAATCTGACTGGTAAATCCTCTTCTGACAGAATATGTGTCTCCCAATTCCTCATCGAGACTGTTCTCTATTGCTCCTATGGTAAGGCGTCTGCTATCATTATAGCTGGTTCCGAAGCTTACAACCAGCAGTTCCTTTTCCCCGATATCATCCTGATTTCTGACATTGTCCAGGCTTGCATCTCCTGTCTCATAATTCTCATCATCTGCCTCATCCGCAGTTGCCACATCATTTTCAGCCTCCGTCTCAGATTCGGTAGCAGTTTCTGTTGTCACCTGGGTATCAGCCTCAGTAGTAGTTTCTGCCGTCT
Organism: Wujia sp.; assembly: GCA_051877775.1. Lineage (GTDB taxonomy): Bacteria > Bacillota > Clostridia > Lachnospirales > Lachnospiraceae > Coprococcus_C. Next base: position 38,243 of record JBJEJF010000008.1, read on the forward strand.
TCTTATCATTACAGCCGGTCAATAAACCAAACATCATACAGGTCCCAAGCATCATTGTCAGTAGTTTTTTCTTTCTCATTTCTGTATCCTCCATGCATCAATAAAATAATATAATCGGGCACAGAAAAAAGACCGCCAGCGAAATCACAAACTGACGGAGTAATCATCTACGGACATGCATGTCCTATATGGCGCATATAACACCATATAACGGTACGATCAATTACTCGTGATCCGGAATCTGTTTCCTGTACCAACAACTGGCAGGTTTCCTGGCTTACCGATCAACACGAATATCCGCCTTCCCAATGCAGTTAACTTTACGCAACATAATCTGCTCACATAAGCCTGCTATCGCATCAGTGGCTGTGTCCTACACATGGGACATCCGCTCCTGGAATACAGTGACGAGATCGTACAGGATTCACACCTGTTTCCCTTTTAACCATTCTACCCATACAATATCTGTGATATTATCTCAGGCAAATGGCACCAACTGTTATGATTCGATTAGGGCAATCATAACACACTGTCCAATATTATACAAGGATTTTATCATCAAACTTTTCTTTCGTTAAACCCGTGTCCATCCACAGTGAAAGAAAAACCGGCTGTATCCATCTACATAGAGAATACAGCCGGTTTCATATATTTATTTAATTGTTTTAACTAAATACATTTTTATTTTGTTATCTTGACATATTTTACTGCCGAGAACTCGGATGCCATAGTCTCACCGGCATCATTATTGGTAACATATTTGATCTTATAATAATATGTTTTTCCCTTAGTCAGACCTGTATCCACATAGCTTGTTTTGGTTCCGCCATATATAGTCTTGATCTTCTTGTATGTACCATTCTTGCTTGTTGAACGATAGATGACATACTTCTGTGCATATGGCATCTTCTTCCATGTGATCTTAGCCTGTTTGGATGCAGAGTTTGTTACTTTGGATATGGTTGGTTTGCTCAACTTATGCTTATATGTCACATATCCTGAAGAATCTGAATAAACACCAAAATCACTATTACTTGCATTAACAAAATATGTATAATTTACTCCAGGTGTAAGACAGTCATCTATAATACTTGTTGAGTCATATGTAGTATTAACGTACGTAACATTTCCATTTGGTGCTATACGGTAAACCTGATAGTAAGTTGCATCAGGTGATGCATCCCATTTGATAACAGAGCTATAAGCAGTCTTCTTGTTGACCTTAACGCCTGTCACCGGATTTAATTTACATATATCATAAACTGTACTGTAATATTCTCTGGATCCGTTTACAGCCACAATACGTACACTTGAATATTTTACAATTCTCTGATCGTCTTTTTTGGTAATCGTATTATTCAGCGTATAACTTGTCGCTGTGGCAGACAGAGTTTTGATCGTCTCATATGCACCGGTAGAAGGATTATAACCCTCTATTCTGATCTTCTTTGCCCCATAGACACGATCCCATTTGATGGTAGATTTGATGCTCATCTTCGTATCTGTCTTGCTGATGGTACGCTTGGACACATAGACATTTCTCGGGTTGGTAAATCCAATATATATACTTACATCCGAACTCTGATAATATGTCTTAACACTGCCGTTTTTCTTATATGCGCGTACCTGGAAGTTATACGATGTATTGGTCGTAAGACTTCCTGCCTTGAAGCTGTTGGCTTTTGTTGAAGTAAGGATCGTATATGCATCACCGCTAAGATCAGATTTGTAATATACCTCATAATAATCTGCGCCCGGAACCTTATCCCAGCTTATGGTTGCCTGATTGGTATCAGTCTGGTTTACCCATGCATTTACTGACTCAAGGACAAGCTTGACGCCATCTGCATCGGAATAATCTCCCATGTATTTCTTTTTGGTCGTTGTATCATAATAATAAGGACGAACCTTGTAATAGTATGTTCCACTCTTGACAGCTTTGTCTATATAATACTTATCTGTAACTGTAGCGATCTTCTTATAGCCGCTTCCCTTGCTGGTAGAACGGTAGACCTCATAACCGGATACATAGGAGCTACCATCCATAGAGATATAGATTCCATTGGAGGAATAATATGCCTGACAGGTAGCACTCGGCTTACCAACTTCTACTTTATATGTTGAAGACCATTTACCATAGATATTTTTGGTAATATATGTGCCATCCGGTGTGCCTGTGTAACGCACACGATAGTAATACTTTGTTCCAGGAACAACATCATAATCATTATAATACAAGTCGTAGCCGGTACTCCTGTCATTACTGATTGTTGTCCAGCTTCCGCTTCCGATTTTTTTCTGAATCTCATAACGACCAGAGCTGGAGTAGCTGTTCAGATAAACCTGTAACGTTACATATGGTTTGCTGTAACCAGTTGTCTTACCCTGATCATTGTATACCAATGTTCCGCTCACATTCGCATGTGAATAACTTGCAACAATTGGTGCATCATATGTATTTTGCTGTGTCCATGCAGTTCCCTTCGTACCATCATATCCGTATGGAGTGATTACGATCTTGTATGTTCCACCCATTATCCTGCTGAAGGAAAAATTCTGATAAAAATATGGTGAATTATCACTGTATGAATTGTAATTTGAATTCGTATATGTAGCGTATTTTACACCGTTGATCGTTACTTCATACTTGTATGCATAACCAGATACATAACATTCAAGTAATGACCCATTGGAATACGCATTGACATATGAAATAGATGGATTCGTATTCTTCTGTGCATCCTGCTCGTCCATATTGTTCAGGTCTTCCTCTTCGGATGCATCTGTGTCCTCTGTAGTCACAACCTCTTCTTCAGAGATCTCCTCTGTAACCCCATTATCTTCCGTTGTCACAGTTTCTTCCGTAACCGTCTCCTCTGTGGTTACTTCTTCCGTAGTTGTATCCTCAACAACTACACCTTCTTCCTTTGCCGGCTCCTGCACATCTGCAGACTCATCCACAGTGGAGACCACATCTGCCGGTTCCGCTGCAAGCGCAGTTCCTGCTTCACCCACGACCAAAGCTACCGCAAGAGAAGCACATAAAAGCGACTTTGCAAATCTTTTTCTCATAAGCACATTCCCCTTTCTAATGATTGATAATGCTCAATAACGCCTTAATTGTATCATAATAGATACAAATTTACAAGATTTTACCAAACATCAACGCCCAATATAACGTCTATGGCTGAAACGTTTTCAGAGCGTCTATCGTCTGCTGTATCAGATCATCCAGAGACCAGCCAAGCATATCTGCTCCACGCTGGATAACCTCCCTGTCACAGCCTGCAGCAAAGCCTTTTGCCTTAAACTTTTTCTTCACTGATTTTAACTCCAGATCCTGCACGCTTTTTGATGGCCGCATCAGCACGACAGCACCGATCAATCCCGTTAATTCATCCACTGCATATAACACCTTCTCCATCTCATGTTCCGGTTCTATGTCTACGGTAATGCCATATCCATGACTGGCAGTTGCATGGACAATTTTCTCATCTACTCCTCTCTCACGCATGATTTCCTGACTTTTGATACAATGCTGATCAGGATACTGTTCAAAATCCAGATCATGCAAAAGTCCTACGATCCCCCAGAACTCCTTCTCATCACCATACCCAAGTTTTTCTGCAAAATAGATCATTGTCTTTTCTACGATCTGTGCATGCTGCAGATGAAATTCTTCCTGATTATACTCTGTCAAAAGACTCCAAGCTTCTTCTCTGGTCATAATATCTCTGCCTCCGTTTTCTTTATAATAATCTCCTGAAGTTTACTCCATATTGCCAGTGCCAGCGCCCTGTGTCCATTCTCATCCAGATGTTCCCTGTCCGCCTTAGATGGTTCCGCATAGTCTGATGCTGCAAGATATCCTATCCCCTCTTCATCTGCAATCTGCCTATATACTTCCGGCAGATGTTTTGATGTCTCAACAGATTTTTTATCGAATTCAGGATCAAATCCATCCCATATATCATCGCCAAGGCGGATAGGCGAGATCAGCAATATCTTTGCACCTGGAACTGCATTTTTTATCTGTCCCAGCAGCTTACGTATTCCAAGTCCTATCACCTGTGCCGAAGCATCGTAGTGCGCTTTGCAGTCATTGGTTCCAAGCATTATTACAATTGCATCCACAGGTTTATGTGTCTCTAAGATCACCGGGAGCAACTCTGTTCCACGCCGTCCTGCCCGGAGAGGGTCATCAAATATCGTTGTCCTGCCACATAAACCTTCTTCTATAATCCGATAGTTCTCCTTACTCAATTTTTCTCCTATAATACCTGTCCATCTGACATCCCAGCTATATCGTTTCTCCGTTCCCGGTACCAGGCCATATGTATTGGAATCTCCAAAACACAATATATGTTTCATTATTATCACCCGCTTTACAATCATTTTTTGATATTCATATTGTAGCTGATTCATCGGATTTACGCCAATATATATAACCTTGAATCCGTTATAAAAAAAATTTATACCTGAATTGTTTACAGAAGACATTCAGTTTGCTTACCTTGCAAAGCATGCCAGAAACAAAATAAAAAATAACAGAGAATTTGTCATATGGATAAATTTATGCTAAAATAAAACATTATAATACCAAGGAGAATTTATATATGAATATAAAAATGCAGTGTTGCGGAATTATATTATTATTGGTCATTTTATATTTTTATATATGCCGCAAGAAAATAAAATTAAATACAGCAACTGCATTTATGCATCTGTTCTGGGTGACACTGATCAATCTTTCCCTGGATACATTATCTATTGTATTTCTCACGCATCATGACAATATCCCCGGGATCGTAATCAACAGCATATGTAAATCCTATCTTTCAACTATAATATTGACAGCACTGACAGCATTATTGTATATATGCAGGGATATATACAGAGATGCCGGCATTTACAGGAAATACTCTATTGCCGGTCATCTGGTAGCCGTCTCCGGCATCATTCTTGTTTTTATTCTTCCTATATACAAGCACTGCGAGACACCGGATCAGGTATATACCTATGGTCCAAGTGTAGTTACGACCTATCTGTTTTCAGCTGCTATACTCATCTGGATCGTTGTTCTGCTTATAAGGCAGAAACAAAATATCCATCCCAGGCGATATGACGCAATGCGTATATGGATGATCCTATGGCTCATCGCTGCATTCATCCAGTTCCTATGGAATGAGTTGCTTCTTGTCGGCTTTTTCAGTGCTATAGGCATTGTTATAATATACCTGAAGCTTGAGAATCCGGAAATTAACATAGATGTATCCACGGGATTCTTCAGCCAGCAGGCTATGATCCTGTATACCGAGCAGCTCTATCAGTGTCGGAAAAGATTCTCCATCATAGAGCTTGTTTTCCCATACTCTATGGGATACCCTTTATCAGACAATGAATATAAGCTGCTGCAAAAAGAGCTCGCATCCTATCTGTCAGAAACAGATGGTGCCTACACATTTAAGAATACGGAAAATGACATCGTCCTTATTTTTGAAGATCAGAACCAGGCCCTGCAGTACTGTTCCATTTTAAAAAGACGATTTGAATTCGGCTGGGGTACAGGAGGTAATTATTATCTGGATCCATCTATAATATATATGCCTGACAGCAACATATTGAACAATGCTGAAGACATCGGTCCACTTCTATCCTATGCCAAGATATATGGTAAAAGCTATACAGACAACGACATTATCATAGTCAGTCAGGAACTTCTGGACGATATGCAGAGAGAAAAAAAGATCGAACTGCTGATTGCCGATGCAATCGACCACAACAGGATCGATGTGTATTACCAGCCAATTTATTCTACAAAACACCAAAAATTCGTCTCTGCAGAAGCTCTGGTTCGTATACGTGATAAAGATGGTAATCTGGTTGCCCCTGGTGTCTTTATCCCTGTAGCAGAAAAAAATGGCAGCATACTGCAGTTAGGTGAAATTGTATTTGAAAAAGTCTGTCGTTTTTTAAGCATGCACAAACCGGAGCGTTATGGGATAGAATATATAGAGGTGAACCTCTCTGTCGTACAATGTGCATATGAGCATCTTGCTGAGAATTTTATCAGTATTATGGACAAATACCATATAGCACCCGAACAGATCAATCTCGAGATCACAGAATCCGCATCTGTAAACGAAAAGATGATTTTATTAAATAATATGAACCAGCTGATTGATTACGGAGTGAACTTCTCTCTGGATGACTTCGGAACCGGGCAGTCCAATCTAAATTATATCGTGGAAATGCCTGTAGATATCATCAAATTTGACCGGAGCATGATTATGGCATATTTCGAAAACGGAAAAGCCAAATATGTTATGGATGCTGCAATGCACATGATCCATGGTCTGAAGCTCATGATAGTATCCGAGGGAATAGAAACTATCGAACAATACGAGGCCATGGAAGCTCTCGGAATTGCCTATATACAGGGATACTATTTTTCAAAACCACTACCTGAATCAGATTTTCTGAAATTCATCAGTGACAACGTATAATAATGCGAAGCACTTACATATGATAAAAAATATCGGAATCATTTGTTTATTCATAGCAAATGATTCCGATGTTTTTAATGTACATCTTTTATTTCAATTAACCTACCATGTACGTGAATTCAACTCTCTAAACTGTGCAACCGTTGACACATGTGAATTCAAACCACCATCTACATTGACAATCTGCCCGCTCACATAGTTGCTCTCATCAGAAGCAAGATATACGCACATATGACCGATATCTTCCGGACAACCATAACGATTTACCATAATATTGCTCAGGAATATATCCTTAAGCGCCTGTGGCACATATGCTTCATTCTCTGGTGTAACAATCAGACCCGGACGTACACAGTTACAACGAATGTTATCTTTACCATACTGCAATGCAGTGGACTGTGTCAGCATATCTACACCGGCCTTGGCACATGCATACGCGGTAGAGCCAAGATCTCCTCCACAGGAAGCCATTGAACCGATATTGATGATCGATCCTCCATTTTCATTCTTCTGCATATATGGAAGTACACATTTTGTCGCATAGAAGGTACCACGTACATCACTCTGGAATACGCTATCCCACATCTCTAATGTCAGCTCATCTACACGGCCATCCTTAAGTCCGACATTTGCCGCATTATTGACCAGAACATCGATCTTGCCATACTTCTCATATACATCCTCGAACAGCTTTTCTATGCTCTCTGTGACAGTGATGTCCATAAAATGATAGAATGCCTCTCCACCATCCTTAACAATACTGTCAACAACAGCCTGTCCCTTCTCTTCTCTTCTGCCACAGATAACAACCTTAGCTCCCTCCGCTGCATATAATCTGGCAATACCTACACCAATACCGCTGGTAGAACCAGTAACTATTGCAACCTTACCTTTTAATCTGTCCATGATTGATCCTCCTTGATTTTATATTTATATTATGAATGAATCGAATGCATAACAAAAGATATACTTTTGATATATTATAACATAAAACAAATCAAATAGCCAAATATTTATTTTTAATTTTCAGGGTTTTCCCGCCTCTTTACCCTCCACGTATTCTTCAAAGGTCAGTCCTTCTGCATCCATTTTTTCTTTCATACTATGAAATATATCGCAGCCTTTTTTGCTTGATTTATTGAAGAACCGGCACATGAATCCCTCTATGACAATCAGAATCCCTATGAATACAAAAACATCCAAGGTTGTATCAAATCCGCCATAAATTGCTGTTCCAATGATTGCAATAATCGAACAACCCGAAAAAATGCTTATGTTTACCAGACAATTGCGTCGATAATTATATTGCCGGTCAAGCTGTTCCATAAATTCTTCGTTTGTCATTAAATCCTTGCCCTGTCTGGCTCGTTTCTTATTTTTCTTTCTGTACTGTTTTAACCACTCTTTCGGTAGATCATCCTTCATGCTCTCAGACAATCCCTCACGAAAAGATATCGTTTCCTGCTTTGGTGCTTTTACAGAACCATATGTTTTATAATTCTTTACTGCCCGTATAGTCATAAAAATACCAATATAAACACCCGTCAACAAAATAGGAAGCCACCTCTGTACTTTCAGCGAATACTTATTTGAAAATATACATGCAAGAACAAACATCATAATAAAGAGTGCGAATAATATTCCATTCACTACACCCGGTTTCATATTTTTATTTTTTTCAACAAGCGGACGAATCAGGAAAAACACAACGGAATCAATCAGAATCGCAAATATGATACCAATCATATATCCCCCTATGTCACTGATTCCCATAAGTCCCTCTCCATCTTCGCAGAAAATCAACCAATCCACAAGCTCAAATACAAACATAACCCATGCAAGTCTGTAGATCCTGCCCGGAACTTCTTTCAAACGGTTTTCTGCGGTGTATTCACTGAAGAAATTCTCCGCAAACACATGAACATCATCCCCGACAATATCGGATACAGGCAGCCCCGCTTCCTGTGCCTCCAGCATATGATCCAACAATTCCATCATCATATCATTCACTACATCCTCACCGATCAGATGTGTCTCACTGTACATTTCTACCTGGTCAAATGCTGCCTTGTATTCCTGATTCAGCTTATCTTCAAGCAAAATATATCCGCTTTTCATAATTTCCTCCAATCTGAAATGTCATGCATTTCCTATCCCTCCAACACAGCGTTGGCACATTTTATAATACGTTTATAGTTCTCTTTAAATCCATCCAAATACTCAGAACCGGAATCCGTGACCGAATAGTATTTTCGGATTGGACCTAACGGGGACTTTGCTTTCCGACAGGAAATATACCCCTTTTTTTCCAGCCGTGTCAGCACCGGATACATGGTTCCCTCCCCCAGATTCTCAAAACCATAGGAAGCTAGCTGCTGTAAGATCTCATATCCATAGGTCTCACCCTTTGCAATTACCGCAAGCACGCAGCCCTCCAGGATTCCTTTCATTAATTGTGTATCATCCACTGAATCTACCTCCGTCATCAGCCATACGTCCAAGTTTTTCCGATATCTTTGAAATAACTCTAACATGTATTGTATATATGCATCTACTTTGTATTGTCAAGTAGCATGCAAAAAAATTACCACAACTACTTTGTATTGTCAAGTAGTTGTGGTAATTTTTACTTTAGAAATTATTATCCAAACAAATTCACTAATTTCTGCCAAAAACTGAGTTGTTCTTCTTCCTCCTCAATTACTTCTTCAACTTTTTCTGTTTGGATACTATCTGTCGTTATGACAAACTGTACTGCCTTAATATTTGTATTCTGCTCTGAGACAAACGATACTGTCTCTATATCCTGTCCTGTTATCGATGATTTTATATCGTCTATCTCATCGCTGACCTGCGTATCCATATCTGATGTTTTATCAACAAATTCACCTGTACCGTCTTTTAGATCATTTGTTCCATCTTCCAGAGTCCCAACTGCAATATACAGATCACCTACAGCAGTTCTCAGTGTATCTGTTTTATTATACAATATGTATAACCCATCCGTAAGTGTAGCTGCTCCATTTGCCGCCGTACTTACTGCATTGGTATATTCTACAAGTCCATTATAAAACACACCATAGTTATCAAGCTGGCCTTTCAGGGCAGATACCTCTGCTGCCGCAGTGCTTACAGCTGTAACAGCCTCATTAATTTTATCTGTCACCTCGTCACTTGCCATCATCTGCTCGATATACCCGTCACGAATCTTTTTCTTTTCTTCTTTGGTTAGAGATTTCACAGCTCCCTGAAGGATCTGTTCTTTTTGTTCCTCCGTAAGAGATTGAACAGCTGCTGTTATAATTTGCTTTTTTTGTTTTTCAGACATCTCCGAGACAGTCTGCGCAACCATCACCTGACCTTCCCCGGTCTGAATATATTCCATTGCCTGTTCTTCAGTATACCCATTCTCCATAAGCTGTTTACAGATAGCCTGTGCTGCAACCTGTGCATACAGTGTATCAGCCTGTGACTCCACATATGCCAGATAGACCGCATCTGCCTGTGACTTTATATATTCTGCATACAGTGTATCAGCCTGTGTTTCAACCTGCCTTGTAACTTCATCAAGAGCGGCATTATACGCATTTTTATAAGCCTCATCCGCATTCATTTTACCTAATACTCCCATCAGGACCTCACTATATGTCGCCGGAGTAAGTGTGACGGTATCAAGACCATTTGCAGCCAGCTCACTGTTTAATTGTGTCTGTGCAGCACTGCACAGGCCCTCATAAGCCGACCATGCTGCGCCCGTAAGCTCACTGTTTTTTGATGTCAGAGCGGATAATCCGTTCTGTAACCCGGTTGCTCCGTTATAAAGAGATCCTACACCCGTACTTAGTCCTCCAACCGCATCATTCAGTTCACCGGTCGCATCATGAAGGCTTCCTGCTCCGTCATTCAGCTTATCAGCACCTTCATCCAGATCCTTAACAGCTCCTGTAACTTCATCTATCTTTTCCTGCAAAGTACCTTCATCTATATCAATATCCAGATTCATTCGAACACCATTTACAGCGATTCCATCCATTTCGAAATTCCTGACATTTGCAGAAATATAAATATCTTTTTCATTATTGGGTAAGATCGTGTAAGTAAGCTGCTTGTCGCTTCCGACATTTGCTACTGTGGCGCCATCAGCAACTATATCAGATGCAATATTTGTATCTAAAACAAATGTTGTCTGCAGAGCATTTCCCTCAAAAAACGAACTGTTGCAGTTCTTGTTCTGTCGCACAGTCATTTTTATTTCAAGCTTTCCACTCATTCCTGCTATGTCATCGGCTGAGTATTCTTTACCGTCCATATAATACTTTATGGAGAATACCCATGGTATCACATTCTCTTTAAGCTTTCCCTCATAATACAATTTACCTGCCTGAGCATCAATCGTGATCCTGTTATCTTCATAATTTATTTCGTCTGTGGTCGTCATATTACGCAGATTTTCATATTCTCCGTAATCAATAATCTTTCCATTTTCATCCAATTCAAAAATATTTACAACATTGACTTCTTTCACAGAACCATCAGCATTCAGATTGATATAAACCACCTCTTCTTTTGGTGTATTGGATTCTGCTGCATAAACCGAACATGGAAATAACAATGTAATAATCAGGGTTGCGGACAAAATAACTGACAGCGCGCCTGTTATCTTCTTTTTTAATTGTTTCATCACATCAATCTCCTTTACTTGTTTTTACTTTTTTTATTACAAGTTTATCAAACAGATATAACAGTCCCGGCACCACAAAGAGTACAATCACCATTGAGAAAATTGCACCTCTCCCAATAAAAATACCAAGCTGTGCCAAAAGCTGATTAGTAGAAATATAACCAAGCAGCAATCCGACGACAGTCAGCACACTGCCTGATGTCATAATAGATACCGTTACATCGGATATCGTCTCTATAAGTGCATCTTTCTTTTCAAAGCTCTGTCTGTTCTCCCGATATCTGTCTGTCATAAGAATTGCATAATCCACAGTTGCTCCAAGCTGAATAGAGCTGATAATCAGGTATGCTATATAGAATATTCTAGCATCCATAAAATATGGAACGGACAGATTGATCCATATCGCAGTTTCAATACTTAATACCAGAATGACCGGAAGTACGAGAGATCGAAGTGTTAACAGCAAAACGATAAATACCGCAGCAATCGCTACCAGATTTACCTTTACCATATCTGCTGTAACCGTATCCATCAGGTCATAGGTACTGACTCCTTCTCCAGCCAGATAATAAGTACCCGGATAATACTTTTCCGCTACCGTTCTCACCTGTTCCACAAGATCAAAGGTTTCCTCTCCTTCATACGGAACATCTACAGACAACACCATACGACTGTAATTATCGGAAATAAGCTGTGAAAGTGTTTCCTCATCCAGGTATTCCGTTGGTATCTCTGCCCCCGCCATATCCACATAAGAGATGATGCTCGTAATATGTGACAGAGTATGAAGCTCCTCCGACAACTGCGTCTGCGTAGCCAGATCATCCTTCGGCACAAGCAGCACATAAGTATCACCTTTACCAAAAACATCCTCTATTTCTGCCGTATCTGCTCCAAGCTGTGTTTCCTCTCCAAAGATATTAGATGAGCCAAAATAATAATCATTTGCATTGGAAGCAAGATATGCCGGGACAACCAAAATAACAAATATACACACCATCGGGATTATGATATGATATACAAATTTGCCAAATTTTTTAAAGCCAGGGATCAATGCCTTATGTTTTAACCGATCCAGCCACTTGTATGTCGATAAAATAAGCGCCGGCATAAAGCAAAATACAGTTATCAGACTGATTGCAACTCCCTTTGCCAGAGCAAGGCCAAGATCCGGTCCGATACGGAACTGCATTAATACCAGTGCCAAAAATCCGATAACGGTGGTAAGTCCGCTGGAGAAGATGGATGACGTTGATTTACAGAGTGCATCAACCATAGCATCTTTTACATCTGTATTTTCTACCCTGCATTCCTCAAAACGATGAATTAAAAATACAGAATAATCAAGAGAAACTGCCAGTTGCAAAATACTTCCTGCCGCATTGGTTACAAATGAAATCTCACCGAACATCAAATTACTTCCGCTGTTTATTGCAATTGCAACACCGAGGCCTCCAAGAACAAGCAGCGGTTCCAGCCATGAATTTGTAGTGAGTAGCAGGATAAAAAATACAAATAATACTGCAAAAGCCGCTATTTTCTGAATCTCTGAAACCGTATTTGTTGTGGCCACCGCTGTCGATACTGCACTTCCTGTCATGGCATTTTCATCACCGATAATATCACGGATATCCGCAACTGCAGAAATACGGCTATTCTCCTCAATGGTCACGCTAAACAATGCAGCATCGTCCTTATAATATGTCTCAAGTACATCCACATCAATATTGCTGAGCGGAATCGTTATATCCACCGCATCATCCAGCCAGGTTACACCTGTGACGCCATCTACTCCCCTGATTTGATCCTTATACTCCAATGCCTCCGGTATCGTCACATTCTTCACCATCACCCGGGCATTTGGAATACCTCCGTCAAATTCCTCCTGCATAACGTCAAGAGATACTGTTGAGTGTGTATCCTCCGGAAGATAATCATTCATGTCATAATTAACTTCCACAAAATTTTTCAAGAACAAACAAAGTACTGTACAGACAAGAAATATAGTTAAAACGATCCTTCTATGATTCGTAATCCACGTATAGATCTTTTTCATGTCCGCCCTCCTCTCGTTCCAAACACGGAACCCCTGTTAATTCAAATACATTCCTTCCACCTTTTACCTGCAGATCTACAGATAAATCTGTTATTTTTCCGCTGGCAACAAAAGGAACATTTTTGATTAAGGTAGTAAATGAACCATTGAACATACAATTACCTGTAAGATCAATCGTACCCTCAAATGTTTCCTTATGTCCTAAAATATCAAGGTATCCGGTTAACGTATTTTCTGCAATTACAGCGGTTAATGTCCCTTTTTTATCACCGAGCGGCGTTTTCATTGATACCTTATATCGTTGTTCTGACATTTTCTGCTCCTTTCCACTGATTTTTATTTATCTTATAGATTTCACATTCATAATATACAGACACACAATCCATAAAAATATGGTCAATTTCCGGGCATTTAGGTAATAACCGGACAAAACAGCTTACATTGATGGTCAAATAATTTGCCCCACACTTGTCCGACATTGTCCATTGCACGTTTTTTTATTCCATGTATAATAATAAGCGGAGGTATAAAAGATGAAACATGAAGAAATTTCTCTCAACACAAAGAAAGCACTCGCGGAAGCTTTAAAAGATGCAATGAAAAAAAAGCCGTTTCAAAAGATTACCGTAAGTGAATTAATACAAAAATGCGATGTTAACCGTAAGACCTTCTATTATCACTTTGAAGACATTTACGCACTTCTCAAATGGACATTTGAGCAGGAAGCAATTGAGGTTGTAAAAAATTTTGATCTGCTTGTCGACGATGAAGAGGCGATTGCCTTTGTCATGGATTATGTTGAAAATAATGAATATATTTTAAATTGCGCCTATGACTCTATCGGGCGTGATGAATTGAAACAGTTTTTCTGTGCAGATTTTCTGGAAATCTCAGTTTCTATCATTGAACAGGCAGAAACTCTCATGGGCAAAAAAATGGCTCCCGAATATAAAGACTTTTTAAGTCATTTTTATATGGAAGCCATTGCCGGCATGTTAATTGACTGGATTAAAGACCGGACACAACGCAATCGAAAAGACGTAATTGACTACATATCAAATACTATACGCTATTCTTTAACCGGAATAATACAAAATATGTCCGTTGACTGACATATATTTTCTATCCGGCGGACATTTACTTGAAGAAAATCTCTTTCAACTGCACCCTGTTCGTCCCGTGATATATGAAATACAATGGATAAACGCCTTGGGGAATATCCACTGCTGTCATCAAGGTAAGCCATTCCAGGGGATTTTCCTGTTCATCAGACGGAACATTAATACGGGCAATCTCCTCTCCCTGAGGCTGTAATCTTATCTCAAAATAAGTCTCTCCCTTTGCTCCTGTCTCTGCACGCTTGCTGTTTAAGGAAGCTTCAGACGCAAGGCAGCGTTCATCCAGACGGACCGCCCCGGTATATACCACTTTGTTGTCCTCATTCTCCACCCTTGCGACAATACCAATTTCGGATACATTATTAAAATCAAAATACTTATATCCTATCAGGGTTCCATCCTCTATCTCTGCGATAAACCGTTCCTCACCCAAATTTGTGACATTCGGAAACGGCATCGTGTAGATGCTGTTTGAACCGTGCGGCATATTCCCGTTGGTGATATTGCATGCTATAACTGCCGGGTAGTATCCCTCCGTCATCAATGGTCCGTCATTTAACCCACAGCTTGTTATCTCTACCTGTGCGATACTGCCATCATCCGCAATGTAAATTTTCTCTGCACAGGCCTGTCTGCTGTAATCCGACTTGTGCGTCAGCCTGTGATAAAATACATACCACTGTTCCCCGATTTGGACGATACTGCCATGGGTTGTCCCCGTCATATTCAGCTTTTCTTCGTCTGTTCGGCCGTTTAATCCCACATCACCGTTTGAAACAATGGTTCCCCCAAAAGTAAAATTCCTGTCAGGATAATCACTTACCGCATAGCAAAGCTCATGATTCTGCCATGAGGAATATATAAAATAATACTTATCCCCCACCTTACGCATGGATGAGCCCTCAAAAAA
The DNA here is from genome assembly GCA_051877775.1 of Wujia sp. Taxonomy (GTDB): domain Bacteria; phylum Bacillota; class Clostridia; order Lachnospirales; family Lachnospiraceae; genus Coprococcus_C. The sequence continues at coordinate 53,514 of JBJEJF010000008.1, forward strand.
CGGATGTTCCTCAAAACTCGTACCTTTGACTCTGTAAGGTATAATATGCTTTGCTTCCTCTCTAACCGTCAGCATATCATCCTCCAATACAACCATGACAGGCCCCATAATACTGTCATCATAGCTTAATATTTCCTCTTTTGTACGCCCGAACATCTCTATCTCTTCCTGAAGCCGGGTGCCATCTTCCAGAAAATCCGGTTCCTCCTCATAGCCATACTGCGTTCCATAGTAAATACGAATCGTACCATTGTCATTTAATGCAGCCGGATCAAAACAAATGTATTTCATCATAGGACTTCCGTCCGGATTCCTCACATGTCCCAGAAATTCATACTGACCGGCAGGTGTATCACACACGGCAACGCTGATTGGTCCCTGATAGCCTCCCTGTCCGTAATCTCCACCCATGCAGTAATACAGATAATAACGTCCGTCATTTCCCTGCACAACATCAGGTGCATACATATATTTCAATCCCGGATAAGCCGGATCCTGGGATGCCTTATAGGTCACGCCCTCATATCGCCAGCTTGTCAGGTCATCAACAGGTGCAGAATAAACCACATAATCCTGCATGCAGAAAGTATAACCGCCCTCCTTATCATGGGAACCATAATGATAAACTCTGTCTCCAAACACATGAGGCTCACCATCCGGAATATATTCATAAAGTGGTAGAAATGGATTATATACTTGTTTTTTCATTGTTTTAATTCACCCTTTTGCCTTTCATATTCTATTAAATACGTTATTTACATACATCATATTTTATGTTATATTCATAGTATAAAAAAGAACAACCGCCCACAAGGGGTTGACCTGAAATAAGAATAGAAAAATCACCCTATTCGCTCGCCAAAGTTTTAGGGTGGTTTTTCTATGTACGGTTACCTACAATACGTAAAAATGAATGTAAGCAATGCCAATAGGAACAGACCAAAGGTCATTAAATCCTTAAAATCAAAATGATTTTTCATAGGCATCACCCCCATTCTACCAAGAATGAGGTCAAGCCACCCTGTAACACGATTGTTCTTAACTTAAGAATATCATATATTATATTATCTTTCAACTCAAATTATATTTCAATTTGACATACAAAGCACTAATCAAAATGTTATACATACTGTAAACCGCTTATCTGCAATTGTGACAGACATCTTACCGCCATGCAACAACACGATTTGACTCACGATGGAAAGTCCCAGTCCGTGACCTCCGGTTTGTTTTCTGGAATCATCCTTTTCATATGCTTCAAGCAATCTTGGAACATCCTTCTGGGTAAGCGGGCCAGAATAATCGTTCTCGATAGTAATGGACTTTTCCTGCAATTCTATTGCTATCACTCCGGCATCTCCGTGTACAAGTGCGTTTCGAATCAGATTATCTACCATCTGACGAAGCAACACAGTATCACCTTCCACAGTCAGATTCCCATCCACATCGATATGTATACGATCGTCCGAGTAGAATTCTTCGCATCCCTGCACGATTTCCTCAGTCAGCCGTCGTACATCGACAGATTCCTTTTTTTCAAGTACATTCACATTTCCAAGCTTTGAAAATCCAAGTATCTGTTCCACCATATGATTCATATCACCAACAAGCCGGATGATTTCCTCTGCATAGTAATCACGTTTTTCTGTATGTACCTGTTCTTTTAAATTTTCCGCCATGCCGGATAATACCGTAAGCGGACTTTTCAGATCATGCGCCATCGCATTGGTGAGATTCTTTTGATAGTCCTCAAAATCATAATGTGCCTTTAACCGCACATATCGATATCTTGCAATGAAGAACCCAAGCAGTAAAATTGCCGCAAGAAACGCAAGGAAATACTTCCACATCCATGTGCCGTTTTGTTCCATAAAATCATATTGCACCGCTGTCACGAGTATATATTCTTTTCCTCCTGCAACCTGAATCCGATCAAATGTACTCCGTATATAACGACCAAAACCTTTTTCACCCATAGAAGATGCTCCGGAAAGCCGTTCGTCCGATTTGTATTTTTCGTATATCAGGTTTGCTTCAGATTCTGTCTCTACCCCGGAAGTACGATGTAAAATCGGAATATAGTAATCGTATTCACCTGTCCGGTCGGTTTGTTCATATGGATGAATCTCCTGCATACCGCTTGTGTCCGCCGGAGAACAATCATATGTTTTTACAAGCTCCTTGCCTGCGATTTCTCCCGGTGCATAGAATTCGATTTTTCCATAATAAAATACATCCCCGTCCAGATACCCGGAAGTGACTCTTACCTCATATTCCTCTTCCATGCACATCTTTCGATAATATTCCTCATATTCTTTCATGATTTCTGCATCCGGCTGATTACCGGCAGCATAAAGTTTTCGCCAAACTAAAGGGTAAGAAGATTCCTTACTGCTCTCTTCATCAAAATGCTCCTGAAGCAAGCCAACCGGTTCACTGGTGGATGCAAGAACATTCCCATCCGTATCATAGATTGCACCTGTTCCTTCTGAAAATGGAAACATATCCGGGATCATCAGAATATATAAATACATAAAATTGCGAAATTGTTCCTCCCGCTCGGCAATAGACAAATCTGTTTCCTCCTGCCATTGTATATAAGAATGTTGCATATTGGACCGGATAATATCAACCATATCATCTAAATCCTGATTCGATTCCTCCACAGCTGCATTCACCTGATAATAGAAAATCCCGCATCCGATTGTACCAAGAACCAGCGCTGTAACTAACATAGTAGAAGTCAAAACACCCGTGAAGCTTTTCCGTTTTAAATATCGTCTACTACGTCTCTTTGCGTTTCCTGCCCGTTTTTTTTCTTTTTTCTTCTTGTACTTTTCTTTTTTTGCCTGCATATCCGGCAATATAGTAAATCCCATAAGCATTCGCCCCCTAACAATCTTCCATCTTGTACCCTTTGGATACAACCGTTTTTATCTGCTTTCCGGCAGTACCAAGTGCCTTACGAAGAAGCTTGATCTGATTGTCTACGATACGGTCTGTCCCCATATAATCATATCCCCAAACACGATCAAGCAATGTATCCCGTGAGACAACAATCCCTGCATGCGCCATCAGATAACGAAGCATTTCATACTGCTTCGGCTGTAAAGCAATCTCATGTCTAATGGTTTCTTTTGTTTCATCTACATATTCCTCTACCAAAACCTGATAAGCATCAAGTTTCATGGTGATCTTTCCAACCTGCAAAACTGTGCGAAGTTCCTCACCTTTTGTTCTGCGCAGCACTGCAAGTATCTTCGCATACAGGGTCGCAAGTGAAAACGGCTTTACGATATAATCATCGCATCCGAGTCCATACCCCCACAGAATATCTTCTTCTCTGCCTCTTGCAGTCAGGAAGATAATTGGAACCATATTCCTGCTTCGTATCTCCCGGCATATGGAAAAGCCGTCTGTATCCGGTAGCATTACATCAAGCAATATGAGGTCAAACTCTGTTTTCTCCATGGCGAGCCTTGCTCCCCTGCCATCCCCTGCAACAGTCAGGCACAGCTCCTGTTTTCCCTTTTCATCGATATAATCCACGATTACTTCCTGTATTTTCTTGTCATCTTCCACCAGTAATATCTGATACATAGCTCCTCCCTGTATTCATATTCATGAAGCTTCATGGTTTTATTGTACATGATGCATGTATATTTTATATATATTGATGTTATTTTTGTCCTTATATTTCTATTCTTTTTCATAGAATTCCTTGCCATTCCATCCCCATATGTTCTATAATTATATATCAAATATACAAATGAAGGGGAGTTACAATGAAAAAGAAAAATGTAATTTTTTTGGTCTGTGCAGTTGTGATTCTGGGAATATTCATCGCCATCACGCTGAACACACCTGGCACTGTTGACCCGGAAACCTATTCACCAAAGGTATATTCTACCATAGGTGCATTGCTTCCGCCAATCATTGCCATCGTTCTGGCACTTATCACCAAGGAAGTGTACTCATCACTTTTCGTCGGCATCATCGCAGGCGCACTGCTCTATTCCAATGGTAATCTTGAGCTTATGCTCAACACCATGCTCTACAACGGAGACGGCGGTATGATCTATAAGCTGGCTGACAGCTGGAATGTAGGTATTCTGGTATTCCTTGTTATCCTGGGCATTATGGTTGCCCTGATGAATAAAGTAGGCGGTTCTGCTGCATTCGGTCAGTGGGCTTCAACGCATATCAAGACAAGAGTCGGTGCACAGCTTGCAACCATGGCGCTTGGCGTCCTGGTTTTCGTGGATGACTATTTTAACTGCCTTACTGTAGGTTCCGTCATGCGTCCGGTCACAGACAGACATCAGGTTTCCAGAGCGAAACTGGCTTATCTCATCGATGCAACAGCCGCACCGGTATGTATCATTGCACCTGTGTCGAGCTGGGCAGCCGCAGTTACCTCATCTGTACCTGAAGGCTCTGACATCAATGGCTTTTCCATGTTTTTAAGAACAATTCCATATAACTTCTATGCATTATCCACCTTGCTCATGATTATTCTTATAACCACACTGAAAACAGATTACGGTTTGATGAAGATTCATGAGGAAAACGCGATAAAAGGAGACCTCTTCACCACAGCTGCAAGACCTTACGGTGACGCTGATGATGAACCAAGTACACCACACGGCAAGGTAATCGATCTTGTATTTCCTGTTGTAGTTCTTATTGTATGCTGTATCATCGGCATGATATATACAGGTGGTTTCTTCGAAGGTGAAACATTTATAAATGCATTCTCTAATGCAGATGCATCCATGGGACTTGTTCTCGGTAGTATCGTAACACTGATTATCACATTCTACTTCTATATGACAAGGGGTGTCATGACTTTCAAGGCATTTACAGAATGTATTCCGGAAGGTTTTAAAGCAATGGTTGCACCGATATTGATTCTCACCATGGCATGGACATTGTCAGGTATGACAGGCTTACTTGGTGCCAAGTTCTATGTGCACGATATCGTTGCAGGTTCAGCCGGCGCATTAAAGCTATTCCTTCCATGCATCATATTTATTGTTGCTCTGTTCCTCGCTTTCTCAACGGGAACAAGCTGGGGAACATTTGCAATTCTGATCCCGATCGTCTGCAATGTATTCGGTGAGGGAGATACCTACGAGATGCTCGTTATCTCTATCGCAGCCTGCCTCTCGGGTGCTGTATGCGGAGATCACTGTTCTCCGATATCCGACACAACGATTATGGCTTCTGCGGGTGCACATTCCGACCATGTAAACCATGTGTCAACACAGCTTCCATATGCCCTGACTGCTGCAGCAGTTTCCTTTATCGGATATCTGATAGCCGGTACCATAGGATACTTTACAGAGAGTTCACTGGCACTGATTGCACTTCCTGTTACACTCCTGTTAATGGTTGTCACTGTATTAATTATACGCAAGATAACACAAAAGAAAAAATCGATACAAGAATAATATAATACAAGAATAATATGATATAAAAATAATACGAAAAGGATAACAGATACATGAAATCAACAACAGATACCACACGAAAAAGACGCAACTCATTGATACTCGCACTCACATCATTTATATGGGGTATATCTTTCGTGGCACAGAGTGAAGGTGGAGATGCCATCGGACCATATTCCTTTAATTGCGTACGCTCCATTATAGGCTCACTGTTTTTGATTCTCATTATCTCTATCACGGACAGATTTGGAATCACCAAAAAACCTGAGGACAAAAAAGCACAGAGAACCCTTCTCACGGGAGGGGTTCTCTGTGGTATTGTTCTCTGCATTGCAACAAATCTTCAGCAAATGGGTATCTATCTCGGAACAGCTTCCGGCAAAGCCGGTTTTCTGACAGCGTGCTATATCCTGCTGGTTCCGATTTTAGGATTGTTTTTCAAGAAAAAATGCGGCATCAATGTCTGGATAGCCGTAGCAATAAGTTTAGTCGGTCTCTATCTTTTATGTATAGACGGAGCATTCAGATTACAGTTTTCCGACACATTGGTTATGCTCTGCGCACTCTGCTTTTCTATACATATTCTGGTGATAGACCATTTCTCACCTATGGTAGACGGACTCCGAATGTCATGCATCCAATTTATGATCACAGGTCTTCTAACGGCTATTCCGATGTTTATGACCGAGTTCAAATCCGGTGTACAGGTATGGTTTTCTGCATTCTGCACATGGGACGCATGGATTCCTCTGCTCTATGCCGGAATCTTCTCCTGTGGAATCGCTTATACCCTGCAGATCATCGGACAAAAGGGTGTCAACCCGACCATCGCATCCCTTATCATGAGCCTGGAATCTGTTTTCTCTGTACTCGCCGGATGGGTTATCCTGCACGAAAAACTCAGTGCAAAAGAACTTACCGGCTGTGTACTTATCTTCGGGGCCGTGATTTTATCCCAGTTGCCTGCGGGAACAACCATGAAACGATGAGTTTATTTTATATACTTGTTAATTCCATTGCAATCTACGAACCGTAGAAAAACTCCATCTCCTCATGGTTTGCAATCTGCCCGTTCCTGCTTTTTAGATTCAAATGAAATACATGCCCATCCGATTGTTCATTCTGTCCGAATTCACGATAGACAAAAGGTATATCAAGCTCCTGCAGTTTGTTTTTCATCGGTATAGTATGCTTTGCAAGATCATCATTCACAGAGAGCATCAGATACGTTTCAGGAAAATCTTTCGTCATAAAATCAAGCATTTTAAACAAACTGATTGCAGTATTTTTCTTCATATCGAACGGAAGATACCAATCGACCACCTCATCCTCATATAACATGGAACAAACATCATAAACCCCGCAGTTTAATGCTATTTTCTTCGGAAGAACAGGCAGAAGGTCTTTGCCGAAGGAAAATAATTCACGATATTTTTTATTGGTCGCATAGATACAATACTGGCTCACAAGCTGTGCCCCCGCAGAATCACCCACCATGTATACATGTTCCATATCCAGAGAATACTCCTTGGCATGCGCAATCAGATAATCCATCAGACAGCAGACATCCGCAAACCCAGCCGGATATTGGTATTCCGGGCTCAATCTGTAATTAAAATTCACCACCGCAAATCCATACGTTGCAAGCGTCATGGTATAGAGCTTGTACAATTCCTTATCTCCGTAAAACCATCCTCCGCCATGCACACTGACAATGACAGGATATTTACCGGCTCTTGCATAGTTCATATTTTCTACATCCTGTATTGTATCATCCGCCGGATAATAAATATCCATAAGATGCCACTTCTTCTCATCTTCCGTGTCAGACTCCGCATAGGAAATATCCGCAATCTTATTTACACCCTCCGGCTCTTTTATTCCCGCATCACGCAAAGCATCACTTTTTGCCCATGCGTTTCTCCGCCAGTTTGCTTTTTTTATAAACTTTTGTAGTAATTTTTCATCCAACTTATCTGCTTCAAATGCATTCATTTTCCAATTACCAGCTTTTCTTTTCTTTCACGCAATCATGCTGCTTCTTGCGTTCCTCAACCATTTTCACAAACCATTCTACCATATTTGGATCGTTATGTGAAAAGAATGCGCTCTGTTTTTTATCCAGTTCTGCAATTTTTTCCATATCATCCTCAGATAATTCAAAATCAAACACATTAAAGTTCTCTACCATCCTCTCATAATGTGTAGATTTCGGTATTACAACGATACCTCTCTGCAGATGCCATCTGAGAATTACCTGTGCAGCGGACTTTCCGTATCTTAAGCCAATATCTTTTAGTATATCTTCCTCAAACATACCGCCGCGTCCTTCTCCAAATGGTGCCCATGCTTCCAGCTGAATATCGTATTTATCATGCCATTCTTTGGATTCCTCCTGCTGATGATGTGGATGAATCTCAATCTGATTTACCATCGGTTTGATTCTTGCAAATGAAGCAATATCAATCATTCTGTCAGGATAGAAGTTAGAGATCCCAATTGCCCGGATTTTCCCCGCCTCATAATACTCTTCCAATGCTCTCCATGCACCATAATAATCAGAAAAAGGCTGATGCAACAACATAAGATCAATATAATCTGTCTGCAATTTTCTCATGGATTCATCAATAGATGCCTTACATGCCTCGTACCCATAATGCTCGATCCAGACCTTTGTGGTTAAAAATATTTCTTCTCTGGAAATGCCACTTTTCTGAATTGCATTTCCGACTTCCTCCTCGTTAAAGTATGACTGTGCAGTATCAATCAGACGATACCCGGCTTTCAAAGCATCCAAAACACAACGTTCACACTCATCCTTCGTAACCTGATATACTCCATAACCTAATTGTGGCATTTTTATGCCATTGTTTAATGTTACATATTCCATCTGACAACCTCCTTGATAATAAAACATTCTTATGCTACAATCCTAGTGTATCAATCGGTAGTAACTACCGGTCAAGTGTTTTTTCTGATTTTTATTTTTACTTTTACGGAGGTATTTATGTATACAATGAAGCAGGCCTGCAAAAAAACAGGATTAGCCTATGAAACATTAAAATTTTATTGCAATCAGGGACTTGTACCAAACGTAAAACGCGATAAAAATAATCATCGTGTATTCGATGATAAAGACATAGCCTGGATCAACAGTCTACATTGTCTGAAAAATTGCGGTATGAGCATATCCGAGATGCAGCAATATATTAATTTATGCCTGGCAGGTGAAACTTCCATTCCCGAAAGGAAGCGAATATTAGAAGTCAAGCGCAACGATTTACTGAAGCAAATGAAGACCTTGCAGGACTCCATCGATTATATTGACTGGAAACAGCGCTTCTATGATGATGTCCTGTCAGGCAAAACGGAATATTTCAGTAATCTGATTCCAAATGATTAGATAAAAAATACCTTACAGCATCTATACTTTTTGCAACCAGAGGATTCCCGGCAAACTGTAGCATATCAGCTTTTTTTAAGACTGCTGTTATCTTATCTGTATCCGAGATATCCGGTGTATTCTGTTCAACCTGAAGCACTGCATGTTTCAGTTTAATAAGCATTGCCTTACTATCTGCTAACACACCCTCAAATTTCTCCCTGGTATACACCGCATCCCACGCAGGACAATAATATTGTATTCCAGGCAGTGCATATATTTTATCAAGACTTTTTATGGTCTCAGAAAAATCCACAAATATCGGCAGATCATTTTTCACCGGTATTGCATCCCCTGTAAAAACGAATCGGTCATTTAATATGTATGACATCGAACCATGAGAATGTCCTCTGGTCGATATAGCACGGATTCTGATTCTATCCTCAAGCTCAATTCCATTCCCGTCTGTAAGCATCTCATCTACTTCTGCCGATTCAGACAATAATGTAAAGAAATTCGGAATCGGGCGCTCACGGAATTGTTTTTGAATATCCTCTACCCATGCGGTTTCCTCGCTCGGTGCGTATAACTTACAGCCGGTCTGTCTTTTTATTTCAGCGGCCGCACCTGCATGATCCGGATGGGCGTGTGTCAAAAATATGGCTTTTATCTCTGACATTTTTCTGTTAATAGATTCAAGATACGTCTGAATCAAGGCTTCCGATCCTTCAACACCGCTGTCTATAAGATAGCAATATTTTCCTGTGATCAGATAAATATTGACATATCGTTTTACTTCCGGCGTAACATAGAATTCTTTTCGTATCAAATGTACCTGTTCTGTTATTTTCATACGTTTCACCTGCTTTCATATTTATTCAACGATTACTGCCCTGCTATCCACAGAATTCTCACGTAAGAATGCTATTTTCTTGTATTCTTCCGATGCAAAACAGGCATCCAGATGTTCCCGCGTATCAAACGCAATTATGATAACCCGGCTCGGATTCCAATCTGTCCCAAGCGGCATAACTTTTTCCGAACGCACGATGTATCTTCCATGATATTTTTGCACAATTGGTTTCACCATGCGAATATAATCCAGATACGCCTTTCTATCTGTGCTTTCATCAAAATATGTCGTTACAATAAAATAAACCATATTATCCCTCCTTTTATGCAAGTGTTTACTTGCATATTGTATAAAAATATTACATTCAAATATTATAAACTGCACATGTTCACAACCGCATACAAATATGTTTTATGAACTATATAGTCTATATAATATCCGAATGTAACAATTTTATCTGCAGATTCCGTTTACAAAATGCCGAACACTGCTCTCTATATACTGTTCTGTCTGTAGCTCAGTCAGCGTATCTCCAAAGGACGCCTTAAAAAACACAAAGCCAAAATTCATTGCCAGAAATGCAACTGCCAAGCTCTCTATATCATTCGTCTCAATTTTATGTTGCTGCTGCATCTCAGTAAAGTACCGAACCAAAACCTTTTTGAATGTATCGGGAATCTCCCGTATACCATCCCTGGTTACATCATACAAATCAGGCGAACGAAGTCCAAGCGATATTTTTACCATTTTGGGTGTTACCTTCCTCAGGTATACACCGGCAAAAGAACATAAATCCTTTTCCACATCACCCGTACAAGAAAAATCACGCTCTGAAAGACACGGATTCCATTCCGGCAACGTCATCGCAGCGACAACAATATCCTTTTTCCCCTGGAACTTTCGGAAGATAGTACATTCATTCACGCCTGCTCTTTTTGCAATATCCTTCGTCGTTGTGGCTGTATAGCCTTTTTCCATAATCAACTGCATCGTTGCATCTAATATTTTAGATTGTGTTTCATCATACATCGCCTCTTGCCTCCTTGCAAGTGATTACTTGCATATTATTACATATATACAGCAAAGTCAAGAGCTATATTAAACCATATTTAATTAGCTTTATAACCAGATTGCCTTTACAATAAGCCATATAATAAGCAGCCAGATTATAACAATTGGGATTGCATAGTACCATTTCTTTGGTCTTCCATCGCTCCACATATTTTCAGCCAATTCATGATTTTTATCCCAAACGCTTGATGGAATCAACTTTATAGTTAATGCAATCAATGCCGGTAGCAAAATCACATCATCCAGATATCCCAGCATCGGTATAAAATCAGGTATCAAATCTACTGGAGAAAGTGCATATCCTACGGTAATTGCAGCTATTATTTTAGCTGACACAGGAGTATCCTTATCCTTTAAGCACAGGAACACCGTCGGTATGTCTTTTTTTAATTTTTTTGCTCTTTCTTTTAAGTTCATAATGCTATTTTCCCCAAACCATAACAAACTTTTTTTATTCGTATTGCTGTCTGAATTTTCATATCATTATTTTACTTCTTTTCAAGCCCATACATGGTATTCAACAGACTAATCCCGGTTTTTGTTCTAAAAACATTATTTCTAAAGGCACAAATGCTTTCTGGTTTTAATGCATCTTCATACGCATTTACCAAGAAATCCGCCTCAAGTAAAATTCGGTAATCATCTCCGTCAACATCCGTATATGTATGATGATGCCCGATCAAATAACATATTCTATCTATTTCTTCTTGTGTTATTTCAGAAAATTCCTGAAGCATTTTTCTCGCATAAGCCGGGCCTTCCTGCTCTTGCAGTTTTCCGTTGCAACGCCCATATTTTTCCTCGCTAGGACGAATGCCTATATCATGCATGATGGATGCAATGTCAAGAATTTTCTGCGTCTCGTCGGAAAGCCCTTCTAATTTTCCAATCAAATGTGCATACTCATACACCTTTACAAAATGTTGAATACGTTTCGGATCTCCTTTATTAAAATCTATCATTTTTACAATTAATTGTTCATTCAGCATTCTCCTATACATCCTCTCTTTTATTTTAACATCAATCTCTAAAATATTCACCGAAAACTCACGCCTTTCTAAGTTCTGCAATGTTTTTTCCATTTTTTAATTCGTGTAATGTCTTACCATTTTATCATAATTTTACAGCGAGATGATAGATAATTTAACATACATTCTTATAAAATTATATTGAGGAGGCATGTATATAAAATGAAAGAACTACTTATAGCCTGCACCGTCATACTATTTTTGGTAGGCTTTGGGGCTGTAGCCGATATTGGATACATGTACGGAGAATATGTTGGCGCTACCATTGCAGTAGTAGCATGGTTTCTTATATGGTTTTTTTTGATAAAAATCTTTAAAAGGAAAAAGCAGATAAAGGCACAAAAGCTCGAAAAAAAGGCAGATGAAGTCATCGATTATGCCAGAAAATCCGCTGCTTATCACAATAAACCTGACAGTACAACAGACTACCATGAACATCTCAAGAGAATTGATGACGAGGAAATGAATAATGACCTCGGAAAAATGCAGCAAACAATCCCGGCAAAAGAAACCGAAGTCCCGCCCTCTCCTGATTTGACGGACGAGGAAATTCTTGCAGAGTATTCGGATGAATTTACAAAAGAAAGTCCAGCGATTGATATATTGTTGAAAAAAATATTTAATCGCAAAACACTTCCAGGTATTCTTAAGTCCGCTATACCTTTGATATTAGTATTTTGTTTAATTGTATGGCTCAGCAACGGCAAAAATGCCCCATTTATGACTATACTGACTACAATCGCCGACTTTATAAAGTTTGCAGTGCTTATGTTAGTCCTCTATTTTGTCGTTCTGAAATACATGCCAAATGACATTTCACACGACAGCATCATATATAAAAAGATGATTCCGCAGGAAATCGCAAAGCATTTTGGCAAACAAAGCTCATACGAGGCTCCATACGGACTTCCCGATAAAGAGATCATGCGTTTTAACTGCTTTAAAAAAGAATTTTCAAATATATCCGGCAAAAATCTGATCTGTGGGAAATACAAAAACGTGGACTTTCGGGTAGCTTATCAGACTTTACAGCGGGAACATACATATACAGACTCTGAAGGAAAAGATTGTACGGGCTATGAAAATATTTTCAAGGGCATTTTCGTAAGTCTTCCCTTTCCGAAGACATCCGCTTATCCTCTTGGACTGTATTCAAATTCCAAATCAGAAATAACCGAATCATACAAAACTGAGGGCAGAACCAAGAAACATATAGACGGAAAAATCAACGGAACGGAAAGTTCCGATTTTAATACTCTGTTTACAATAAATTCCGAGGATGAGAAAAATCTCTACTATATACTTACCCCGGAAACTATGGAGAAACTTGCTGCTTTATATATGCATGTATATGGTCCGAAGGATAATACACATAGAGGACCTTACAGCTTTATGAGTAGTGCATTCAATGGTATCTATGTATTTTTTGATAAAAATATAATTTACATCGGTCTGAGCTCGGATTATGGTTTTTTTTCATTTTCGAGGACTGAACCGACCGCTGAGGGACTTAAGTCACTACGAAAAAAGATCAATACAACTATTATAATAATAGAACGTATTCTTGATTTTGCACTATCACTTTATTAGGAGGAACGCTATGAAAATAAATATTGAATTGATTATATTTGCTGTAATTGTTATTTTGATTATACGAATTCTTGCATATATTATAAAGACAATTAATTCTCTTGTCAGACTCAGAAACAAAGCCATAGAGCTTAATTCAGATGTAGATGTTGCTTTGGCAAAACGCTATGATTTACTAAAAAAACAATATAGTGCTGTCAAGATGTATTGTTCACATGAAAGTAAAACGCTTATTGAAACAATAAAAATGCGCACTGGTTTGTCTGGAAGTGAAAAAAGCAATGTTTCAAGCAAGTTAAATGATCTTGCACAGCAACTCAAAATAACCATGGAAGCATATCCGGAGCTCAAAGCCAACGAACAGTTTATGATGCTCCAACGTAGCTGTGACAAGGCTGAGGAACATTTGCAAGCAGCACGGCGTCTCTATAACACAAGCGTCACGAACTATAACAATATGTGTTCCGAGTTTCCATCCTCAATTATTGCTGCTATATCAGGACACAAAACGATGGAATATTTCCAAACTGAAGCAGAAAAGAGAAACGATTTCGAATTTACATAAAAAAGTCGGACTTGCTTTCATACGCGGCTTTTCATTGTCAAACAAAGTGATATGCCATATTCCGATACCGGCACAGGTAAGCCCATATGCTGTCGTATAGTTCACGCCATCCGAAGAAACAATATTATCTTCGACAACCCCTGTTGTAATACATATGTATACATTGCATCTGACAGAAGCAGCTCCGATAATTTTTTTGATACCTCTCTGAAAATCTTGTCTGATTATCCATACATTTATTATCACAATGATTGTCTTTACAGATATAATTCCGTTCTTCTGAGTGAAGTGTACGGCTTCCCCTGACGAATCCGCCTTAATTCATCTAAATCAATATCCACATAAATAATCTTCTCAGTATCATCTGCCTTTGACAGAATTTCACCTTCCGGAGATACCACCAATGATTCTCCGGCAAACTCCATCGCATCTTCCCTGCCAACCCGATTACACATTGCAATCACAACACTATTTTGAAATGCCTGTACACATATTTCCATTTCAAACATCTTCATTGGCTCCTGCTTTGTATTTACAGTTGGAATTAATATCAAATCAGCACCCATAAGTACCTCTGTGCGAATACTCTCCGGATAATGTCTATCGAAACACACAACGACTCCAACCTTGCCAAAGATTGTATCAAATACCTGAAATCCTGTGTCAGACGGCATATAGTAGTCCTGTTCATAGAAATGCTCTGCCTGGGCAATGTGGACCATTTTCTGAATTCCAAGTATTGTGCCTTCATGATCGATCCATTCAAACTTTTTGTCAGATTCTCCTGCATGGAACCCGCATTTTCCATTTGAAACATAGCCAATCTCATCCTGTAAGCCCTCCTCCAAATATAATTTATAATTATGTTCTAATCCCTGCATAGCTTTTCAGTTTTATAAATCATAACAAACAGTAAAATCAAAAAGAAACTAAGATAAACAGGCATAAAATTCAAACTCATATAATTGGCAATCAGACCGAAGATCGGAGGCATGAACGTTGAACCAACATAAGCACTTGCCATCTGAATGCCGATAATACCCTGTGAATTTTCTGCGCCAAAATTTTTTGGAGTAGAATGGATAATACAAGGATAAACGGGGGCACATCCAAGACCAATTATAACAAACCCTATAATCGATGTAACTTTTAATGGAAGTGCAATGCAGAGAACACCCAATAATGCAATGCCCGTACCAAGACGAATCATTTTATTATCCCCCAGTTTGTCTGTGACAAATCCGGACACAAATCTTCCGGCTGTAATTCCGATAAAAAACAGCGATGCAAATGCGGCAGCCTTATCTTTCGTTATGCCCCTTGTTCCCTCGAGATAACTGCTTGCCCAGAGCATTGTTGTAGCTTCTGCAGCGCAATACGCGAGAAATCCAATCAAGAGATATGGTACACCTTTTATTTTTAATGCGCCCTTTATCCCAAGAATCTTAGTATTATCTTCCCCAACAGCCACTGTCTCATTAATTTTCCATAGTGGCAACGTAAATAACAGCAAACCGGCAATACCAAACTGCAGATATGCCACTCTGCGATATCCGTCTGTCCATGCAGTATGCACAAGCGCATAACTCATAATATAAGGACTGATGATCGTCCCCACACCCCAGAAACAATGCAGCCAGCTCATATGTCTGGAATTATAATGTAATGCAACATAATTGTTCAACGCTGCATCAATCGCTCCTGCACCAAGTCCATAAGGTATTCCCCACAAACACATCTGATAAAACTCCGTTGATGTAGAAAATCCAAGCAAAGCAACTGCAGTAAGAAAAACACTTACAATTGTCACAGTTCTTGTTCCGAATCTTTTTGTAAGCCGTTCTGACATCAGACCTGAAAAGATAGTTCCGCCTGATATAACCATAGAAATCAAACCCATATATGATAATGGTACATCAAAGTCAGTACGGATCGTAGGCCAGGCTGAACCCAACAAAGAATCCGGCAATCCAAGACTAATAAAAGCAATGTATATTACAGCTAACAACAATAAATACATTTTATTCCTCTTCCAATTCATCCATAGATAATTAATCTCAGTGCGATTGTTTTAATCTTTCTTTAAGACATTCGTATCTTAATCTTTTTTCTTCCTTGGCAAAATGCACCTCACGAAATTGCTCAGGATTATTCTCGTACACTAATATTTCATCTCCAAACTGTTCACTTGTAAGATCAAAAATACAATCACCCACAACATTATAGCAATGATAATTACCACCCGGTCTTAAAATACCATATACTTTGCCCCCAAAAATATCCTGAGCCAGAAATGCTGTAATAGAACACTGTCCAAGTGTCTTATTATCCTTACTCCATTGATCCCGCATCCTCGGCGCACATGTATCGGCACACCATATCTCCGACAGTGCATCATAGAGATCCCAGGGTGTTTCTATTCCTTTATATTCTTTATTTACAGCCGGCACATCAGCATATTGCCATCCATAAAAATGATATTCCATATCTGTTCCTTTCTCTGTAGCAGCGAACATGTCCTGCAAGCATATTATTTTCTCCGGTAATAATCGTTGATTACCTGAATTACTTTATCCTGGTTTTCTATTATTTTATATCGATACAAAATTGGTCTTTCCTGATCCCCCTTATAAACATTTAAATACATATCTCCCTCATCGCGCACTTCACGCTCTACAGAAAATCTACATTTTGTTTTCGAACATTCTCCATTAATTGTAACAAAGTAATCCTTGGTCAGATACGCATATTTTCCATGACGTCTGACCAGAAGAATCTGTATGGTACTGATTATAGTATTTCCACATATGAGAATACTGCCAAATGCCAAAATCGCCGAATGAAGGAAAGAAATACTCACATAAATGCAATACAGCATCACTATGCAAGACAGAAAATTAAACAAAATAGATTTTACATAATCTTCTTTCGCGTGTTGAAGGTCCAGTAATCTGGTTGCCGGGATTCCCAGTTTTTTCATCATATTAATACGGTTCAAACCGGTCATGGTATTCACAAAACATTTTATAACCGGAATTCCAAAGAAAATCCCTGCAGCAACACAGATTACTTCCCACATCATCTTACATCTTTCTCCTTCTCATCTGCCAGACTTACTGTGACTCTTTTTTGTTATCCTTTTCTACATTTTTATCCGGCTTCTCAGGACCATTCTCAATCCACCATGCCAGAGCAGCAAAAAAAATAACAATTACAATACCAACAACAGAAATAATTATATCAACCATGTTAGTCCTCCATATTTTTAATTTAATAAAATATGAATGACTATGCTTTTTGCCCATCCTTATCATGTATAAATCTTATAATAAATTTTTGACTCAGGTTTATATTTCCTGTCGTAAGAATATGAAAAGTCCAAAATACCAGAACTATATTTCCAATATATAAAAAAACGTTTCCAAAAAATCTGCTATTATCCAGACCGGTTTTTCCCGATGAAAAATGCCTGCCAAACAGAGATTGTGTTGAAGATATCTCTTCCGCATGAGCAATCAATACAACACTATATTCCTGTGAGATATGTTTCGCTGTTTCCTGCGAAGAGTAATCTGAAAGATTTACAATACTATCATTATTTACAGAGAAAAAAGAGCACAAAAGTAGCACAAAAGCAAACAGTAACGAAAAATATTTCCTATTTTCTCCTGATGACTTATTTTGCATCTCTCTGTCCCCCACTAGTATTCCTTTCCTATATCTCCATCAATTCCATACATTTCTTTAAACTTCTCAAGATCCGCACCATCACGAATGAACATCACATCCTCAAACCTGCCTGTATGGATATCCTTGAATCCTGCAACCTGCTCACCAGTACAAATACTCGCTTTGATAACAGGTTTTTTATTTTCTTTATCATATTGTATAATATTTTGTTTTTTCTTAAATAATCCCATATTTAATCCTATCAATTTCTAATGTGTCCTCTGTTACCCTGCATCCAAGGTACAATATCTTCACACCTGCTGCTTTTGCCTCTTCAAGTGCCTGTCCAAATTCTTTATGGGTTGCCACATTTGGACGTACTTCATGGATACCCTCCATCTGAATCACAAATGCCACATAACACTGATATCCTGCCTTTACAGCTTTGACAAGTTCTCTTAAGTGCTTCACGCCTCTCTCAGTGGGTGCATCCGGAAAATACCCGATACCATCCACCTCCAGAGTACAACCCTTGACTTCCATCAGAAATTTTTCTTCTCCCTTTTCCATATAGAAATCAATTCTCGAATCCCCGTAGGTATACTCTGGCTTAATATAAGTGTATTCCTGTTGTTCAAGCCATTCCATAACCACTTTGTTCGGAGCCTGACTATCAATATTCACCCAACCTGAATTTTCTTTGTATACACCGATTAAGTCATATTTTGTCTTGCGCTTCGGATTATCCGATACCTCTAGAATCACATCGACGCCGGGAAGAAGCAGCTCCCTGCATCTTCCGGTATTCTTTACGTGTACCGTTTCTAATCTGCCATCCACCAGCACCCTCGCAATAAACCGGTTAGGTCTGCTGTCAAATTTACCATATGTTATATGCTCATACTTCACTTATATACCTATTTCCTAAAGCTGTATTCTATATTTTTCTACGTTCTCTGCCTGTTAGCTTATAATATTCATCTTTATCTTCATACATAAGCTTATCTGCCAGTTCTTTTATCTCATCAAAATTCAGATCATCATGTTCTTCACCCACAACAATTCCTTTTGATATGGAAAGCTTGTATTGACGATTACCTTTCCATCTGGCAACAATATGCTCGAAGGTATGAATCATATCATCAAGTTCCTGTTTTGTACATTTCAGCAAAGCTACGAACTCATCTCCACCGATTCTATACACTTTTCCATACTCACCCATAGATGTCGACATGCATTTTGCAGCGCCGATAATCAACTCATCTCCAGCTAAGTGTCCATATGTATCATTCGTCTCCTTCAATCCATTTACGTCCATCATAATTATGGTGATTTCCGAAGCAGTATTAGTCTCCAATATTTTCAGACAATCTCTTTCATAAGCACGACGATTGAAAAGTCCTGTCATATCATCTGTGATCGACAGTCTTCTTCTCTCTTCAAGCTCTTTTGCTGCTTTTCGCTCTCGGATATAGATAAGGAAAAATACGATTCCCATCATCATTAATCCTATTATAAAAATAATAACACTCGACGAAAGAAGTTCTATTATATTGATCTTATCAGGATTGAGGTCTTCTACGACCAGATACCAGTCCAACTCCTCCATATATTTTGTCATTCGGCTGGTTTCCGCATTCTGCTCATATGTAAAATCTTCAGAAGAAACATCATCCAGATACGAATTATCCAGATAATCCAGCTCAATTCGTTTTGCATCTGAATCGACCTGTATCAATCCATCCTTGTCAATCAGATCAATTTTTATGTCATAGTTTAGTTCATATCGTTTCAGAAGATCCTGCAAATCTGTCATTTCAACACCAATGCCACATACTCCCAGATATTTTCCATTTTCATCTGTAATCTCTGTATTAACAAAAACAGATAACTCCCATTGATTGGCCTCGTCTGTATCTACATCCAGATCATAATGTTTTCCTTCTTCCAAAAACAATTTGTACCATATGTCATGATCATCATTTTCTATATCAAGATACTTTGTAATACCATTATAGGTATAGTATGCCTTTGACGCATCACAGACAGCAAAAACCATCTGATATCCAAAACCTGTTCTTATAGAATCAAGATATGTCGCCACTTCGTCTTCCACCTGTCTTGGAAAACCATCGCTGCTTTTTTTCATATACTGTTTCAGGCTGTAATCATTTGACATCGTTTCCGCAACTATGATCGGTTTAAGGAATTCATTTTCAATGCCATCACTTACCATATGCGCAATCATCATACTGTTACTCTCAGAATTTTGCGCAGAAATCCGTTTCATGGAAACGATACAGGAGATAATAGATGCACTCATACTGATTGTCATTATTACAAATAAAACCACAATCTCAAGAGATTTTCGTTCCTCATCTTTCCTTGCCTTTATCTGGCTCCACTCCTTCAGATAAGCAAGAAGCATAACGAGCATCGCAACAAATATACCAATATTGGTTATTGATATACCGTAAAATAACGTCTGCAAAATAATTGCTATCACTGGTGCAAACGCATAAAGCAAGAGTGCAGCCAGCATGGTCTTGCTTACGACTTTTCTATATCGTATGCTCATTGCACTACTGATAAGAATACATATTAGATTTAATACTGTATAGACATACCAGCCTGTATTTCTGTGGTAAAGATTAGATTCATCAAAATAGTACATCCATTTGTTAAACAGATTTGTGAATAATATGACTAGATTAACAAGTACACATACCTTAACAATATTTATATATATTTTACCTGGTGTAGCACCTTTTTCCTGTAAGAGATCATACATATATTTTATAAACAGATTAATAAGCATTATATTAAGAAAAAATACAACAAAATTGCTGATTCTGTTCATAAAAACATTAAATCCAGCCGTGTGACCCCGAAAAATATATGCGCATGCTTCAAAAAAGAAAATGAACGAGATCGAAAATAGCATCTTTTTAAGTGTTTTCCAACTATTTCTCTCCTGTCCGTTCATCATAATGATTGCAGAGAGCATAAGGCAGAAAAATCCGGCAAATATTTCAATTGTGGCCTGCGTTATCCCTAAACTCGTAATATTCATACGCATACTCCATTTCTATGGTTATCCTGTGTAACTAATCAACTCTATATGAATATAAAATTGTAGCACAATATCTGCGTTCAAACAAGCGTCATTCTCATATTTAATATACACTTATTATGTATTTAACAAATTAATGACACTCTGTTCACTTTGATTAGCCTGTGCCAGTATTGATTGTGCCACTTGTAACAAAATGTTTTCTTTACTGTTTACCACCATTTCACTTGCCATATCTGTAACTCGAATGTTTGACTCTGCACTCTGTAGGTTCTCACTGTAATTTGAGAGATTATTTATTGTAAACTCTAAACGGTTCTGCTTTGCTCCAAGTTCTGAACGTAATTTTGATACTTTAATATTTGCCTTATCAAGCATATCAATCGAAGCAGACGCTATATTATGATTTTCTACACCAACATCACTTATACCAAGTATCGCTGTATTCATCGCATTGATGGTAATTTTCATATTCTCACCAGCATTTGCTCCAACTTGTAAATATAGTGGTTTTCCTCCAATTTGTTCCTCTTTTGCCCTTTCAAATGTATAATCGACACCTTCTACAGCTAAAGCATTTAATTTACGTGATGGAATTACCTTATATAATGTTCCTTCATCTAAGCCAACTCCATCAGCTTGGTCATATTCCTCTGTATCTCCCATCACATGAATACCCAAAAAATCTTTCAACTCATCAGGTGTATATCTTTGACCTGTAGATATGTCTTCATAATACAATGCACCATAGGTTGTTACATTTTTCATCATATAAACCAAATCATCTTCTTTCCATTTATCTGGTGAAATAGAACTAACACCTATTCTTAACCAAGTCCAATCATCATCCCATGGTTCTTTATAATATGTTGCGGGACTTGAACTCCCCTTATATAACTTAGCATCTGGATTTATCGACAAATACTCAGCAAGGGCTTTTGTTCCTTGTAAATCATTTTTGTATCTTGTTCCATTCTCATCAAAAATGTATTTCTTAGAATAATTTCCCTGAATAGATAAACTCACACTTGCTTCTTTCACAACTTTTGTTGAGCTATCCCCCAATTCTCCATTCAGCAATTTTCTATTATTGAATGCGGTTGTATCTGAAATTCTATCTATTTCCTTTTTTAATTCATCCAACTCTTCCTGTATGGCATTCCTATCTTCTACAGAATTAACATCATTAGCACCTTGAACCGACAATTCTCTCATTCTTCTTATTATTGTACTCATTTCATCAAGTGCACCTTCTGCTGTCTGTATCAATGATATGCCGTCCTCTGAGTTTTTTACCGCTTGATTCAATCCTCTTATCTGATTTCTCATCTTCTCAGAAATAGACAGACCTGCTGCATCATCAGCTGAACGATTTATTTTATATCCCGAAGCAAGCTTCTCTATTGTTTTTTTTCGTCTTTTAACCGTACCACCCAATGTTCTTTGAACATTCATAGCCTGTAAATTATGCGATATTACCATTTTTCTAATCTCCTATAGTATTTCACATATTAATCATTATTCTTATATTTAATATCGACATTATTATTCAAAAAAATAACTTTATATGAGCATTTATATACTCATATTATTTTACATTATATTTCCACTCATAGCAATATTACCATTTTAATAATAATATACATAAAAAGGAGCTGATTACTATGATTAATGTAGATTATGGTTATATCCGTATTAATTTGGATAAGATTATGAAAGAACAAAACATCAGCATCAACAAGTTAGCATTCCGTGCTGAAATGCAACGCACACAGCTTAAGGCATATATTAAGAACGAAGTTCAGAGACTTGATATTTCTGTATTAGCAAGACTTTGTTATGCCCTTGAATGTTCACTTGATGAACTAATCGAATATGTACCTAATTCCAACTCATAGAACAAAGAAAGCATGAGAGAGCATCTTTTATGACACTCTCTCATTTTTTTTGAAAAAAATTTATTTATTTTTCAGTTTATTAGTATCTCTGATTATTTTATTGCCTTGCGTACTCTTAGCAGACTTAGCAATCTCATATAACGGATAAATACAACTGTTTTACATTTAATGAATATTACAAAAAAAGCATATAAAATTACCGACAGTATTATCCATTCATCATCGATAGTAATCTCATCGACATTAACTGCATTTGATAGAAGTAATTCCCTATTCTCTTCCGGAAACTTTTTAAAATCTTCAACGGATTTAATCTTTTCCATAACATTTCCTTTAGCAGTAAAATTCAATATCTCCATAGAAACCTATCCACTTATTGATTATCTCAACACTTCTGGCTTCTATGATTCTCATTATATTTTTTAAAACTGTTTTAGATATATTGGAATTATTATTTGCAAGAAGACAATTTCCAGACCTAGTTATCCATACTTTTGTTGCATTCTCAACTGGTCTGCCTTCTGCAATATGCACATGTATAGGTTCTCTTGGCATACCTTCATTTGCCCAAAAGAAAACCCAATATGAACCAACTTTAAAAACCTGAGGCATGTTCAAAACCTCCGTCCTTAGAAAATTCAATAATAAGATGTGCTGTCGACTTAATAATATCTAAAAAGTACTCTTTTTCATCTTCATTATATCCAAAGTCATCTTCTATTCTATAGGATGGCAAATAACAAGTCATATGGTGAAAGCCATCCTCTTCATCAGGAGTCTCAATATATACTTTTACTTCTCCATTATCCTTCATCTCTGAATGTACAATCTCTGTACCATCTTCTAATGTCATAAATGGATACATCATAATAATCATCTCCCTATCTGAAAAAACTTCATTATAAATATGCGCAATTTATTAAAAATAAAGAAGCCTCTGCTACTGTTATGGAACAGTAACAGAAGCCTCTTGTAATATATAACGTCGCGTACCCGCTCCGTGTTGTTTCGCATTATGCCGAACCATGTAAACATGGTCGGCGCAATGCTCATTTGTCAAACTAATTAAATTCTAATTAATTTTAATGCAGGTCATAAGGAATCCTCCCACTTCGTGGGCCCTTCCTTATGACAGACGATTCACTACATTTCTGCAATAGCAGCCTGTGCAGCAGCAAGTCTTGCAATAGGTACACGATATGGTGAACATGATACATAATCAAGACCAATCTTGTGGCAGAACTCAACAGATGAAGGATCTCCACCGTGCTCACCACAGATACCAACATGGAGCTTTGGATTAACCGGCTTACCAAGCTTGATAGCCATATCCATAAGCTTACCAACACCTGTCTGATCAAGCTTAGCAAATGGATCATTCTCGAAGATCTTTGTATCATAGTAAGCATCTAAGAACTTACCAGCGTCATCTCTTGAGAATCCAAATGTCATCTGAGTCAGGTCATTTGTACCGAAGCAGAAGAAGTCAGCTTCCTTAGCAATCTCATCAGCTGTAAGAGCTGCTCTAGGGATCTCGATCATTGTACCAACCTCATACTCAAGCTCTACGCCTGCAGCAGCGATCTCAGCATCAGCTGTCTCAACAACTACCTTCTTAACGTACTTAAGCTCCTTAACCTCACATACAAGTGGGATCATGATCTCAGGCTTTACACTCCAATCCGGATGAGCCTGCTTAACCTCGATTGCTGCACGGATAACAGCCTTTGTCTGCATCTTTGCAATCTCAGGATATGTTACAGCAAGACGGCATCCTCTGTGACCCATCATTGGGTTGAACTCATGGAGACCAGCGATGATAGTCTTGATCTGCTCAACAGTCTTGCCCTGTGCATCTGCAAGTTTCTTAATATCTTCTTCCTCAGTTGGAACAAACTCATGAAGAGGTGGATCCAGGAATCTGATGGTAACAGGGTTTCCTTCCAGAGCCTCATAGAGAGCCTTGAAGTCACTCTGCTGATATGGAAGAATCTTCTCAAGTGCAGCTTCTCTCTCCTCTACTGTATCAGCACAGATCATCTCACGGAAAGCAGCAATTCTGTCTTCTTCGAAGAACATATGCTCTGTACGGCAGAGACCGATACCTTCAGCACCAAGCTCACGAGCCTTCTTAGCATCTGCCGGTGTATCAGCATTTGTACGAACCTTAAGTGTTCTGTACTTGTCAGCCCAAGCCATAACACGTCCAAACTCACCAGCGATCGTAGCATCAACAGTTGGGATAATTCCATCATAAATATTACCTGTTGTACCATCGATTGAAATGAAGTCACCCTCAACAAATGTCTTACCTGCAAGTGTAAACTTCTTGTTCTCCTCATCCATAGCGATATCGCCACAACCAGATACACAACATGTACCCATACCACGTGCAACTACGGCAGCGTGAGATGTCATACCACCACGAACTGTCAGGATACCCTGAGCAGACTTCATACCTGTGATATCCTCTGGTGATGTCTCAAGTCTTACAAGAACGACTTTCTCACCCTTTGCAGCCCATTCAACAGCATCATCTGCTGTAAATACAACCTTACCGCAAGCAGCTCCCGGAGAAGCACCAAGTCCTTTACCGATTGGTGTAGCAGCCTTGAGTGCAGCAGCATCAAACTGTGGATGAAGAAGTGTATCAAGGTTACGAGGATCGATCATAGCAACTGCCTCAGCCTCTGTCTTATGTCCCTCATCAACCAGATCACATGCGATCTTAAGAGCAGCCTGAGCTGTTCTCTTACCATTACGGCACTGAAGCATATAGAGCTTCTTGTTCTCTACTGTGAACTCCATATCCTGCATGTCATGGTAGTGATTCTCAAGTGTCTCACAAACCTTGATGAACTCTGCGTATGCCTCTGGGAATTCCTTCTCCATCTGAGCGATTGGCATTGGTGTACGAACACCGGCAACAACGTCCTCACCCTGTGCATTGATAAGGAACTCACCCATAAGCTTCTTCTCGCCTGTTGCAGGATCACGAGTAAATGCAACACCTGTACCAGACTCATTATTTAAGTTACCAAATACCATAGGCATTACGTTAACAGCTGTACCCCATGAATAAGGGATATCATTATCTCTTCTGTATACGTTAGCTCTTGGGTTATCCCATGAACGGAATACTGCCTCGATAGCGAGCTTTAACTGCTCTACAGGATCTGAAGGGAAATCAGTGCCTAACTGATTCTTGTACTCAGCCTTGAACTGCTCAGCCAGAGTCTTAAGATCAGCTGCTGTAAGCTCAACATCATACTTAACACCCTTCTCTTCTTTCATCTTGTCGATAAGCTGCTCAAAGTACTTCTTACCAACTTCCATAACAACGTCTGAGAACATCTGAATGAAACGTCTATATGAGTCATATACGAAACGCTCGAATGCTGGATCTGGATTACCAGCGATCATAGCTGCAACTACTTCATCATTAAGACCAAGATTAAGGATTGTATCCATCATACCAGGCATAGATGCTCTGGCACCGGAACGTACAGAAACAAGTAATGGATTCTTAAGATCGCCGAACTTCTTGCCATTGATCTCCTCCATCTTTTTAACACCTTCCATAGCCTGAGCCATGATCTCATCGTTAATCTTACGACCATCCTCATAGTACTGTGTACAAGCTTCTGTTGTAATAGTGAATCCCTGTGGAACAGGAAGACCGATGCTTGTCATTTCTGCAAGGTTGGCACCCTTACCACCAAGAAGATTACGCATGGTCATGTCGCCTTCGCTGAACATATAAACCCACTTGTTTGCCATTTGTCATATACCTCCTAAGTAATGTATTTTTCTGCGACAGCAGACTATGGCAAGTCCCCATCACACTGTGTTAAATTATATCATAAATATGACAAATGATAAACAGCTTTTTTTATTTTTTTGGTAAATTATACACAAATTTAATTATCCATTCTGTTTTAGATATTATTATCCTGTTTAATAATACGGAAAAACCGCATATTTTAATTTTACTTGCAATTTTTTAGATGATTTTACTATTTTTTATTGTAATTTTTAGCATTTTTGATAAAATAATCTTATGACTATATTAGGGGGGATATCTGATATGAAAATACAGGATTTTTTTGATATCAAGCAATTAGATAGCATCATGTCTGACTGGTCTATGGCTACGGGACTTGCAACAATTGCCGTAGATAAGGATGGCAATTATATCTCCGGCGAGATCGGATTTACAGACTTCTGCATGAAGTACACCCGGGGGTCCAAAGAGGGTTGCCGCCGTTGTATCCAGAATGACAACACCGGTAAAGGTACATATTATTGCCATGCAGGTCTTATGGACTTCTCTGTTGATATTGTTGTAGAAGGTGAAATTCTCGGCAAGATCATAGGCGGTCAGGTACTTCCAAATGAACCTGACGAAGATAAGTTCCGCAAGCTTGCCGTGGAACTTGGTATCAATCCTGATGAGTACATAAATGCACTCCGCAAGGTTCCGATCAAATCTGAGGAAAGCATCCGTGCTTCCGCTGATCTGCTTGGAAAACTTATCAACATGATCGTCAATCTTGAATACCAGAAATACAAGAGCAATCAGCTGATCACGATTATGTCTGACGATATCAATAATGCCGTGGATCTGATAACGGATATACATAATAAATCATCTGAGCTTGATAAGATTGAGAGCAAGCAGAGGATACTCTCTCTCAACGCTTCCATCGAAGCTGCCAGAGCAGGCGAATCGGGACGTGGCTTCAATGTCGTGGCAACAGAGGTAGGAAAGCTTGCCGCCAGCTCCAGTGATATCAACAAATCTATCAAGTCATCTATCAATGAGCTGCACGATGTCATCCGGCATCTGGACTCCAGCAGATAATAAGTATTAGGTTTCAGTAATAGAGAACCGGGTTCCGTAAAATACAGAACCCGGTTTTTATTACTTATATATTTTCTTTTTTCTCCATAGTAATAAAATTATTATATATTTCTTCTACCTTATCGCGATTCCTGATGAATATCTCTGCAATGACAGGATCAAAATCTGTTCCGCTTCCACGCCTTATGATCTCAAAAGACTGATCCAGACTCATAGCATCCCTGTAACATCTGTTCTGAGATACCGCATCAAATACATCAGCTACAGCCATAATGCGCGCACATAACGGAATGTCAGTTCCGGATAATTGCTCCGGATATCCTCTCCCATTCCATTTTTCATGATGGTAAAGCGCTACTTCATGTGCAATGGCAATATATTGCTCATCCCCCAGATTTTTCATGGATGTATCGATCAATGCCGCCCCTGTGACGGTATGTTTTTTCATCTGTTCATACTCATCATCCGTCAGCTTTCCGGGTTTTTGCAATATAGCATCCGGTACGGATATCTTACCAACATCGTGCATCGGCGCAGCCTTGATCAGGCAATCTACATAATCCTTTGTCAGAATATTCGTATAATCGCCATTGTTTATCAATTCACGGACAATAAGTTCAACATATCTGGTCGTTCTCTTTACATGTCCACCTGTACTTCCATCCCTGCTCTCGATCATATTGGCAAAAGAATAGACAACCTCCGTATGGAAATTATTAAGCTCCTGATTCGCTGCATTCTCCATATGAATATAGATTGCAAGGATCATCATTGTGAATGAAAGACTTGTTATCAGTATCTCCGGATATATCATCTGGATCAGCAATGTGACAGAAACAACAGGGAGACAAAGGCCAAGTACTAATCTCTTATTTTTCTGTAAGTACTTCCATTTTCTAAAAAACAGCACAATGGATATGAGCACATAACTGACAACAATAATATAACAGGTATATACCGGCAATCCCATGGAATAATTCGTATATTGTCCTATACGGTATTCAAGCGAGCCCATTCCGAACAACAGGATCAGCATACACAATACAAATGGCGCATATACCAGTATCAACCCCAGTCTAGTCTTAGGTTTCGCACCGGTAATGTGCAAAATATATTCAAATATTACTAAAACCATATAATCCAGCGACCACAGGAAACCCAGATGGCAGAGCATATTAATCCCATCCGGAACCGTATCCAGGTGATTAACTGTATACTCTGAAAGTACATCAAATACCAGATAAATGATTCCCGTGATCAGAAGCCTGTCAAATATACGAATATGATGCGTTTTGTTCTTAATATGTCTGTCATAAAAATAAATCACCGAGATATAAAGAACAATTATAAGGCATGATATCGGAAGTTTAAATAACATCATCTTTTATCTTTCTCTAAAAATACAACTTTTTATCAAAATAATCTTTCAAGTCTTCTATCTTGATTCTCTCCTGCTCCATAGTATCACGGTCACGGACTGTAACAGCTCCGTCAGTCTCGGAATCAAAATCATAAGTAACACAGAATGGTGTACCGATCTCATCCTGTCTTCTGTAGCGCTTACCAATATTGCCTCTGTCGTCAAACTCACAGTTATAATATTTTGACAACTCAGCATATACTTTTTCTGCGCCCTCATTCAGCTTTTTAGACAAAGGAAGCACACCAACCTTGACAGGTGCAAGTGCCGGATGGAAATGAAGCACAGTTCTGGTATCTCCACCCTCAAGTTCCTCCTCATCATATGCAGAACAGAGGAAAGCAAGTGTCACACGGTCTGCACCAAGAGATGGCTCTATAACATAAGGAACATATTTGATCTTCTTCTCATCATCAAAATAATCCATAGGTTCCTTGGAAGTATTCTGATGCTGTGTCAGGTCATAATCAGTTCTGTCTGCAATACCCCAGAGCTCACCCCAGCCAAACGGGAAGAGGAACTCAATATCCGTGGTAGCCTTACTGTAAAATGCAAGCTCTGCCGGATCATGGTCACGATAACGCATCTCATCCTCCTTGATGCCCAGCTCTTTCAGCCAGTTAATGCAGAAATCCTTCCAGTATTTGAACCATTCAAGATCAGTATCCGGCTCACAGAAGAACTCAAGCTCCATCTGCTCGAACTCTCTCGTACGGAATGTAAAGTTACCCGGTGTGATCTCATTTCTAAATGACTTACCAATCTGGCCGATACCAAATGGTATCTTCTTTCTTGATGTTCTCTGTACATTCTTGAAATTGACAAAGATACCCTGCGCAGTCTCCGGTCTAAGATAAAGTGTTGCCGCAGAATCCTCTGTAACACCCTGAAAAGTCTTGAACATCAGATTGAATTCTCTGATATCAGTAAAGTTGTGCTTACCGCAGCTTGGACAGCAGATGTGCTTCTCTTCTATATAATCAGCCATCTGGTTTTTGGTCCATCCATCAACGCTGCCTTCTATCTCAATGCCGTTATCATGCATATAATCTTCGATAACTTTATCTGCCCTGAATCTCTCATGACATTCCTTGCAATCCATAAGAGGATCTGAGAAACCACCCACATGTCCTGAAGCGACCCATGTCTGCGGATTCATCAGGATAGCGCAATCCACACCCACATTATACGGATTTTCCTGAATAAATTTCTTCCACCAGGCTTTTTTTACGTTATTCTTGAACTCTACACCAAGATTTCCATAATCCCATGTATTGGCCAGTCCTCCATAGATCTCTGAACCAGGATAAATAAATCCCCTTGATTTTGCAAGTGCAACAATTTTCTCCATTGTCTTTTCCATTGTATTATCAACCTCACTTCCTCCCATACCGGTGTGTACAGGATTATATAAAACAGTAACATTTTACATATATTCTGCCAATATTTCAAGCCAAAGACGAAAGAATTTCCAAAGATTTAAAATTCCTGTCAACATACTGCTGCCTGAAACACGTTTCTATATCATCAAGCTCATGCAAAGCTTCCTCTGTAAGTGTAAAACTATATAATTGCCTGATTGGTGAAGACAGGATATATTGCAGTGTATAGATCAACGTATCCGATACCTTTCTTGTGATCTTTTTTCCTGCAGCACAGGACGGACATAACAGACCTCCCTGAACAGCATCAAAGTAAGAAACCTCTGTACGGTTACATTTTACACAGCTTCCCGCATGTATACCCTGCCCTTCCATATCCATCAGCCGTATCTCATATATGTTGCGAATCAGAGCACATGGTATTTTCCCCTGCACAAGGGTCTTTAAGGTAAGGTACAGGAGATTCAGATGGTTTGTACAGAAATCTCCCTCTCTGGTGTAATAAGACATAAATTCACAAAAATATGAAGCATAGCACATTTTCTCCATATCATATGCAATCTCGGAAAAATATTCATCGACATCCGCCTTGACAAGATTATATGCATCCCTTCCGGCGATCACAGTAAATCTGCCCATAACGAAGCTCTGGCTTGCTGCCCTTAACGTACTGTTTGGGCGCCTCGCTCCGTTTGCAAAAACAGTTATCTTCCCTCGTTCTCTGGTCAGGACGACCAGTCTCTTATCGTACTCACCTACAAGTGCTGTATATAAAATTATACCTGTCACTACCTGTTCTTCTTTCATAACAGTTTCTCCACCATCCAATGAAGCTATTATCAACCGCGATATCTGCTCAAATGTGCCCGCACTGCAAGAAGTATTATCACGGCAAATATTATCACAACAAATACCCACACTCCTACTGGAACTTCTGTAATATTGTAACAGCGCACATTGATCCACATCTGATTGATTGCTTTGTTTGCATCATCATCAAAGTATTGCATGATAGCACTTCTCTGTAATACCTCTTCTGTCGGATACTGTGCATATAACTGTCTCCTGATCTGGTCTGCAGACGCTGTGATCATATAGTCTTCATCTGAATTATCCCCACAGAAGAAGAAACCAACCGGATACTGTATCGTATCTTCCTCATCTTCCTCCGCACCATAACACCAATCCACATATTGAAAGACAGTATCATCAGCGCCACCGGATATAACAGATGTGTATCCGATATAGTACATATTTCTTACAACATTATCCGGTCGGGACAGATAATTAACAAAAGCCTCTGCCGCCTGCTGCTTTGCAGGATCATCCCCAATTCCATTCTTCAACATGACCCATCCATCAAACCAGAGATTCGTACACTCCTCAGGCACCGCAAAATCCAGATAAAAATCATCCTCCTCCGCCTGATCCATAGCATACACCGCATCTCCGGACCACTGATAATTAGCCAGCACTTTACCGCTGACCATATCGGCCTTACCGCTGTCTGTCTCAAAAGAATATACATTATCCTGCATATCCTGTAGCAGTTTTTCAACCTGGTCTATGGTCTCCGGAGATACATCATTCATTATATCAGTCAGCTTCTGTCTATAATCTGATGCTCCAATAAGTTCCTCATCCAGAAGCATATCGGCCCGAAGTTCACCCAGTGCGGCAAAATAAGAATCTCTCACATTATCTTTGATCGTGATCTGCCTTGCAAATTTCGGATTATTAAAAACGGACCATGTTCCTGCCTCTTCCTCCGTCATTTTCTCCGGATTGTACAGCACACCGGTCACGCCCCACATATATCCGACCGCATATTTACTCCAGCTCTCACCATTAATCTTGTTTTCATCAAAGTTATCTCTGATAAAATCAGACACACCCCGGGCATAATAATTATATTCCTTCTCCGTATCGTAAAATTCATCCGAAAAAGGCTGAAGCTGTTTTTCTGCCATCAGCTTCATAATCATATAATCAGAAGGGCATACCAGATCATAGACATCTCCGAGTGTCAGCTGGTTATAGAGATCCTCATTTGTTCCAAAGCATGAATACTCAACACTTACCTTCTGTCCATATGTCTCATAATACCATGTCTCAAAATCATCTATCATGGAATTCTGACCGTAGATCACAGTCCCGTCTTCAAGCTCGATCGCCTCGTCTTCATCCCAGTCACCAAGATCAATATATTCCTCCCAGTTGCAGACGCGGAGTGTGATGACATCACCATTTTCCTTTGCACTGATCTGCGCCGTATCCTGCCCGAAGGAAGTTACATTGGCACACACAAGGCAAAAAACGAGAATACATGTCATGAATATTGCAGCAACTGTTTTAAGTATCTTATCTTTATTATGTCTCATCTAGTTGCCACCTTCCTTCCCGCTCCGCTCCATGCTGTTTTTATCTTTGTTTTTTCCTGCCAGGTTCATAACTAAAGATATAAGAACGACCAGCACAAATATAATCGTCGAAAGTGCCCATAACGCCGTCTTGATCTCAGTATGTGATCCTTTTGTCGCATTGACCACATATGTGCTTATCGTATCAAAGGTGGCAGGTTTTGTATAACTTGCGATAAAATAATCATCTAAAGACAGCGTGATTGCCAGTGCAAATCCGGACAAAATACCAGGTGCAATCTGCGGAATTACTATCTTCCATAGTGCCTGTGCCGGAGATGCCCCCAGATCAAGGGCAGCTTCATATAAGCTGCTGTCCATCTGTTTTAATTTTGGCATAACAGCCAGATACACAAACGGAGCAGACAATACAACATGCCCCACAACAAGCGGTACATAAGTTTCCTTACTTATGCCACACACAACGATCAGTAAAATACAGATTGAAAAACCTGTCACAACATCAGCATTTACGACAGGGACCTGGTTCATCGCACCGATAACACCGGCCGGCATTTTCTTGGAATAAAATGCGCCAATACCTCCAAGTGTTCCCAGTACTGTGGCCAATACAGCAGAGGTGACAGCAAGCAAAACTGTCCCCCATATCATGCCCGACAATTCCGGTTTGGTAAACAGTGTTATATAATTCTGCAATGAAAATCCATGTATCGTACCAATATTGGCAGAATCAGTAAAGCTGTATACTGCAAGAACCAGTATCGGAAGATATAATACAACGATCATAATTCCGAGAAAAATATATCCGATTATTTTTTTCATTACAGTAATGCACCTCCTCTGCCTGACTCACCATCTGAATACCTGTTGGTGATCAGCGTGATGACCAGTATAATTGCAAGCAAAACAAGTGCTATCATAGAACCATTATGCCAATCATAAGCAGCAAAATAGCTTCCTATCAGACTACCCATAATATATGTGCTGTTGTACAACATATCCAGAACAACATAATTCGTCATAGACGGCAGGAAAACCATGACAGCACCACTGATAATACCGGGAACCGACAACGGCAATGTCACCTTCAGAAATGTCTGAATCGTTCCTGCCCCCAGATCATTTGCAGCCTCAAGCAGACTGGTGTCCAACTTCATTAATGTTGTATAAAGCGGCAATATCATAAACGGAAGAAAATCATATGTCATACCTATCACAGAATTAAGGAACGGATAATATGCCAGATTACCCTCTATAATCGTAAGGATCTCCTTCAATGCAGTAATTCTAAGTGTAAAATTAATCCACATCGGGATAACAAAAATCATCACTATAACATATTTATGTCTCATTTCACTTCTGGCCAATATATAGGATATCGGATATGCAATCAGCAGACATACACATGTAGTAACTACAGCAAGGGCAAAACTGTAAGCAAGCGTTCCTATCGTGTTGGGACTGGTAAAAAATCCGGTCAGATTCTCTATTGAAAATCTTCCCTCCCCGTTTGTAAACGCATAATAAATGATCACAACCAACGGCGCAACCACAAAACACAGCAAAAATAATGCATATGGGATACACAGTTGTTTCCTGGAAAAACGTAAACCACTCATCTCTTATCTCCTTCTCATATGTATTTTTGTAGCTTTCACTATTTTTTCAAAGAAAACTGTATCTTATCCTCAGGAATAATCAGGCTGACATAATCACCCATATTCCACAAATATTCATCATCCACGATAAAATCTTCATCGTCGTCGGTTCTTACAACATAACTGTAATGATCACCTTTATAGATCAGGTTGATGATATGACCGCATACGATTCCTTCTTCTTCATTATCACTCATATCGATATCTTCAGGTTTAATAGAAACGATCACCTTGAGCTTATCGATATCAATCTCATCACCATTCACATCCACCAGGACACCATGCTTATCAAGCATGGAATTCGGAATAATCTTAGTAAGATCACATGGGATCTTACCATCCATAAATTCCAGATAATAATCCTTATCCATCATTACATCCGACTCAAACTTGTTCATCGTATGCTCTGCAATCATAATATGAATTCCGTCCGGCTCGATATCGATTCCAACTTTATCACCTACTGTCGCCGATTTTGTGGATTGTACGACAATCTCATTCTTACCGGATTCAATTGCGATCTCATAATGTACCCCCTTGAAGACAACAGAAGTAACCACACCCGCAATTTTTCCCTGATCCGTTGTAGTGATGATCACATCCTCCGGGCGCACAACGACATCTACGAGTGTTCCGTGTTCTACGTCATCAACACAAGTAAATTCGGCACCACAAAAACGTACTTTTAATTTGTCTGTCATAACTCCATTAAAGATGTTACTCTCACCGATAAAATCTGCTACAAAAGCATTTTTCGGTTCATTATAAATATCTTCAGGTGTACCGATCTGCTGCATCCTTCCCTCTGACATGACAACGATCTTGTCAGACATGGTAAGTGCCTCCTCCTGATCATGCGTTACATATATAAATGTTATGCCAAGCTTCTCATGCATACTCTTAAGTTCAAGCTGCATCTCTTTACGCATCTTCAGATCAAGAGCACCCAGCGGCTCATCCAGCAGCAGGATCTCAGGCTCATTGACAAGTGCTCTCGCAATCGCAATTCTCTGCTGCTGACCACCTGATAATGTCTGAACCTTCCTGGTCTCAAATCCCTCAAGATCCACCATCTCAAGTACACGTTTTACTTTTTTAACAATCTCATTTTTAGGCAGTTTTTTCAGCTTTAAACCAAAGGCAATATTATCGAATATATTTAAATGCGGAAATAATGCATACCTCTGAAAAACCGTATTGATTGGTCTCTTATTTGGTGGGAAGCTGCTGATATCTCTACCATCAAGCAATATTTCTCCTTCGCTCGGCATATCAAAGCCGGCAATCATACGCAATGTTGTTGTCTTTCCACATCCTGATGGTCCAAGAAAGGTAACAAATTCACCTCTTTTAATAGACAGATTAAAGTCGTCTACCGCGACAAATCCATCCTCAAACCGTTTCGTTATGTGTTTCAGCTCAATGATATTGTTGGAAACCGATTTACTCTCCACTCTGTTTTTATCCTCCTCGTTTCTTTTAAAATTTATTGTGAAAACGGAATGCTGTATCCCGTCACTCATCTCGATAACCATAGTTACGGATCATTGTATCACTGTCTCTCCAGTCTTTTTTTACCTTGACCCACAGCTTCAGATTTACTCTGGTATCTAACAGATTCTCTATGCTTCCGCGTGCCCTGGTCCCGATCTTCTTCAGCATACTCCCCTGTTTTCCGATAATGATGCCCTTATGTGATTCTCTCTCACAGATTATGGTCGCATCAATATCCATCAGGCCTCTCTCATCCATGCTGTCACCTGTGACAGGACGTTCCTTCATCCGGTCGATCACCACAGCGATTCCATGCGGAATCTCTTTATCTAACAGTCTTAAGGTCTGCTCCCGGATAAGCTCAGAGACGATCTGCCGTTCCGGCTGGTCAGTCACTGTATCCTCGTCATAAAACTGAGGTCCATATGGCAGGACCTTTTTCAGGGTTACTATAAGTTCATCCGTATTTTTTCCCTTTAATGCCGATACAGGTACGATTGCATCGAAATCATAAACGTCTTTATATGTGTTAATTGCTTCCACTACAGCCGTTTCCTGCACAGAATCCGTTTTGTTTATAACAAGTATTACCGGTATACTGACTTTTCCCAGTACATCAATAATATGTCTCTCTCCGGCTCCAATAAAATTAGTTGGTTCCACGATCCACATCACGGCATCTACTTCAGCAAGCGTACCATGTGCTACATTCATCATATACTCGCCCAGTTTATTTTTTGCTTTATTTATTCCGGGTGTATCCAGAAAAATGATCTGTGCATCCTGATCTGTATATACAGTCTGTATCCTGTTTCTCGTCGTCTGCGCTTTGCTGCTTGTAATCGCTATCTTCTGACCTATAAGCCGGTTCATCAATGTGGATTTACCGACATTTGGACGCCCGACAATGGCAACAAAACCTGATTTATAGTTATCTGTCATGTATTCCTCCATTATAATCATGCATCTAAAATACATTTAAAACTGTATTAAAGCTATCTGAAGCTGATGCAATCTTATTCTCATCGCCGATTGCACATATTATGCCTCCATCTGTAGCTGCCTCCACATATTCTGCCAATGCCCTGATCGACTCCACGGAAGCGCTTAGCACCTCATCCCTCTCTCTCTGGAGATCTTCATCTGTCAGTCCCATCAGATAAGCCACATAACTGAAATTACCTTCTGCGGACGGTGTGAGCGGTGCATCCAGCTTACTGATCGCGCCGATAATATATTTGGTCATATCACGCGCATCAGCATCAAAGTTTCTGACATATTCCGGTGCTTTTTTATATATCTCATAAGTCTCCATGAGATTCGGATCACGATAGGATGTAAAATAAGTATTTCCACTTCTGGAAAATGCACACATACATCCGTAAGCACCACCCTTTACACGCACATTGAGCCATAGATATTCATAAGAGAATATGCATGACAGTACGGCCAGACCTCCGTTATATACCAGATTCCTGTCCATAAAATTACCTGCCGTCGCAACATACTGTACCTGGCTTGCTGTCTTAAAACCCTCATTATATATCTGTGGTACGATCTGTTCTGTCTGCTCAAAAGCAAGGCGAGAAGAAAGTTTGGCGGACAACGAGGAAACGGATCTCGCCAGAGTCTCCTCAGGATCTTTATCCGCTGTATATGATATCTCCAGTCCGCCACGCCATAAGATCTCTCCCAAAACTGTTTTCAGATCCTCGGCAAGCTGTTCATACTGATTATCAAAATCATCATCCAGCATAGCAAGATATTTATAATAATCGACACCCTCTGTCAATTCTTTGACTACTCCTATAGGAGATATATAAGACAACGCTCTTCCCGCTGCCGTAATGTGTCCGGATGATACCAGGTCATTTTTCAGATTTGCCCTGGTCTCTGCGATAATCTCCCTGAGACGTTTCTTATCATCGACCTTCGAAGAGAAAAGGATCTCTTCAATCAACTCCATCCCTTTGTCGATCTTTTCATCCAGCATCTTTGCATTTACAAGAAACTGTACGCAATATCTGTCTTTCTCTCTTCGGTTGGTCACCGTAGTTGAAAAGCCGATTCCACCGGTATGAAGATTTATTTCATTTGCAAGTTCATTGTAGCTGTAATGCTCTGTGTCGACATATTTCAGAATCTCCGTCAGCAAAGCTACAGTTGGAAGCAGTCTGTAATTCAGATCCGTAATGTCAAAATTCAGAGTCAGATAACTGATACCATTTGTAAATATTTTATGGCTTATGACCCTGACCATCTCAATCTCACTGAAATGATTCTGAATGGTTCTCGCCTTTTTGTCTATATCAGATATAGCAAGCATCGGTATTGTCTCAAGTTCTTCCCGGGTGCTCGGTGCACTCTGGTATTCCTTCAGGTGTTTTACTTCTTCCACCATGCTGCGAATGGTCTCTTCAGACAGAGAAGCCCTGTATTCTGCAAGCTTATCCGCAGACTCTTTTTCAATCTTTGCATTCAGTCCTTTCTTCGGGATCAGCATTACATATGTCTTATGTGTATTCTCTAATATATATTTTTTCAGGATCTCCTCGAAATATCCCTTGTCTATATCCTCTTTCAGCTCGTCAAATACATGATTCATCGAGAAGAGGTCAAGTGCTGCATTGTCATCATATAACCATGTTCCAAATGCATTTAATCCCAGCATCAGCCCTTTTGGATTCCTGCCATAATTGCCTTCTTTATGCTTGAACTCGTAATAATTGACAGATGCAAGCAATGCCTTTTTATTTAATCCGTCGTTGATCAGCTTTTCAACCGTTTCGTCAATGATCCTGATGAACCTGTCCTCATCGGATGCGTTTGCATTTTTGGCAATGATCGAAAATGTAGGCTGCTTGATACCATCATCATAGGACGAGAACACATCTTTACCTATACCGGCATCGATCAGAGCTTTTTTCAGAGGTGCTCCCGGTGCCACCAGCAGCGCGTGTTCCAGAACAGCCGTTGCCATACAAAGTTTCTTATCAAGACTGTGACCGATCACGACATTATATGCCAGATATGTGTTATCCTCTTCATCATCTGCATCTGACAGCGAATAAAATCCGGTAACCTTTTTCGGACTCTCGAAACAAGGCTCGTCTGTGAGTGCCGAGTCAATATCAAGAAAATCAAATGCAGAAAGATATTCCCTGTCAATAAAATCCAGCTCCTCAGCACTGTCCATATCACCATACAGATAAATATAACTGTTGCTCGGATGATAATATCTTCTGTGAAAATCCAGAAACATCTCCTGTGTCAGCTCAGATATATGTGCAGGATCTCCGCCAGACTCATATCCGTATGCCGTATGCTCCAGCAATGATTTTTCTATCACACGGTAGAGCTGCTGCTCCGGAGACGAATAAACACCTTTCATCTCATTATATACGACGCCGTTTATCTTCAGCTCTCCACTCTCCTCATCAACCTCATAATGCCATCCCTCCTGCATCATGATCTCCTTACGATCATATATATTGGGATAAAAAACAGCATCCAGATACACATGCATCAGATTATGGAAATCCTGTTTATTCAGACTGGCTACAGGGTAAACCGTCTTATCAGAATAAGTCATTGCATTTAAGAATGTATTCAGTGAGCCCTTGCATAACTCTATAAAAGGATCCTTGACCGGAAAATGCTTTGATCCACACAATACAGAATGTTCAGTAATATGAGGCACCCCTGTATCATCTGAAGGCGGTGTACGAAAGCCTATGGTAAATACTTTATTTTTATCATCATTCTCTATCACCATGACACGTGCTCCGGTCTTGTTATGCCGCATAACATAACCCGTGCCGTTTACTTCCTGCAATTTCTGTGTTTCAACCAATGTGTATGCCTTTAAATCCTCAAGCTTACTCAAATTATTTACCTCCATCTTATTGTCTTAATCTACCTGATTCTGAGATTATCAGGTCCAAAGCTCATCGGCAATAATTCTGCCAATGTCATAACAACATAATCTGTCTCACTCCTGGCCATAATAACCAAAAAATGTTCCGGATCCACAAACTCTCTCAATACCTGCCTGCACATTCCGCAGGGTGATACATATGCTTCTGTTTTTCCTGCTTCCGCATCCGTTCGTCCACCAACGATTGCAATCGCATAAAAATCACGATATCCCTCGCTTATCGCTTTGAAGACAGCTGTCCGCTCTGCACAGTTGCCCGGAGAATATGCAGCATTTTCTATATTACAGCCTGTTATAATCATTTTTCCGTCCGATAATCCTGCTCCATCCTCCTTTGGATGATCAACGAGCAAAGCTGCACCCACCTGAAAATGAGAATATGGTGTATAAGCCCGCTTCCTTGCCTCCAGCGCCATATGGATCATATCGGTGATAAGGCCGTCTGATAATATCCTGCCATAATCTGATTTTTCTATCATTTACATATTCCTCCATACATGCATATATTCGTTCCATACGGATCACCTGACCAGAAACTCGACCGATGCCTTTATACTTCCGTCCTCCACACCTGTAAAGGATACAACATATCTCTCACTGGCATTCGATCCATCTGTCTCCATGGCATCTGCGTCATCCTGTCCCCATGGTTCTCTTGCACACATGATCTTCAAATGTTCTCCATACCTGGACTGATTCTTATATTCTACCCTGATTCTGGTAATCTCCATTCCCCGGTCTACATATTCAGCTGCCATCTGTATATACCGCGCATTACTCATATGTCCGTTAAAATCAATATCCGCATGACAGACCTGTACTGTCCCGACATCAATTAAGTTATCCGGAATCTTCACCTTTCTCCCATAATCCGGCATCGGATATCTCTCTTCGGGATCATAACCCTTTCTGTCCTCTTCAGTAATTCTGACCGGTCTACCTGTTGTCATGTCAACCAGCGTCCAGATTGAATCCGCACACACAATATCCTGCCCGGTACTGTCAGTGATGATAACATTCCGGAATCCCATGGATGTTGAAAAATCATACGGCCATGTCTTGACGACCACATCCTCAAACATACCCGGATATCGTTTTATCTCGATATTCCAGCTGATGGCAAACCATGCCCGCTTTGTCTCCTTCATATAGCTGATTCCTCTGCCTACGGACTCAGAATTAATATTTACACAATCCTGCATAGCATTCATAATTCCACTAACAGACATCCGCGCACTCGAATCTATATCCGAAAACAGTATTTTTTTATTGTACTTATACATTTTTTCATCTCTTTCTACATCAAAATAGAACAAATCTATAATATTATAAAGCCATAATTTATTATAGTAAATAATAAATTTTAAAAAAACATAACTGCCTTCCGGTGAGGCACCTATCATCCTTCATTCCACAAATTATGATTAATAATATTTGATAAAATGTCATTTTTGTATTATATTATTAAATATTACACGAAATTATTTTATAAAGAAAAGAAGTTACAAGAAAAATCATTAAGGAGTGATTTCATGAACAACGTCGAATTCTCATCTGTCACACCCGAGATAAACAGACTGGCAGAGCTTTGTGAGGGAAACAGCAGGATCGATCCTGATCTTTATAGCAAATACGAAGTAAAAAGGGGGCTGAGAGATCTGGATGGAAAAGGTGTCCTCACGGGACTGACCGAGATATCCACGATCAACTCTTCCCGTATCATAAACGGAGTATCCACACCGATTGATGGTGAACTTTTTTACCGGGGTATCAATATATTTGATCTGGTAAACGGTTTCACCAGCGAGAATCGTTTTGGATATGAAGAGACTGTATATCTTCTGCTCTTCGGTGAATTGCCGGACAAAAAAGCTCTAAAGGATTTTCAGGAGCTCCTTGGCTCTTACCGCAGACTTCCACATAATTTTGTCCGCGATGTCATCCTGAAGACGCCGAACAAGGATATCATGAATGCCCTGGCCAAAAGTATTCTGACATTAAGTTCATATGATACAAACACTTCGGATATAAGCATACCAAATGTTCTGCGCCAGTGCATCGAGCTGATTGCCAATTTTCCGGCTCTGGCCGTGTATTCGTATCTGGCATACAGACATTATGATCTGGGACACGGACTCTATATCCACCAGCCAAAACCGGAACTATCTACTGCAGAAAATCTTCTTCGTCTCCTGCGTCAGGATAAAAGTTACACTGATACAGAGGCCAAGGTTCTGGATCTGTCTCTCGTGCTGCACGCCGAACATGGTGGTGGTAATAATTCCACATTCACAACACATGTTGTAACATCATCAGGTACAGATACTTATTCATCAGTTGCCGCTTCACTCTGCTCTCTGAAAGGTCCAAAACACGGAGGCGCAAATGTAAAAGTTAAACTCATGTTTGACGATCTGAAGCAGCATGTTACGGACTGGGAGGATCTTGATGCCATTCGTGCATATCTCTGTGATCTTCTGGACAAAAAAGTTTTTGACCATACAGGGCTTATATATGGTATGGGACATGCTGTATATTCTATCTCTGATCCACGTGCAGTTCTGTTTGAACGTTTCGTCGGCAAACTTTCAGAGGAAAAAGGCATGCAGGATGAATATAATCTGTATGTCAATGTCGCAAGACTCGCCAAAGAAGTCATTGCAGAAAAGCGCAAGATCTACAAAGGCGTAAGTCCAAATATAGATTTCTTCAGTGGCTTTGTATATACCATGCTGGGATTACCGGATGAATTATTTACACCACTGTTTGCTGTTGCAAGAATCGCCGGCTGGAGCGCACACCGCATTGAAGAACTCACAAACGCAAATAAGATCATACGTCCGGCATATATGTCTGTCGCAGAGCCACGCACCTATGTACCACTGGCAGACCGCTCCTAAAACAAACATTTTGAATATCGGTTAATTACATCTGATATAAAGCAGTCCGTCAGTTCCACGCAAGGAACAAACGGACTGCTTTGTTATAACCTTATTTTATTATAAAATGACTGCCATCATAATCAAGTACGATCGTATCACCGGCATGCAATGTATTGCCAAGTATACTTCTTGCAACCAGTGTCTCAACATTTTTCTGCAGATAACGTTTCATAGGTCTTGCGCCGTACTGCGGATCATAACCGGCTTCAATCACGTGGTCAACGGCAGCATCCGTCAATGTCAGCTTCAGTTCCTTATCAGATATTCTCTCATTCAGGTCTTTAAGAAGCAGATCCACTATACCACTGATGGCCGCCTTATCAAGCGGTTTAAACATAATCGTCTCATCCAGTCGATTCAGGAACTCAGGTCTAAAATGTCCACGAAGACTATTCATTACCTGCTCTGCACACTCCTGTTTGATATTACCATTCGAATCAATTCCATCAAGCAGATATTCCGAACCAATATTAGATGTC
Source organism: Wujia sp. (assembly GCA_051877775.1). Taxonomy (GTDB): domain Bacteria; phylum Bacillota; class Clostridia; order Lachnospirales; family Lachnospiraceae; genus Coprococcus_C. The sequence continues at coordinate 96,653 of JBJEJF010000008.1, forward strand.
ATAATCAGAATCGTATTCTTAAAATCTACTGTCTTACCCTTGGAATCTGTGATACGTCCATCATCAAGCACCTGCAACAGCACATTAAAGACATCCGGATGTGCTTTCTCGATCTCATCAAACAATACAACGGAATATGGTTTCCTTCTGACAGCCTCTGTGAGCTGTCCTCCCTCATCATAACCGACATATCCCGGAGGCGCTCCAATAAGTCTTGCCACACTATGTTTCTCCATATATTCACTCATATCGATACGAACCATATTGGCTTCATTATCGAACAACGCCTGTGCGAGTGTCTTGGCCAGCTCTGTCTTACCTACACCTGTCGGTCCAAGGAACAGGAAAGAACCAATAGGCTTTGTCGGATCCTTGATACCTGCCTTGGAACGAATGATAGAATCACTGACAAGTTCCACGGCTTCATCCTGCCCAATCACTCTCTTATGAAGCTCATCTGCAAGGTGCAGTGTCTTATTACGTTCACTCTCAGTAAGCTTGGCAACCGGTATTCCCGTCCATTTGGAAATGATCTTGGCGATCTCTTCATCAGTTACACATTCATGAACCAGACTGCGTTCTTTCTCGCTGGCATTGCTCTCCAACTCCTCCAGTTCTTTTTGAATCTGTGGAAGCCTTCCATACTGCAGTTCTGCAGCTTTTTCAAGATCATAACTACGCTGTGCGATCTGGATCTCATTTTTAACTGTCTCAAGTTCTTCCCGAAGCTGTCTGATATGCTCTACGCCCTTCTTTTCGTTTTCCCACACAGCCTTCATCTGCTTTGACTGTTCCTTCAGATCTCCAAGCTCTTTACGCAGGTTCTCAAGCCGCTCCTGGCTCAGATGATCCGTCTCGTTTTTCAGGGCAGCCTCCTCAATCTCCATCTGCATGATCTTTCTTGATATCTCATCCAGTTCAGCCGGCATGGAGTCAAGCTCTGTCTTGATCATAGCACATGCCTCATCTACAAGGTCGATTGCCTTATCCGGCAGGAACCGGTCTGTAATATAACGGTTAGACAATGTCGCCGCACTGACAAGTGCTCCATCACTGATCTTAACACCATGAAATACTTCGTAACGGTTCTTAATACCTCTTAAAATAGAAATGGTGTCCTCAACTGACGGTTCATTCACCATAACAGGCTGGAAACGACGTTCAAGTGCAGCATCCTTCTCGATATATTTCCGGTATTCATCCAATGTAGTTGCACCGATACAGTGAAGCTCTCCTCTTGCCAGCATTGGCTTTAACATATTGCCGGCATCCATAGATCCTTCTGTCTTACCTGCCCCGACGATAGTATGAAGCTCATCAATGAACAATATAATATGTCCATCCGAATCTTTGACCTCGTCCAATACAGCTTTCAGTCTCTCCTCGAATTCGCCCCTATATTTTGCACCGGCAAGCATTGCGCCCATATCAAGTGCAAATATCTCCTTATCTCTCAGTGATGCAGGTACATCACCACTCACAATACGCTGCGCCAGGCCTTCTATTGCAGCAGTTTTACCAACACCGGGCTCACCGATCAATACAGGATTATTTTTCGTCTTTCTTGAGAGAATACGAATAATATTACGGATCTCCGTATCTCGCCCGATAACAGGATCAAGTTTCTGTTCCCTCGCACGCTCGACCAGATTATATCCATATTTATTTAATGTGTCATAGGTTGCTTCCGGATTATCACTCTCGACACGTTTATTTCCACGTACTTCTGCCAATACCTCAAGGAATTTATTCCGTGTGATACCATAACCCATAATAAGGCCCTTCACTGCCTTATTCATCTTCTCCAGGATTCCCAGAAATAAATGCTCGACAGATACATAAGAGTCCCCCATCTGTTTTGATTCCTTCTCCGCCTGAATCAGAGCTTTGGAGAAATCAGGACTTGTAAACAGCTTACCACCCGATACCTTTGGCCTGTATGCGACCAGCTTCTCACTTTCCTTTGCAAAGCTGTCTACATTAATTCCCATGTTTTCAAGGAGTTTGGCGATCAGACTGTCATCTACTGTTATAAGACTGTAAAGCAAATGCTCCTGATCTATCTCCTGATTATTATACTCATATGCCAGTTTCTCACAATTTTCAATTACTTCCAATGATTTTTTAGTAAATTTTTCTGCATCCATAGTTCTATCCTCCTTATCCAAGTCAAATTATCCCTACCGGACTTTCTTATTTTATCAGATTTATTCCATCTGTTCTACTACAAGTATAACACATTACTTTAATTTGTCAACTATTTTTTTCAAATACAGGTAATATGGAAACTATACTGAGTACAAGAGAGATCCCCATACCAATAAGAGGAAAATATTCCGAACCAATCGAGAAATATGTATTCAGTATACCCATTCCTCCTCCGATGATAACTGCTGCATACCAGGCCGGTTTCCACACCTTACGTTTGCCATGAAACCAGATAGCCATAAAAAGTGGGAAAACTATACCCGGTGTATATATGGAATACGCACCAGTCAGAAGACCAATAATATCACTTTTAAAAAGACCGATCAATAATGCCACAATGCCAAGTATGCCTACAATAATACGTATTTCACTTATCTTATCCCGCTTTAGCAGATCGTATTCCACGATAGACGCTGCATTGATGAGGCAGGTATCCGCGGATGACAATAACGTTGAAATAAGTGCAAGGCACAATATAACTGCTATCGGTGCAGGCACAATATTATTTATAATATAAAGCAACGGATTCTGACCACCGATATCTCCTATATTTACGACGACCCACATTCCTATCAATGTGATGATCGCACTAAAAAAAATCAGACAGATTCCCGAAACAAGAGCGGCCTTTTTGGCTGTCTTTCCGTCCTTTGAAACGAGATTTCTTGATATAATATCAGGTCCCAGAAAATAAGCACCCCCTGTGATAAAAAATAAATTAATCAAATCCATCATGTTAAAATCAGAATTTACCAAATCAATGCCGGAAATTATCTCCGCATTGCCCTGCCCCTTACATACAAATAGATAGATACATGTTGCAATAACACCCGCAGCAATGATCCATGACTGGACTGCATCTGTTTTGATCACGGACATCTGTCCGCCAACCAGCGTATATATTATAACGATGACCGATATCGCAACCACAAGAACCCTCTGGTTAGCTCCGTTTATAACAAAAGACATTATTTTGGCAATTGAAACGATCTGAGCTGCGATAATTCCAACCCATGATACGGCAATTATCACTGCGAGCAGGGTTTTTCCTCCCTTTCCCACCGTCTTCATCGCAACATCCGGCAATGTATTGGCATCAAGATTCCTTATTTTTTCGGACAAAAGGACAGACTGCAGAATCAATCCAATCGTACCGACACCAAGCCACCAGAATGCCGGAAATCCTATCTGGACTACCCTGTCTGTCATGCCGATCGTGGCTGACGCACCGATCATCGTTGCCATCAGCGAAAAAAACACCAGAGAAAAGCTTTGTTTCTTTCCTGCAACCGCATAATCTTCAAACGTCTTTACCTTAAATGCATCATAGATTCCTACACCAGTTAAGATTATAATATATAAAATGATCGCTATTAACATTGTTGTCACCTTTCGTTTTCCTTGATTATATTTTTATGCTGATATCACCTGACATGAGATATTCTTCCGTTGCATCATCGTACCTGATTAACAGTCTGCATTCATCATCGATTCCCAGCACATGTGCATTGCACATTTTTCCGTCACGATTGACAGTGATCTGCCGCCCTATAACAAAACACCGCTCCCGATATTTTTCTATATAGCTTTGTTGATTTTCTCCTGTGTAATACATCATAAAATGATTCAGGAACTCTGCCGCCAGACGGTTTTTCATATCATTTTGCGGCCCGGAAAATATTGCGCCCGCGATATCCCTGATCTCTTCCGGAAATCCACCATCAGGCAGATACACATTGATTCCCGCACCAAGTACCGCATATTCAAGCAAACCGTTTTCAAGGCTAAAAGAAGCATCTGTAAGAATTCCGCACACCTTCTTATCATTGACATATATATCATTCACCCACTTGATTCGGGCAGGACAGTCTGAGACCGCTTCGATCGCCTCACACATTGCAACTGCCGCCATCGTCGTGAGTCTTACAGCCTGCTTTGCAGAATAATTGCACGGTCTGAGCAACATACTCATATATATGCCTGTTGCATCCGGTGAAAAAAAATTTCGTCCATATCGTCCGCGGCCTTCCGTCTGTTCATTTGCAAAAACAACATACCCTTCACTCTGCCCCGCAACAGCTTTCTCATAAACATAAGAATTCGTCGATCTCACAAACGGCAAAACGGTGATATCCAGTTTCTTACATTTTGGGCTCAGATATTTATGAATTCCCTGCGGAGACAATATATCTGTATCAACAGAAAGGCAATAACCTTTATTTGTAACTGCATTGATATTATATCCATCCCCCTGAAGAGACTTTACAGCTTTCCATACAGCCGTTCTGGATATATTCAGCTTCTGGGCGATCTCCTCCCCGGAAAAAAATTCACCTTTATTTGATTCAAATAGTTCTAATAACTTATCCCTTGTTTTCATTTCTATTTTCCTCCGCTATGGTTATAACACAGGGAATTTTTATTGTCAACTTATAGCATGTGTAGGTTTACATTTTAAATTGTGGTATAAAAAATGAACCATATCTGCTGATATGGTTCATTTTTATATCGTAAAAGCATCCCTTATGGGGTGTTGTGTCTGATAGACTTCGCCAGGTATCTACCTCGCCTTCAGCTCAGGTTACTACATCATTCCCATGCCGCCGTTCATGCCGCCTGCAGGCATAGCAGGTGCATCTTCCTTAATATCAGCAACTACTGACTCTGTTGTCAGGAATGTGGAAGCAACAGAAGTTGCATTCTGAAGTGCTGTTCTTGTTACCTTCACAGGATCAATAATACCAGAATCGATCATATTGACATACTCTTCCTTGTATGCATCAAAGCCTACGCCAGCCTCTGATTCCTTGATCTTATTAATGATTACTGCACCCTCAAGACCTGCATTTGATGCAATATGTGCAAGTGGAGCTTCAAGCGCCTTTGATACGATCATAGCGCCAGTCTTCTCATCTCCGCTAAGAGAATCGATCAGTGCTGTAAGCTTCTTGGTAGTGTGGATATATGCAGATCCGCCACCTGCAATGATTCCCTCTTCTACTGCTGCTCTTGTTGCATTTAAAGCATCCTCAAGACGAAGTTTTGCTTCCTTCATCTCAGTCTCTGTAGCAGCGCCCACACGGATAACAGCTACGCCACCAGCCAGCTTAGCAAGTCTCTCCTGAAGCTTTTCTTTATCAAACTCTGAAGTTGTCTCAGCAAGCTGTGTCTTGATTAGGTTAACTCTTGCTTCGATATCTTCCTTAGCACCATATCCATCTACGATTACGGTGTTCTCCTTTGCCACCTTTACACTCTTGGCACGACCTAACTGATCGAGTGTTGTCTCCTTTAAGTCATAACCAAGCTCTTCTGAAATAACCTGTCCGCCTGTCAGAACTGCAATATCCTGAAGCATTTCTTTTCTTCTGTCGCCATAGCCAGGTGCCTTAACTCCAACTACTGAGAATGTACCACGCAGCTTATTGACAATAAGTGTCGTAAGTGCCTCGCCTTCGATATCCTCAGCGATGATCAAAAGTTTCTGTCCACCCTGAACGATCTGCTCGAGCAATGGAAGGATATCCTGGATATTGGATATCTTTTTATCTGTAATAAGGATATATGGGTTGTCAAGCTCTGCAACCATCTTCTCCATATCTGTAGCCATATAAGCAGATATATAACCTCTGTCAAACTGCATACCTTCAACAAGATCAAGCTCTGTCTTCATTGTCTTTGATTCCTCGATCGTGATAACACCATCCTTGGAAACCTTCTCCATAGCATCAGCAACGAGTTCACCGACACTGTCATCTCCTGCTGAAATTGATGCTACCCTTGCGATCTGTTCCTTGCCATTTATTGACTGGCTCATCTCAGAGATTGCATCTACTGCTGCGTCACATGCTTTCTTCATACCTTTTCTAAGTACGATTGGATTAGCACCTGCTGCCAGGTTCTTCATTCCTTCATTTATCATGGCCTGAGCCAGGACAGTTGCTGTGGTTGTTCCGTCACCAGCTACATCATTGGTCTTTGTTGCAACTTCCTTTACGATCTGAGCTCCCATGTTCTCAAAAGGATCGTCAAGTGTTATCTCCTTTGCAATCGTTACGCCATCATTCGTGATCAATGGTGTTCCAAAAGACTTATCAAGAACCACATTTCTTCCTTTTGGTCCAAGTGTTACACTTACTGTATCTGCTAACTGATTTACGCCTGCTTCAAGAGCCTTTCTTGCCTCAGCTCCATATTTAATTTCCTTTGCCATCTTTATATGCCTCCTAATCTTGATTTCACTTTATTATATCTGTTATTCTACAACTGCAAGAATATCTGACTGTTTTACGATAATATACTCATCATCTCCGAGCTTAACCTCTGTACCGGCATACTTGGAATAAATAACCTTATCTCCCGGTTTAACCTCCATCGGTATCTTCTCTCCATCTACAACAGCACCAGGGCCAACTTCAACGACCTCTGCATACTGTGGCTTTTCCTTTGCCTGTGAAGGTAAAACAATACCTGATTTTGTCGTTTCTTCTGCAACTGATTCTTTTAATACAACTCTGTCTCCTAAAGGTGATAACTTCATTATAATATTCCTCCTAACATTTTGTTTTAGCACTCACTTTTATTGAGTGCTAACATATTTCTTATTGTAATCATTTTTCAGAAAAAATCAACCCCTATTTTTAACTTTTAACAAATTTTACACATTTTTCCTATTGGCCTCTGTTCATATCATGATTTTCCCAAACCATTTTCTCTTCCATAATAAAACAGATACTGCTGTGCATACCCTGCATATTCACCAAAATGTACATATGCAAACTTCTCGATCTCCTCTCTGCCCGTATCCTTCTTAAAGTAGAGTGTTTCCATGATTCTTTTCATCCACACATCAACAGGAAATACATCTGCACGACCTAATCCGAACAGCAAAACGCAATTAGAGACCTTTTCACCGACACCTTTGATCGTCATAAGAACTGCCCTGGCCTCATCCACAGACATCTTTCTCAGATGCTCCTCCCTCAACTCTCCGTGATATATTTTCTCTACCGCGTCCCTTATATATGGTGCACGAAAACCAACTTTGCATTTGCGAAGCTCCTCCTCACTGACCATATACAATTGTTCCGGTGTCGGAAATGTATACCCCTTACTACCATCCGGTTTTATTTTTTTTGTCCCATATTGTTTTGACAATGTTTCTATCAGCTGCCTGATATGCGGTATCTGTTTATTTTGGGATATGATAAAAGAGATCAGAGTCTCAAAGAAATCCTGATGTAGAATACGGATTCCCGGTTTTGCAACCACGGCTGATCCAAGCCTGCTATCTGCCGCCAGAATGGTTTCTTTTATATGTCCATAATCTGTACCCATATCAAAATAATTATGCCAGATCCTCTGATATTCCTCTTCCGTTGTATCGTACAAGACAGCCTGTCCCATGCTGTTTCCATATCGCGTCTGCCGTATATGAAGCAGTTCCTGTCCTGCACACACCAGATAATCATGCTCTCCTATCTTTTCATAATGGAAACATTGTCCACATTCCAGAATATCCTCAATGTCAAAATCACACAGCTCATCTAAGATCAGATCATTATCCCTACTGTATATATTCATATTCCTGTCCTCGCATGTTTATTCCAATTATCCCAAATGTAATATTCCAAAAAGGTTCATCTGTAAAACATAATGGCATTTTACAGGAATGAAATACTTTTTTCAAGTAACCTTGTCATTGATTGCATACAAATGTTTTTTCATATATAATTAAATAATTGAATTAAATATAAAATGCAAAGGAGATATGCAATATGGCAGAACAACTATATACAATTCCGGTTAATGACGCATTTCAGGCAGACTGTGAATGTCCCCTCTGTGCAATGCACAGAGAGCTTGAGCAAAATGCCATTGATTACACCATGGGTCCAAGCTACATGGAGGATGACAACCGTGCCATGACCGATAAACTCGGTTTCTGCAGTCATCACATCAGGATCCTCTATGGTGAAAAGAACCGGCTTGGTCTTGCACTCATGCTTAAGACCCATACAGATAAGACTATCCGGGATCTGAAGGCATTAAGTGAAAATAAACCGGCTGTCTCCGGAGGATTCTTCAAAAAACAGACTTCATCTTCCGTCGGTGACTATATCCGCAATCTTGAAAGCACATGTTTTATATGTGAACGCATTGAAAAGACTTTTGACCGATATATAGACACCATCTTTCATCTCTGGAAAAAAGATGACACCTTCAGAGAAAACTTCAAAAACAGCAAAGGATTTTGCACCTGGCATTATGGTCTGTTATATGACTATGCCGGCACTAAGCTTTCCAAAGATGCATGCAGCGACTTTATTGATGCTCTGAACAAAGTTTACTTTGAAAATATGGAGCGCATAAATGGCGATATAGGCTGGTTTATAGACAAATTTGACTACCGATACAAAAATGAACCGTGGAAGAATTCCAAGGATGCCCTGCCTAGGGGAATAATAAAAACCAACCATACATTCGTAGAATAAAAATCAAATAATAAGGTGTGTATATCAGAATATTTTCATCGGATATACACACCTTATTATGTATCGTTATAATATATTCCAAGGACTAATAAATGGAAGCTGCCATCTCATAATTCATCATCTCTGCAAATTTGTACTGGGATTCATGATCTTCAATATACCGTCCAAATCTATCCTTGGGATAAAAATCAGCAAGACATTGACGATAATCCCGCAATCTTCCTCTGTATATTATCTCCAGATCATCCCACACACGGAAATCCTCCGGTCGTGTAAGACCAGGCTGTTTATCAAACATCTGGACCCCTGCTTTCTGCAGTACATAATACACAAACTGGGAACAAAAATAATTATATTTACGCTCAATGGCACGATTACACATAACGCCAAAGATTCCAAGATAATTATAATGATAAAAGGATTTGTCCTGCTCAAATTGATTTAATATTTTTACGATCTGTTTATACTGATTCGTTGTAACCCACAATCTTGCGATCTGACAGGTCGTATTGATATCCCTCCCAAAAACTCCCGATGTAATATCTTCGGAAATAAATCCACAATCAAATGGATTATTTAATTTTTTTCTGGCAAAGCTGTACATTTCATTTAATTCAATGTCCAGAGCCAGAGATGTATGCGCATAAGGCTGTTTCGTCCACATCCTGATCACATTTGAAGGCCATGTGGATGTCTTTGATACCATGATATACACACATTTATTTTTTTCTGTATTTTTTTTATGATTAATCTTCCTAATATGTTTTTTAGATGAAGAAGTCATATTCCCCATACAAAAATACACCCCAATCATTTATTTACTGTTTTTAATATCCTGTTTGATCAACTCTTTCAACGTCAGAGCCTGATCCTTTAATCTGGACGAGACATTTTTGGCTGTTATAACATTTGCGAGCAATCTTGCAGCTTCATTGTATTTTTTAAGCTTTCTGGCCATATCTGCCATCACATACTGAAGCGTATATTCATCCATACCCGCAATCGGAAATGATTCACTGGAAATTGCAAGACAATACCCGTCATAAGCATTACTGATGCACTCCATTTCCTCCTGATATACTTTTTTTATCTCAGGATCACCCGGTTCAAGTGTCATCCGCTTTCCTCTTAAAACCCATGCAAGCTTCATACTGGTATAAGCCCGTTCACTGTTCTTTGCCTTCTTAACCACGGTCGTGAGCAGTGCAAGCTTATAACGTGCAATCGCATCATCATAGGTATACAGATCAAGCTGGTTTTCAATGCCGTTAAAATGATCTCCTATCTGATTATGGATCTCAACCATCTGTCTTGTAGATAATTTACCAAAATATCTGGTAAGTGCAGAGTATCCGCATTTATCACAAGTAATAACATCGTACTTGATCGGATCCATATCCTCATAGATCGGTCTGAGATCGGTATCCTTATCATGCAGCTTTGCTTTTCCCGCCCGCACGAACTTGCATGTAAACGGCAGATCACATACAGGGCAGGTAAAATGCCTGTCATATAAAGCTTCCTTCTCTTTTTCTTCCTGAGACTTCTCCGGCGGGGCATCATTTTCCGATTTTACCTGTAGACCGGAGCCCGCTTTGTCAATCACATTTGTATTCTCATATCCGCTTAGACCGAATTCAGCCATATCAGAAAATAACCCCATTTGTTTCCTCCTAATTCGGTTTATAAGAACTCTTTAATGAGACGATCCTGTTAAATACCAGATTGTTCTCAGTTGTATCCTTGACATCCACGCAAAAATATCCATGTCTCAAAAACTGGAATGAATCTCCCTTAGCTGCATTTTTAAATGCAGCCTCAAGCTTACAGTTTTTTAAAACTGTCAGTGAATTCGGATTATAGTTCAGTGTTCCATCCTCGTTCAACTTGCCTTTTTCCTCATCAACGATATTTTCGTACAGACGAACCTCGGCATCCACAGCACTCTCGGCAGATACCCAGTGTATCGTTCCCTTGACTTTGCGTCCCTCAAATCCGGAACCACTGCGTGTCTCAGGGTCATAGGTACAGTGTATCTCTGTTATATTACCGTTCTCATCTTTCTTATAATCCACACATTTTACAAAATAAGCACCTTTCAGGCGAACCTCATTACCCGGGAAAAGTCTGAAATATTTCTTCGGTGGGACCTCCATGAAATCCTCACGTTCAATATAGAGTTCCCTGCTGAATGCTACTTTTCTCGTACCGGCATCCGGGTTCTCCTGATTATTGTCTATATCAAAATACTCTACCTGTCCTTCCGGATAATTATCAATGATAAGCTTAACCGGATCAAGAACTGCCATCATACGATCTGCTTTCATCTTCAGATCCTCACGGATACAGTATTCAAGCATCGCATAATCAACAGAACTCTGTGACTTGGATATGCCCACAAGATCCATAAACATCTTTATAGACTCCGGAGTAAACCCTCTTCTCCTAAGTGCAGATAAACTTACCAGTCTAGGATCATCCCATCCGTCTACGATTCCATCCTCAACAAGTTTCTTAATATATCTCTTGCCAGTTACAACGTTGGTAAGATACAGCTTGGCAAATTCTATCTGTCTAGGTGGTGTCTCATACTCAAGTTCATTCACGACCCACTCATACAGCGGTCTGTGGTCCTCAAATTCCAATGTACAGATAGAATGTGTAACACCCTCGATGGCATCCTCGATCGGATGCGCAAAATCATACATCGGATAGATACACCATTTATCACCCGTATTGTGATGTGTCATTCTTGCAATACGATAGATAACAGGATCCCTCATATTCATATTCGGACTGGCCATATCGATTTTAGCACGAAGAACTTTACTTCCATCCTCATACTCTCCATTTTTCATAGCCTCGAATAATTGCAGGTTTTCTTCCACACTTCTGTCTCTGTATGGACTGTTTTTTCCAGGCTCAGTCAGTGTTCCTCTGTACTCCCTGATCTCATCGGCAGTCAGATCACACACATAGGCCTTCCCTTTTTTGATCAGCTTAACAGCAGCTTCATACATTGCATCAAAATAATCTGATGCAAAGAATATCTTATCTCCAAAATCTGCTCCAAGCCATTTGATATCATCTATAATAGATTGTACATACTCTGTCTTCTCTTTGGTAGGATTCGTATCATCAAACCTGAAATTAAACTGTCCTCCATATTCTTTTGCCAATCCATAGTTAAGTAAAATTGACTTTGCGTGTCCAATATGGAGATATCCATTTGGCTCAGGTGGGAAACGTGTTACTACTTTTTTATATTTTCCTTCCCGTAAATCCTTATCGATCTCCTGTTCAATAAAATTCTTTGAGATTACTTCACCTTCCATGTAAGCCTCCTTATATTCTGCCAGAGAAAATACTCCACTCTCCCTAAAAATGTCGTTAAATAATATCATATCATTAAATGCCTGATACGTCAATTTTCAAGTCTGATCATTTCTTCTCACCAGATCTGATTATTTTTTTTCATCCTTTTTTTCGCTATCTGTTTGCTTTGATGGCTCTGCCGGTTCTTCCGCAAATGCACTGTCCTGGCTGGCATCATAGCTTTCTTTGATTTTATCTCTTATACGCTTTGATTCCTGCTCAAAAGACTCATAGGCAGCCTTTTTATCTGACTCTTTTTTTGATTCAGCTTCTGATTTTGTATTTTCATCCTTATTGTCTTTTGAATATGCCTTGACCTCATGAATCTCCTCCATAGCAGATTCTTCATGTTTTCCCAATATATCCTCAGCTCTGGATTTTACACAATTCAGAATGTCACTGCGCCCTTCTGTCGTCTCCGGTTCAGCGATGTCCACCAGCGGTACTTCTGTTTGATCGGTATCCTCACTTGTTACCGTCATCTCCATTACAGCCTCTTTGCCTTTTATTTTCTCTCTCTGCTCAGACAGCTGTTCAATAATGCTTTCTGCCTGTTCCAATTCCATAGCAGTTTTCTTCTTTTTAAGTCCAAGCACGATTATGGCAATTATCAGAGCGACCAGAATGCAACCCATTCCACATAAAATATATATAAGATTTTTCCGGCTGAAAAATCCTTCTTCCGGAGCGTCCGTGTCTGCATCTGTCACTGTTGCATCATCTACTGTTGCAGTTGTCGATACATCATTCTGTATATGCTCAGGCACATATCTCATAAAAGAACCTTCCTGGGCATCATACAGATAAAATCCCGCATCTCCATCAATATTCATCGCATATACAAGATATATGTCCTTGTCATCAATATTTGCTGACTGGTATGCTGTAATATTATGATTTTTTATTTTGAGCTCAGTCGCCATATATCCATCCGGAATAGCTGTATTTTCCGGTACAGGCAATATGATATATCTGTTAAATTCAGAGGAGAATTCCTGATATGGAATAAAACTGTCCTGCTCTTTATCATAGACGAACCATGCTCTCTCATACTTCTCATCTTCAAGACATACGAGCACGATTTTGCCGTTAGGAGACTGATATGCCATGATATCCCATTTCTGATATTGAATCGTTGTTGCAGAATATCTTTCAGGGACTTCGAGGTCTGTTGCATCATCCACGATACGATAAGTCTTTCCATCGACAACGACCTCAGCCTGATCAAGGATCTCCCCGACAGCCACACGAATATTATATATCTTGACTGCGCCATTCTCTGCAGTCACTGTGATCTTGACGATATTTTCGCCTTTTTTCAACTCATCTCCACCGGATACGCTGACAGATGCCTTATCATCCTCTGCCTGTGCACTGACAACAATACTGGTTATATCATCCTCAAGCTGAACAAAGTACGAAGTTGTTCCCGATGCAAACTTAGGGTCAAGTGTTCCCGGTGAGACCTGCAGTGAAGACAGGTTGCAATTGGCTGAACGATCCTCCTCCGTTGTGTTTTCTTCAGTTGTAGATGACGTTGTCTTATTCCCATCCTGATCTTCTGTTTTGTTATCCTCGGTCGTAGACTCACCAGAAGAAGTAGATACTGTCACACTTGCGCCGGCATGTGATATCGGTACCTGCTCATAATTAATATTATACACCTCTGATCCACTGGTCGATACATAGCATGATCCATTTGCGATCGCCGTAAAGCTGATAGACGTAGAACCTGTTCCTCCGACCAGCCTGATCGTTCCTCCGCTTCCATTTGCCTGTGCCGCACCGCTACCCGAGTTAAATTGCAACACAGAAGAATCATAAGTCAGATATATATCATACTGTGACACATCCGATCCGCTTACTGTGACCGTCACTGTCACATTGTTACCAATGCTTACAGTATCAGATGACAATGCTATCGTAACATTTGCACTGTCTGCTTTTGCAGTTATAAAACCTATATTGAGGCATAATATCATGGCAAATACCATAACCAAAAATTTTCTCATTTTCTTCATCTGTCGTTCCTCCTTGTGTATATGTACCATCACATATCCTGATCCATCTATTGATTTCTTTTAATCAGCTAATGTTTCTATCCCGACAATATGTCTCTGTAATTTTACTATGTCAATAACTGTGATCTTGCCATCCCCGTTAATATCACACGCCTTCTTTGTCTCGTCATCCGGTGTGTCCAGTCCAACAAGAACTCTCTGTATTTTTACGATATCAAGCACAGATATCTTACCATCTCCATTGACATCACCCTTCTTCGTGTCTGACGGTTCCGAACTGCCGCCTCCACCACCCTGAGATGATCCGCGTACTATTGTTATGACATACTTTCTGGTAGATCCATTCTGCGCAGTTACTGTGATCGTAACCTTATTATCACCTTTTGAAAGGGAGTATGTTCCCGCTCCTGACACCTTTGCAGCGCTATTCACCGGACTTGCAGAAACCTTGACACTCTTAACCGACTCATCAACGATCAGAGAATATTTTGTTGTCTTATTGACCCCAAATGTCGGTGTAAGACTATATCCACTCACACTAAGTGATTTCAACCAGTTATTCGGATTGCCTGAATCAGCAGGTTTTGAGACAGCTGATGACGGCATATTTTTATAGACCGGTATTTCAAACAGCATCGACGAGTTAAGCAGATTATTGTTTTTGTATGCATTATAATTGGTAAGGCACTCTGTCGCCGGTGCCTGTACATTCGTCATATATTGATGACTGAACAGACTTCCCTTATTCGTGACATTAAACTTCTGCGTATAAAGTGTATTCTGTCCTACAGAGATATAAGATGCCCCGAGGAACTGTGCTCCTCCGGTAATCGATTTCGCCACAGTATTCCATGGCCGGCCATAGGAGCCTGACTTAGCAGCCCATGCCAACCCTTTGATTACAGGAGAACCATTGGCCGTATCAGTTGCCCCAATATTATAAAAATTATAGATACCCGGATATTCCGCGCTCGTACCTGACGCAGCTACACCTGCCGTTGTTCCCATCTCAAGTCTGATTCTGGATGCAATATGATAAGGGCTTACAGAACTTGCAGCAGCTGCATCCATGATCAGCTGCGAGTATGTTTTACTCTCACCGGAAGGTGTGGTCTTATACATAAACGAACCCTTTAATATCGCCTCTACACCGCTCTTGTTCTGAACTCCTTTTTGATAGGAAAGGCTCTCAAATACAAAAATATAATTCTCATAGAGATAGGTTCTCGGATCCAGATAATATGCAACCAGTTCATCAGACGCAGCGTACCATACGGTTCCGTCATAAGGGCTCCATGTATCCGTTGCATAATTATATCCTACCGTGGTAGATCTCCAGTTGTAATGAGGATATGAACTGCTTCCGTATACAAGATTCTTGATCTGACCTGTTTTATTGACCTCATTTTCAAGCAATGTATTCCAATCAATGCCGGTCTGGATGGCCTTGAATTTCCATTCCGGATACAAACTATGTAACTTCCTAAGATATACCTTATAACTCTCCGGAAATCCCTCTGCGGACAACTCAGCCTCAAAATCAGCATCAGATGAAGGCTGTGCTTCCATCTGTTCTTCAGCTGACTGCATGGAAATATATGCAGATGACACATATCCTGTATAAGTATTTCCTCCATAAGATAAAGTGACCTTATACCATGATGTATTTGTCGTATCAAGCACCGAGACCTTCTGCCCGGACATAAGCATGATCGTTATGCCATTTGTGTCCTTAATCGGTGTTCCCCCCGGTGTTTCCCTAAAATAAACATAATCTGCCGTCACACTTCCGTCTGTCTCCGCAGCATGACAAAGCTCAGGCTGCCACGAAACCGAGAGGGTCAGGACAAGCACAAA
Source organism: Wujia sp. (assembly GCA_051877775.1). GTDB lineage: Bacteria > Bacillota > Clostridia > Lachnospirales > Lachnospiraceae > Coprococcus_C. Next base: position 112,608 of record JBJEJF010000008.1, read on the forward strand.
TGCCAGAACAACATACAATATTTTATTATATTTTTTCATAAGCAATCTCCATTTTTTAACTTATGTAAACCATTTCATAGTTATACATAAGAAATTATACCACAATATATGGTAGTATGCACTATTTTTTTGCTTAAAATGACGAATTTTACGGAATTTTCACAAAATAAATTAAATTAGAGCAAAAGAAAAAAGCTGCTGACGGGAATCGAACCCGTGACCTCCGCACTACCAATGCGACGCTCTACCGACTGAGCCACAGCAGCTTGTGTATTTTAAACACAAGTAAGATAATACTTTATTTTATTGTTATTGTCAAGGAAAATATAGCAAAGAAAACGTATACCTTTACCGGCTCAGTTTAAACCTTATTCTCTGCAGGGCATTGTCCACCGCCTTTTCAGTCTTCCCCAGTTTCATCGCAATATCCGTGTATGATAAACCATCCAGATATAATTCCAGAACCTTGTTCTCCAGAGAACTCAGCTCGGAATGGATCTTTTTCTCAAGTACTGAACGCTGTTCTCTTGCTATCACCATATTTTCCGGATTAGATACGTTCTGTTCAGCCTCCAAGTCGTCAGCAAGCGCTGTACCACACTCTTCATTTTCGGCATAGATAGATATATATGTGTTGAGCGGAGTATGCTTTTTGCGATTGGAAGTCCTTATAGCCGTCTGCACCTGACGTCTGATACACAGGGTTGCAAACGTAGAAAATGAAGCTCCTTTATCCGGTTCATAATCACGAATAGCTTTAAAAAGACCGATCATACCTTCCTGGGTCAGATCCTCCATCTCAGCGCCAATCAGATATACTGTCCTTATCTCACGCTTGACCAGATTTCCATATTTTTTTAACATATACTCCATCGCATCAGCATCCTGACTGCGAATCAGTTTTATGATCTCATTATCTGATAATGTATTGTAATTCATACATACTCCCTGATCATATCATTTATGATCTGCCCATTCTCTGGCGGACAACCTCGTAACCAAGTACACCTGCTGCCACAGATGCATTCAAGGAATCAATATCACCTTTCATCGGAATAGATACCACATAATCACATTTTTCCCGTACAAGCCTGCTCACACCGCTTCCTTCATTGCCGATTACAAGTCCAAGCGAGCCTGTCAGATTACAGTCATACATGATCTGTCCATCCATGTCTGCACAAGCAAACCACATTCCGCGCTCCTTAAGTGACTCGATCGTCTTGGCAATATTTGTGACCTTTGCAACAGGGGTATAGTTGATTGCACCTGCCGATGCCTTTACCACCGTTGAAGTCAGCCCGGCGGCACGTCTCTTTGGTATAATGATTCCATGTGCTCCACACAGATTGGCGGTTCGTATTATAGCCCCCAGATTATGCGGGTCTTCTATCTCATCCAGGATAAAGACGAATGGATCCTCACCTTTTTGTGCTGCAACTTCAAAGATATCCTCTATATCTGAATATGAATATGCTGAGCAGGAAGCTATCACACCCTGATGTTTCCTGTCCCGTGACATCTGATCCAGCTTGTCCTTCGTGACAAAATTCACGATAACATCCCTTTTTTTTGCTTCTCGCAGAATGGAACTGATAACACCATCCCTCAATGCCTCCTGGACATACAGTTTATCTATGGTCTTTCCAGAACGAAATGCTTCAAGAACTGCATTTCTTCCTTCAATTCTCTGTTCTTCCTCTTGCTCATGATTTGTTTTATTGATTTCCATTTTCTCTCCATCCTGCAAATATTACTATATTTGCATCTTGCAATATTACCGGTTCATGTATCGTTCTATCATCTGATGCACCAGCGTCTGGAGCCGCTTCACATCACCTTTCAGATACAGATAACCAAACAATGCCTCAAGTCCGGTCGCCTTTCTGTACTCAGCCATTGTCGCATTTTTGGCCTTAGAATGTGTATTTGCATTCCGTCCTCTCTTATATATATCCATCTCATCCTCAGTCAGGTCATCTGCAACAAAATCAATAAAATCCGCCTGATTTACAGCTCTGACAATATTACTGACATCTTTGTGATACTTATATGTCTGTTTGTTGACATTCATGACAAAATAGCTTTTCACCATAAGATCAAGCACACTGTCACCCAGATATGCCAGTGCCAGAGGAGAATACTGGGATGCCATATCAGACAGCGTTGCATTTTTACCTTTTGCCGATCCGTCTTCCTCCACAGATTCCCAGTCCACCTGACGTATATTTTCAATTATATCTGTTGTATTCTTTATGCCCTCTTCCATCTTACGCCTTCTCTTGTATCCTCCAGAATAATTCCTTTCTCTGTAAGAAGATTACGGATCTCATCTGCCCTCGCAAAATTCTTTGCTTTCCTGGCATCCTGTCTCTCCTGAATCAGGTTTTCAATCTCTTCGTCGAGAAGCCCCTTTTCCTCTTTGATCTCGATACCCAGTATATCCGTCAGTTTTTCTAATGTATCATAGATCTTCTGCGTAAATTCTCTGCTGCTCACACCTGCTTCTACTGATGTATTCGCGAATTTGACCAGTTCAAAAACTGCTGAGATCGCATCTGCCGTATTCAGATCATCATCCATGGCAGCTTCGAATTTACCAACATAAGAGTTAAGCTCCTCTGCCTTTTCCTTTTCCACATCTGACATCACACCTTCTTTACCGGATGCAATGGCATCCTCCAGTCTGGCAGCCGCTGTTCTGATTCTGTCGAGTCCGTTTTTCGAAGACTCAACCAGCTCAGCCGAAAAATTGAGAGGGCTCCTGTAATGTGCAGACAACATAAAGAATCTGATCACCTGCAGATCATATTTTTCTCCGATTTCCCTCACCGTAAAGAAATTGCCGAGAGACTTGGACATCTTTTCATTATTGATCTTAAGGAAGCCATTGTGCATCCAATATCTGGAGAACTCCTTATCATTGGCTGCCTCAGACTGTGCGATCTCATTTTCATGATGTGGGAAAATAAGATCCTCGCCACCTGCATGAATATCTATGACATCTCCAATGTACTTCTTGGACATGACAGAACATTCAAGGTGCCATCCGGGTCTTCCGTCTCCCCATGGTGATGGCCATGAAGGTTCTCCCTCCTTTTTAGGTTTCCACAGAACAAAATCGAGGGGATCTTCCTTTTCATCCTCTCCCGAAACAAGCAGTTCTCTGAATCCGCTTCTTAAATCATCAATATTTTTCTTGGACAATTTACCATAATCATGGAATTTTCTGGTTCTGAAATAGACTGTTCCATTTACCTCGTATGCATATCCCTTATCGATCAGAGTCTGAACCATCTCTATCATATCCGGGATCTCCTCTGTTGCTTTTGGATGCACAGTGGCCTCACGCACATTCAAAGCCTCCATATCCTTCTTACACTCTTCGATATAACGCTCGGATATAACAGATGCATCCACGCCTTCTTCATTGGCACGCTTGATTATCTTATCATCCACATCCGTGAAATTAGATACATAATTCACATCATATCCCTTATACTCCAGATATCTTCTCAGTGTGTCAAATACGATCATCGGTCTTGCATTTCCGATATGAATATAATCATATACAGTAGGTCCGCACACATAGATACCGACCTTTCCTTCCTGAATAGGAACAAATTCATCTTTTCTCCTGGTCAATGTATTAAAAATCTTCATCTTTTCTACTCTCCTGTCATCCCAAATTGTTCAAATATCCAACTATTAATAAGATATTCGATTCACTTTTCTTTGTCAATAGATTGCTAGTGTGCAAACTGCGAATTATAAAGATTTGTATAAAATCCATTCATAGCCATCAGTTCTTCGTGAGAACCCTGTTCTATGATATTTCCATCTTTCATGACCAGTATAATATCAGCTTCACGGATCGTCGACAGACGATGTGCCACAATAAAACTGGTTCGTCCCTCCATCATACGGTTAAATGCCTTCTGAATACGAATCTCCGTTCTCGTATCTATAGACGAAGTCGCCTCATCCAGGATCAGCATCGGTGGTAAAAGGAGCATGACTCTGGTAATGCACAAAAGCTGCTTCTGTCCCTGAGAAAGGTTTCCGCCATCCTCTGTGATAAACGTATCATACCCTTTCGGTAACCTCTTAATAAAGCTGTGTGCATGCGCAAGTTTTGCCGCCTCGATGATCTCCTCTTCCGTGGCATCAGGCTTGCCATATGCAATATTCTCTCTGATCGTTCCCGTTTTGAGCCATGTTTCCTGCAATACCATACCATAATTGCTTCTCAGACTATCTCTTGTAAGATGCCTGATATCCGTTCCATCCACACTGATGCTTCCGTTTTTTACATCATAGAAACGCATCAGCAGATTGATAAGTGTACTTTTTCCACATCCTGTAGGACCAACTATGGCAACACGCATACCCGGTTTCACATGAAGATTCAGATTCTGAATCAGCTTCTGTTCCGGCGTATACGAAAAGTCAACATTCTGAATATGAATCTCCCCTCTGGTATCCTTTAATGTCTTCACATCCTCCGGCTCTGCAGTCTGCGGCTCCTCATCGATCAATTCAAACACACGTCCTGCACATGCTATGGCATTCTGTAATTCCGTAATTACATTAGATATCTCATTAAATGGCTTTGTATACTGGTTTGCATAACTGAGGAAACAAGTCAGCTGCCCGATCGTAAGCCGGCCCGATATCGCGGATAAAGCACCGATTATTCCAACCGCAGTATATACCAGGCTGTTGACAAATCGTGTAGCAGGATTCGTAATTGACGAATAAAAGGTTGCATTCATACTGTCTTTTTCAAGCTTATCATTGATAACCTCAAATCGCTCCAGAGCATCATCCTCATAACCAAAAGCCTGCACGATCTTCTGCTGTCCCACCATCTCGTCCACAAGTGAAGTAAGTTCTCCTCGCGTCTCCGACTGACTGTGAAACAATCTGTATGTTCTTCTTGCGATAAACGATGCAACAAATAAAGATACCGGTGTCAGAACAACGACCACAACTGCGATCGGCACATTGATATATACCATAAAGCCAAGTGTCCCCAGGATAGTAACAACACCTGTAAACAACTGTGTAAATCCCATCAGAAGTCCGTCAGCGAACTGATCAATATCAGCCACAATACGGCTGACAATATCTCCGTGCTGATGAGAATCGATATAAGCCAGAGGAAGCTCCTCCAGATGGTTAAAAGCTTCTATACGGATATCCTTTACTACAGAATACGTAATATGATTATTAATAATATTCATCAGCCACTGGGATACGACCGTGACAGCTACCACTATAATAAAGCGCAAAATAATCTCTCTGATACCGTCAAAATCCACTTTGCCCGGCTCCACGATCAGATCAATCGCATTACCAGTCAGGATCGGTGCATAAAGTGTTGACGCAACGGATATTGCAGCACAGATAAATGAAAGGCAAACCAGAAATGCATATCTTTTAATATGCTTTAACACCCTTTTTATAATGCCCGAATTATCTGTTTTATTTTTCTTATTCTGCATGGTGCTGCACCTCCTCTCTAGTCTGTGAAGAATAGATCTCCCTGTATACCTCGCAATCAGCAAGAAGCGCATCATGTGTTCCGATACCCGCTACCCTGCCATCATCCAGAACAATGATCTTATCTGCATACATAATGGAAGAAGCACGCTGCGATACGATAAACACCGTTGTATTATCTGTTTTTTCCTTAATCGCCTTGCGAAGTGCCGCATCGGTGGCATAGTCGAGTGCGGATGAACTGTCATCCAGAATAAGTATCTCCGGCTTTTTTACCAGCGCCCGCGCTATGGTCAGTCTCTGTTTCTGGCCTCCCGAAAGATTTTTCGCACCCTGATTGAGAACGAATTTTATACCGCCCTCCTTCGCGTCGACAAAATCCTTTGCCTGAGCGATCTCGAGTGCACAGTCAATCTCTTCGTCTGTCGCATCTGCCTTGCCCCATCTCATGTTATCCTCTATACTTCCTGAAAATAGCACAGCTTTCTGAGGAACTACACCGATCTTGTCGATCAGTTGCTCCTTAGGATAATCTTTTACATTGACACCATCTATAAGAACATCTCCCTGTGTACAGTCATAGAATCTAGGAATCAGATTGACCAGAGATGATTTTCCCGAACCGGTACCACCAATGATACCGATCGTCTCCCCTGTACAGGCAGTAAAATTAACTCCCTCTATCGATGACTCCATCGCATTCTGATAGGTAAGTCCCGCATTAATAAATTGCACCTTCGGCACATCTTCGTTTTGTTCCAGTTCCACACAAACAGGAGTCTCAGAATAAACCTGCGTACTGTTTGTCTCTAATACACTGCTGATACGATTCGCACAAGCCACTGCCTTTGTCTCTGTAATAATAAGATTAGCCAGCTTGATCAACTCTATCAGGATCTGAGACATATAATTGACTAACGCGTATACTTCACCCTGTTTTAATATACCCAGTTCTACCTGACCTGCACCTTTCCATATCAAAGCTGCAATAGACAGGTTGACAACCGCATATGTGAGCGGATTTAAGAAAGAGGATATCTTTCCTACAAATATCTGTCCCTTTGTCAATTCGTCCGTCACATCACGAAACTCTTCTTTTTCCTGTCCTTCCTGATTAAATGCCCGGATCACTCTCACACCGGACAGGTTTTCTCTCGTCTTTAACAATACTTTATCCAGGCAGCCCTGTACTTTTTTGTACAGAGGAATCGATATAAACATGATTCCAAACACGATTACAACCAGAACCGGTAAAGTTATAAGAAATACCTTTGCTGCATGCGCATCCACTGTAAAAGCCATAATTGTCGCACCAAATACGATAAACGGAGAACGCATAAACAGTCTTAAAAACATATTCACACCCGTCTGCACCTGATTGACATCACTAGTCATACGTGTGATCAGTGTTGAACTTCCTATCTGATCGATCTCAGTGTAGGACAGCGTCTCAATATGCCTGAACAGGTCATACCGAAGCTCTTTTCCAAACCCCATCGCTGTCTTTGCAGAAAAATACTGAGCTGTGATCGAACAAACCAGACCGATGATACCAAGTGCGATCATCAGCAGGGCCATCCTGTAAATATATGGCTTGTCATTATATTTGATACCATTATCGATAATGGCAGCCATTACCAGGGGAACCAGCAATTCAAAGCTTGCTTCAAGCATCTTGAATAACGGAGCCAGCACAGCCTTAAGCTTGTAGTTTTTAAAGTACTTCATCAACTTTTTCATGTTTTCTTCCTCGTTTTTATTTTCTTCCTCTTTTAATTTTTTATTGACCATTGATATATTTTCTCTTATGATATTATAAACAATATATATTTTTTTTCAAGCGGTTGAAGCTTTTGTTTATGGCATCCGCCTGACATTAAATGTATTGCCGAACTCCAAAATACCATTTATAGAAAGAATGAGGGACAAAATATGGGTTTAAGCGATAATCTCGATGAATATGACGAAGCAAAGGTATCAATGATTCTGGATGATGGAACGGAACTTTCATGTGACGTCATCGCCATCTTTCCTGTTGGGGATCGTGACTACATTGCATTACTTCCGGACAAAGTAATAGAAGGTTATGATGAAAATGAAGTATTTTTATATCGTTATAAAGAACTGGAAGGAGACGATATAGACTTGAGCCAGATCGAATCTGAAGAAGAGTACGAAGCTGTTGCAGATGCCTTTGATGAGCTTCTGGACGAAGAAGAATTCAACGAACTTGATCAGGAGGATTAAACATCCTCCTGATCAGGACTTCTTCTATTGCAGCCACAGATAATTATCATCTGTACTGATAAAATCCAGATTATTAATAAAAACGACCTGCGTTATACCCTCCTCTTCTGCCAGCGCACTTACACTCTGATGATAATATCTAAGATCTACGACATGGATCTCGCTATAGTTATCTGCCAGAAGAGGAAGCAGGCTGTGAGCATAAGAATCCTTGACGACAAGCAGTTTTTCATCATTGGAAGAATTACTTTTTATCTTTACGTAAGAATGGTTTCCATCCAGATATGTTGTATATTTATCTTTTATTTTCAGGTTGTCTGTATTATACAGACTATTCATTGTAACACCATCATCCACATATTCCACTTCATAATTCCCCTGTGGGTTATAATACAGCAGAATATCATCGGGTTTCTGAGCAAACATCGGTGCATTGGAATACTGTGTCCCGAGGAATGTACTACTTCCGGTTCTGATGTCATATCTATCCTCCGGCACGGCATCTATGCCAAGCGCATCACATAATACACTATATCCGATATATGCACCATGCATTGTCCAGTGATGGTCTGTTCTGTAATATATATATGAATCTCTGTCAGCCATCAGTTCCCGGCTGCAGTCGACCACACGCATACTCTCCACAGCATTTGCTTCAATATAAGCCATCACCTCTCCCTGATCATAGTACGATGCAAAAGCCGGAAGTTTATCATCATATATATAACATGCATTTGGTGCCAGAAGCCATGTACAATCCAGCTCCGGATTATTTTCAACAAACTCATTGATATAATTCAGATTCTTTGACAACTGGTTATATGGATTTATATAATCTGCAATCAGCATATCATCCGCTGCAAAATATACACCATTAATGCATTTCTGACCCAGAGCGCGGTTTTCAAGCACCTTCAGTCTGACCAACATGTCCTTTCCCATGATCTGGTCACTCATATATTTTTCAAAATCCGATGAAAAGCTTCCATCCAGAACTGATTTTGCACTGATGACCGGCATCTGGGCAAGATTACGGTTCTCCATCTCAGAAAAATCCCTGTCACGCACAAGAATCGTTCCAATTGCAAAAACAAGTATATAGACCACAAACAGCAGTGAGATCATTTTATTACGCATACCGGATCATCCTTCCTAAAATCTAAAATACAAAAACGGATTAAATGCATCACTCGCCAAAAATGCAGTAGATAGCAGCAATACTGCAAACAGGAAAAGCAGCAGACCGACACTCTCCACTTTTTCCCCGTGCACCCTCTTTACGACCCGGGTTACTGTCTTACCCGGAAGCGGCGTTGCAGCCACACAGGCAATAATCAAAAACAATCCATAAGACAACAGATAAAACATTGTTCTTTCGTTTATAAACGGAAGCCCGCCAAATCCAAACATATTACGCAATGCTCCAAGCAGATCTGCCATCTTGTCATAAGAAAAGATAACCCATCCCAGATTAATGAAGAACAATGCATATATATGCTGGAACACCTTAGGAAGTTTTTCAAGCAATCTGCCCAGACCATTTTTCTCCAGCATAAGCAGAACAAAATAATATAATCCCCACAAAATAAAATTCCAGGATGCACCGTGCCAGAAACCTGTCAGAAGCCATACAATAAACATATTCCGCAACGTTTTAAGACGACCCTTTCTATTGCCTCCCAAAGGTATATAAACGTAATCCCTGAACCACGACGAAAGCGATATGTGCCATCTGCGCCAGAAATCTGTGATGTTTCTGGAGATATACGGATAATTAAAGTTCTCCAGAAAATGGAATCCAAACATTCTGCCAAGCCCGATTGCCATATCCGAGTAACCGGAAAAATCAAAGTATATCTGAAGTGAAAATGCAAATGCACAGATCCATGATAACATCACACTATTTTCAGCAGGTGTAAGAACAGACAGCGTATCGTAGAGCTCACCTGCCACATTGGCAATCAGTACCTTCTTACCAAGACCAAGGATAAAACGCCTTGCCCCCTCCCCAAAATCATCCACTGTCTCCTGTCTGTCCTTCAGTTCCTTTTCCACTGTCTCATACCGCACAATAGGTCCGGCAATCAGCTGTGGAAATAATGTAATGTATGCTGCCAGATTAACTATGTTTTTCTGAACCTCCACAGTTCCCCTGTATACATCTACCGAATAGGACAATATCTGGAACGTATAAAATGAGATTCCCAGTGGGAGTGCCAACTCAAGCACCGGTATGCTGATACCGGGGATCCTGTTCAGATTTTCTGCAAAAAATCCCGAATATTTAAAAAACAGAAGGATTCCAAGATTTATTCCGACAGCCAGTATCACCATAAGCTTTGCAGAGCGCATTTTCCCCTTACTCTTAAATCCTGCAGTCAGAAGTCCAAGCCCATACCCCACAAGAACCGATGCGATCATCACCAATACATACTTTGGTTCTCCCCACGCATAAAATACCAGGGAGAAAACAAGCAGTACGGCATTTTTTAATTTTTTTGGTAATACATAGTATACCAGTAGCACAACCGGTAAAAATGCAAATAAAAATGTAATACTGGAAAATAACATTTTAATAACCTCTTTTATCTATCCCATGATATCAGACACATATCTGCTCTGATCCATAACCTTACCTGCTACCACATCGGGTGTGTAAATAACCAGAGAATGTCTCGCTCTGGTCATTGCGACGTAAAACATCCGTCTTTCCTCCTCGAGTTCAGACGGGGTTCTGGCTTTTTTATAGGGGGTAATTCCCTCTACCGCATCAAGAATATAAACCGAATCGAACTCCAACCCCTTCGCACTGTGCATTGTCATAAGATTGACGCCGCTTCTGTCCCTCTTCTTAAGCTCCTGACGATTCAGGACCTCCGTATAATCCTCCACGTATTCAAACAACTCTCCAAAGCTGGTCATATCGACGATCATTGACGCGAATTCATCCAGGATGTCGTAAAATTCTCCCTCATCGGTCTGTCGGTATTCTGCATACTCCTTCAAATAAGCATCATAACCTACAAATTTTCTAATAAAATTCAACGCCGGATATGGTCTCATTTTCCGTATAAGCTTTAGATCTGCTATCATTTTATCCAGATTATCCACTGCATAGCTCTTTTGCCTGAGCCTCCAACGCAACGCATCATAATCAACAGGATCCTCAAGCAGCATATCACGGCTTATGTATCTTCCCGGCCGGTTCATGATCCTTAAAAATCTTGTTCTGGACATATCACCGGTTGCAACATGCATATAATCAAGCATATTCCGGACAGCAAAATGCTCAAAAATATTGGGCATGGAATCACTCAGTGTATATGGAATATTATAGCTGTCCAGTTTATATACAAGTCTTCTGGGCTGTATATTGGTTCTGTACAGCACGGCCTGTTGCTCATAGGGAATCCCCGATGCATGATTTTTGCGAAGCTCCTCTATCAGTTTGTTATTTTCATCATTGTTGTCCTTTGTTCTGATTATCCGGACAACACCATCATTCTGGTTTTTCGCGCTGAGAAGCTTGGTAAATCGGTTTTTGTTATTTTGTATTAATTTTGCAGACAGTTCAGTTATCCTTCTGTCACATCTGTAATTCTCCCCGAGAACCACCTGCTTACATCCCCGGAAATCCTTTATAAACTGCTGCATGATCTCCGGTCTTGCCCCGCGAAATCCATATACAGACTGATCATCATCACCGACTACGAATACATTTTCATCCGGTTTCGCCAATAATTTCAATATCTCATACTGTAGCTTATTACTGTCCTGAAACTCATCTACCAGAATAAATCGAAATATATGCCGGCATTGTTCCAATATATCCCGGCGTTTTGTCAACAGTTCGTAACACATCACCATCATATCATCGAAATCTATCTTACCAAGCCGTTTCAACTCTCTGTCAAGCTCAGAGTACAGAGTCCGAAACACCTCATCGGACATATCCCGGCTATAATAATTATCAATATCGATCATATCACACTTCACAAGGCTGATCTGTGCCAGAACACTGGATATGATATCATCTTTATTGTCATACCGGACGGACATATGATTCATGATCCTATCCAATATGCTTCTTTTTTCATCTTCCGAAATCACACTGGAATTATTAAGATTGTATGCAGTTTTTATAATCCAGAAAAAAATAGAATGAAACGTGCCGAATCGCACCGGATAACCCTTACCATCTGTAAGCGCCCGAAATCTGTTTTCCATCTCGCCCGCCGCGGCTCTGGTAAAAGTAATAACAAGAATATCTGCGGGAGAAACTCCCGCAGATTCTATCAAATACTTTATTCTCTCTGTTATCACCGTGGTTTTTCCACTACCCGGTCCGGCAATCACCATCATGCTGCCTCTGACATGTGTAATGGCCTGCATCTGCGGCTCACTGTACCGGACATCCGGCTTGTTACCGGTCTGTGATACTTTACCGCTCATATTAATTTGCTCCACAGCATTTTTTGTACTTCTTACCGCTTCCGCAAGGACATGGATCATTTCTTCCAACCTTTGGTGGCTTTACGATCGTTTTTGATGATTTCTCAATCTTGTACAGTTCTTTTCTACGCTCCGGAGTGAGGATCGCATCCCACTGAGGCAATGTATACAGCCACTCTGCATTACATCCAACCATATTCATATACAGCTTCTCAGGATCAAAAGCAAGAGATACTTCAGTATCCTCATCCATCTCATCAATGTTATTCGGCTCAAGAAGGCTCTCGTCTATTCCGTCAAGGAAGCCTACCATAAGTTCTATGGATACATCAAACTGCTCAGCCAGTTCCTTAACTGTACCATGCACATATTCCTTTGGATAGCTCAGTATCTGCTCATATATTCCTTTTTCTTTCTGAAAATAATTCAGCCAGAATTCTTTTCCTTCCGGTGTTCTGTCATCCAGACCATATGCATGATCACGCCAATCCTTTAATAAACTCATCTTATCAAATCTCCTATCAAATCTTATCGTTTATCTGGTAAATTACACTGATATAGAGTATATCAAAATATTGTTTTTTTTTCAATCCTTTTATGTTACTCTCTTTTACTGTCAGCGTCCTGCGTTTCTTTTGTCCCGGGATTCATAGAATTAAAAACTCTTCCCAGCCAGAGAGCCACATAAAAGAATATCGGAACGATAATGCAAAGCAGGAGGCAGCCCATAAAATATGGACTTCCTGTAATACCGGTAATCAGAGTTGCAATAATCAGGCCAACTATAATTATGATACATATCCATGCCAGTATACGATAGCCTTTTTTCCTGGATAAAGTTGATAAATATTCGTCATTCTTCATAATCTCACCTGTTTATTCATATCTGAGCGCATCGATCGGGTTCAGGTTGGCAGCTTTCACGGATGGTATAAAACCAAATACAACTCCGATCACCATCGAAAATACGACAGAAATAATTATAGCTGCTCCACTGATTGCAACCGGTACTTCCGCAATATTGGAGACCAGATAAGCAAGACCGACTCCGGCTCCTACTCCGATGATTCCTCCAAAGCTGGTAAGAACCGCTGCCTCAGTCAAAAACTGTGCAAGGATCACTTTTTTCCTTGCGCCAAGGGCTTTTTTCAGACCGATCTCTCTGGTTCGCTCCGTAACAGACACAAGCATTATGTTCATTACACCGATACCACCTACAAGAAGTGATATACTTGCGATCCAGATAAGCTGCTTGCTGGTCGCAGAACTTACATCCTGTAATGCCTTTGCAGTCTCCAGCAGATCCTCACTCTTATATTTGAAGCTCTGAGATGAGCCTTCTCCACCTTCAATGGCACTCTCTCCGTCTTCCTCACCTTCCATCATACCTGATGCATTCTCTGTACTGACACCCATATAACCATTCAGGATATCTGCTGTTTTCTTGCCCGCCTGTGTCATGTCCTCCGTTCCGGTTGCCTTGACCACAACATTATATGGCTCATCAAATCCATATATCATCGGCCAGTCTACTTCAGGTACAAATATCTTCCCTGCTGCATCAGAATAATAATAGGTATACCAGTCACTAATTGTTTCAACCGTCGGAGAAAAAGAATTATTCTGCTCAACAATACCAACGACAACATAGGTATCGCCTCTTATCTCCAGTGTCTGACCTATAGGATCATCTCCCTCAAACAAAGTATTCGCCGCTGTAGAATCAAGAATAACGGATTTCTTAAATTCCTTCATATCTCTGTCAGTGAACATCCTGCCTCTGGTAAGAATATATCCCATAACAGAGAAATATTCTTTATCAATACCCATAACTGTAGCATTTTCCAGCTTTTTATCCTTGTAACTGATGCCATCATACATAGAACCGATACGATAAGCCGCAACACCGCTTACTTCGTCTATCTCCATGATCTCCTTCTTAATGCTGTCTGTAACAACAAGCGCATTATCCGGTGCAGTAGAATCTCCGGATGTATATGTCCAGTCTCCTGCATATAACTGGACCTGAACGACATTATTACCGGATCCTACAAGATTCTCCTTGATCTGCTCACTGGTTCCCTTTATCGTAGAAACGATCGCTATGATCGCGGCAATTCCTATAATAATTCCGAGCATCGTAAGAAAGGAACGCATCTTATGTGCCCATATACCTTGAAAAGATAATCTAATATTCTCTATCATATCCCCATTCCTTTCCTAATATCCGTACATATCCGAGGAGCTCTTTTCTACGGTTCTGACACCCTCCTGTGCATTCTTCGCATAAGGAATAGCCAGATAGTCATCGAAACTGACACCGGATTTCACCTCAATCGTATCACCCCATACGATCTGTCCTGTCTTAATAAACTCCTTCTTCAATCGACCATTGTCCTCTTTCATGACATAATATGCACCATGTTCCTTATTGACAAGTGCCATAGGAATATAGAGCGAATTATTATCTTCTCCGGAATCATCAAGTGTGATCTCCATATACATTCCCTGCTGGAGGTCATCTCCCTCGGTGATGGCAATCTTCATAGGATAATATGTCTCGGTCGAACTTCCGTAGTAATTGTAATCACTTGGCATATCTGATATCTCTGTTATCACGCCTGTATAACGCATGCCATTATCATAACTGTACATGCTGACAGGTGACCCAACCTGCACAGATGTCAGAGACATTTCGCCTATATAGGCCTGTACCGTATATCCATCATCTCCGCTTACCACGATAAATGGTTCATTATTGACGATTGCAGTCTCCTGATCCAGAACAGTCTTGACCACACCATCAAAATTACACAGTACCTCACCTGTCGGCGACTGAACCTCCAAAAGCTGAAGCTCAACCTGTTTCAGCTGATATTCAATATTAAGCTGTTTGATCTCACTTTGCTTTTCAGCGATTGCTTTATTCAACTCTTCCTGTGTATAGGTTACTTCTCCATCATCAATGTCATCATCACCTATATCATCCAACTCTCTCTGAACAAAAGATTTTTGAACAGGTACGATATTCTTTGGCTCAACTGACAGTGTATCCTGATCCTCTTCTTCTGTCACTGGTTCCTCTGTCGTAGGTTCTTCTGTCGTTGGTTCTTCTGTCGTAGGTTCCTCCGTCGTAGGTTCCTCTGTCGTTGGTTCCTCGGTGGTCGGTTCTTCCGTCGTAGGCTCTTCTGTCGTTGGTTCCTCGGTGGTCGGTTCTTCCGTCGTAGGCTCCTCTGTCGTCGGTTCAACCGGTGTTGTATTCTGAAGCTCTTTTAACTCACGCTCAGCCACCGCAACATCCGTCCTGGCAATCTCTACATCAGCACGCATACTTTCGATCTGAAGCTGCTGTGAAGTCGTATCATATACCATAAGGACATCACCGGCCTTCACAACATCCCCTTCCTTAACCTTGACCTCAGCTACCTGATCAGATGAAGAAAGGTATATCTTCTGTTCCATATTGACTGTTACATTTCCACTCAACGTATTCTGCCAGAAGCCCATATCACCGGACTGCATTGCAATTTCATTAACCGGGTACACATCTATCGTTTTTTTATTTCTCGTCTTGCTTTTTAATACTGCAAGCAGGGCAACAATAGCCCCAAGCACAACGACCGTAATGGAAATGGATAAGATAATCTTCTTTTTTTTACTCATTCTTCCACCTCCTGACCGGACTCATAAAATGCTGCTGCCGCAGAATCAGGATCCAACTCCTGAAGTTCTTTTCTACCATCATATCTTCCATCCAGAAGCTCACCATCAATAATCTTGATGATCCGATCTGCATATCCCGCGATCTCATCTGAATGCGTTATCATAATAATAGTTGCTCCCTCTTTATGAAGCTGATCAAACAGCTCCATGACCTGAAGGCCTGATTTTGAATCAAGTGCTCCGGTCGGCTCATCTGCAAGCAGTATCTTCGGTTCATTTACAATAGCTCTTGCGATCGCTACTCTCTGTTTTTGTCCACCTGACAGCTGTGTAGGTTTAAAATTAACTCTGTCCTCCAGCCCCACACGCTGCAATGCCTTCAAACATTTCTCTTTTCTCTGTTTTTTGGGAACTCCGGCATACTGTAAAGGTAAGCCTACATTATCAAGAGCTGTCTGCCTTGGCAACAGATTAAATGTCTGAAACACAAAACCAATACTTTTATTGCGTACATAAGATAATTGCCTGTCATTATAATTACCGATATCTTCTCCATCCAGAATATAAGTTCCCGACGTTGCTTTATCAAGACATCCAATAATATTCATCAGTGTGGATTTACCGGAACCTGATGGTCCCATAATTGCAACATACTCACCCTCCTCAACAGACAGATTAATATCTTTCAGTACAGGAACATCCAGACTGCCCTGGTTATATGTCTTATATACATTGCGAAGCTCCAGTATCATTCGGCAGCCTCCTCTCCGTCGGATAACTCATCCTTGGGAATTAATTCGCCTCCCATATCATCTTCAAAAACTCCGTCCTCCATGATGGCTTCTCCATCATCCTCGTACATCATTCCGTCATCTTCATAGATCATTCCATCCTCACCATCAAGCATACTGGCATCATCAACAATATTTCCATTTTCATCTATCAGATTACCATCCTCATCAAAGCTGTATCCATCCGGCAGCATCATGTCACTTCCATCGTCTATCATACCCTCATCATCAGGAATAATATCCTCATAATTGTGTGTTGCCTTCATACCTTCCTGAATACGATCTTCCGGCCATGCAATATAATCCTCAGTCGTCAATCCTGAGACGATCTCATAAAGATACATCTCTTCATCATATTCTCCGACCTCTATCTTTCTCTTCTCAATCCTTCCGTCACGGTCTTCAGCCCATACATAATATGCGCCTTCCTCCTGCATAATATAATACTCATCCAGCCACAGGCCCTCCTTTGATGCACCCTGTCCATAATCAAGTTCAACATAGACATGCTGCCCCAGCATTAGACCATCAATAGAATCAAGTGTAATATAAAATGGATATTTTGATGTCTGATTGGAAGAATCAGAGTAATAATAATCATTATTATTCTCTACCGGATGTTCCAGATCGATCGATGAAATCGTACCTGTCCATGTCACATTTTCATCCATACGGGAACGAACAATGATCGCCTGTCCCTCTGACATACTCCTGACATTTAATTCACTGGCAGTTGCCTTTATCCTGTAATCACCCAGTGCCATAATTGAAATAAATGATTTCTGCTGACTTCCTGAATCATAACCATAATCCATATCAGAACCATCTGTACCATCAGCGTCTTTATTTATTTCCTTGATGATTCCGTCCATAGGTGCATATACTGTAGAATTCTCCAGTGATGCCTTCTGTCTGTCGATCTCAAGCTGCTTGGAGCTGGCATCATAATTTCCCTGATTTACCTGAGCCTGAAGACTTTGTATCTGTGCAGTATACTCCATCTTGTAATCAGGTCCTACCTGGTCTCTCTCAGCTGCTAATGTTGCGATCTGCTGATTCAATGTCGCAATATTATTGTTGATACTGGACAATTCAAGCTCAAGCTGTTTTAATTTCAGATTCATCTCATCAAGATCATATTCAAACAGCGGATCACCCTCCTTAACCTCATCTCCTACCTCAACAAATATTTCTTTTACAGTTTTGTCAGATGCTTTATCCACACCCTTGGATTCCTGTGATTCAACAACACCCATATAACGATTATCCCCGGTCAGCCCGGTTCCCGTTATATTGGCTACTGACTCCACATAGACCAATTCTTCATTTGCCGTCTTCTTGTGATTGATCACAAAGTATACGGCACCGGCGCCAAGAATCAAGATCAGCGCAATAATAATTATGATAACCACTTTCTTTTTCTTCATATCATTTCTCCATTCCATAAAAATTCCGATTCTATATCCATGAATTCGGATATATTTACTGTATCATGTTTATGTATCATGGATGTATCTCATTCAGTTTTCCTGAGCCGGTCCAGCCATGATTTTATATCCTTTTCATATCCAATATCCCCGGGCATATAAAACTGCTCCCCAACGAGCTGATCAGGCAGATACTGCTGCTTGACATAATGCATCGGATAATCATGCGCATACTTATAACCTGTGTTACCCAGATCCGCCGCCCCTGAATAATGTGCATCTCTCAAATATACCGGGACCTGGCATCCTCCTACACTTTTTACAGCATCATTCGCTGCAAAGATCGCATTGACGATCGCATTGCTCTTCGGTGCACATGCCACATATATTGCAGCATGTGCAAGTATAATCTGTGCCTCTGGCATACCAACACGCTCTACAGCCTGCGCGCAGGCAGAAGCGACCACAATAGCCTGCGGATCTGCATTTCCCACATCTTCACATGCGCATATCATGATCCTTCTCGCTATAAATGTAACACTCTCTCCGCCATATAACATTTTGGCAAGATAATAGACAGCCGCATCCGGATCTGAGCCGCGCATACTCTTGATAAACGCAGAGATGACATCGTAGTGATTGTCTCCGTTTTTGTCATATCGGATGGAACGTCTCTGTATACATTCCTCCGCAACGTGAAGATCAATGCAGATCTTCCCTGATTCAGGATCACGTTCTGTAGATAGAATTCCGAGTTCAACTGCATTCAGGGCATGCCTTGCATCTCCCTCTGACATATCCGCCAGAAAGTCCACCGCTTCATCTGTTATCTCTGCCTGATATGCACCCATTCCTTTTTCCACATCATAGACAGCTCTACGGATCAGTACCGCAATATTTTCCCTGGATAAAGGGCGAAGCTGGAACACGGTAGAACGCGAAATAAGAGCACCATTCACTTCGAAGTATGGGTTTTCTGTCGTTGCCCCTATCAAAATGACGGTACCATCCTCTACAAATGGAAGAAGATAATCTTGCTGCGCTTTGTTGAATCTGTGGATCTCATCAACAAAAAGTATGGTTTTTCTGCCATACATGCCAAGATTATCTTTTGCTTCTTTTACTACCTGTTCAATATCTTTTTTCCCTGCCGTCGTCGCATTGAGCTCCTTAAAATCAGCACTTGTCGTATTGGCAATAACCATGGCAAGTGTGGTCTTTCCTGTGCCCGGAGGGCCGTATAATATAATGGAGCTCAGTTTGTCCGCTTTGATTACCCTGTACAAAAGCTTATCGCTTCCGAGGATATGTTCCTGTCCGACAATCTCTTCCAATGTAGAAGGCCGCAGTCTTTTTGCAAGAGGTGCTTCCTCCCTCATACCGGACTGTCTCATATAATCAAATAAATCCATATTATTATTCCTATGTCATATTATATTAAATCAAGTTTCTTGATCAGATTGTCAAACTTGATTATATCAATCGGTTTGCAGATATATTCCTCGTAATCATCACTCGCATAACTGGAATCAAACCCTTCATCCAATGCACTGATCATAATTACCTTACATCTGGAATCTCTGGCAAGTCCCAGCTTGCGCTCTGCATCTCTGATAGACGCAAGTGCTTTGTAACCATCAATCTTTGGCATCATGATATCCATACATACAAGATCAAAACGTTCGTTGTTATTCACTGCATTTACGAATTCATCCACTGCTGCAATACCATCTCTTGCAAGGACAACCTCTCCATACTTGGATAATAATTTCTGCATAAACTTTCCGCTTGCAATATCATCCTCTGCTACCAATACCTTCATGAATATACCCCTCCTAATCTACTTTTTAATCAATTCAAACCACTTTGTTATATTATCCATGAATTCCTGCTTAAATGTTTTCTTATGGTACGTAATTCTTCTGCTAAGAATATGTGCCATCAAAACACCTGTAATATTATTTGCCAGCTCTGCCGGCGAAAAAAGATCAACAATCTCACCTTCCTCTATCGCTTTTGCGAACAGATCTTCAAGGAAATTCAGTCTCTCAGTGATACACCATGCTATTTTTTCTCTGGTATCTATGTTGTGCAGAAGTTCCTCATACTGCAGCATCAGAGTAGAAATAGCATAATAATTATCATAATATGTAGTATATGCTTCCATGTAATCACGGATCTTCTGCATATTACTTCCTTTTTTTGCCTTAACGGTCTGTCTGATTCCATTATCAAAACGAGAATAATACTCAACGACCTCTATCAATACTTCATTTATTCCGCCAAAATACTTATATAATAATGCCTCTGACATATTTTCCTTTAATGCCAGATTACGGGTTGTAAGTGCTGATAATCCTGAATCACTGATAATTTCAATTGCTGATGCTATAATTCTGTCTTTTCTCGATATAAAACTATCACCCAATATCTTACCCTCTCTTTAACTGTTCAAGCCTATCCCCATGAACATTATAATTTTATTTCATTTAACATTTTTTGTCAATAAAATAGGAGTTATTATAAAAATAATAACTCCTTCCGTGTTTCACTCAATAATATAACAAATCCCAATTCATAATAGAACATCAAACGCGATGCGATATATATTTAAATAGGTACCATGTTACTTGATCAAGCTAGAACATCTTAGAGAACAGTTACGTTGGTTGCCTGTGGACCCTTCTCGCCATTTACAACTTCGAACTCAACCTGCTGATTCTCTTCAAGTGTCTTGAATCCTTCCATGTTAAGACCTGTGAAGTGTACGAATACATCCTTGCCAGTCTCATCAGTAATAAATCCAAAACCCTTCTGGTTGTTAAACCATTTTACTGTACCTTTTGTCATGATAAATCCTCCAAATCTAAAAATACGTTTAAGAACGCTTTATAAAGATAGCATAGACTTGTATTTTCGTCAAGCCTTTAATTTATGAATTGCGATATTGATTTTAGCTTTCACATATCCTGATATTCCCTTCTTCCCTGCTGTAATAATATACATTATCAGACAGAAAATCCATCTCAGATACAGCACAGGAATTGACATCCTGTACAGTTTCCCTAAGATATCCGACATCTACATTCATGTTATCCGGTAACAGCAGGACCTCATGAATACTGGACGGCAGAATATAGAATCCACTCTGATGCTTTTCTGCAAAAGCGCTCAGCACATCTTTATATAACATATATGCTGCTCCGTTGACCTTCTGCTCATTTGTCAGAACATACATGCCGACCCCCGGCGCATCCCAATCGGGAATATTTTCATGAAGCATCTCATCCATACTCTTTAACATCACCGGAAACAGTTTTGCCGTATTCTTCTTCGCAAGCGCATACAGCTCCTCTGTTGTCATTTTCCAGTTATCCATATCCTGATTACGCACGATTGCAGATGCGATACCCTGCTCATTATGACTGACCAGATACCGGAATGTCACAGCGAGATCATGAAACGGAATATATGGACATTCAGACAGCATCTCACGGTTTTTCTCATAGTTTATGATCTTCAGGAACAGATACTCCTTTATATTTTTTTCATTTATTTCAGTGTACGCTTCGGGTATCACCCTCTCTCTTGCCTCGATATATTCATCCCTTATTGTACCGAGTATCTCGTCAAGATCATGTCCTCCCTGATATAGTGCATAAAAATATTCCAGATAAATATTCGGAAATATTTTTTCTCCTTTAACGCAGATAACCAGCCCTGTATATGACACACCGTTATTTTTGAGAACTGTATCGAGCTTCACCTGTTCGATATCATACTGCATAAGGTACTCCGGGATCCTGTTTACTATAGTGTCTGCAAATTCTTTAAAATTCATATAATTATTTTATACCTGAACGCATATGTATAACTCCTTTCAATATATTATGTTTGGGAAATAGTTGAAATTCAGGGACTGAAGCCCTGCTAGTTGATATAGATATCATATTTTTATTTTATAAAAAAATCAAGTCCCAAAAATGCATCACAAAATGCATATCTGGGACTTGACAATATAAATATTTGCTAAGACTATGATACCAGATTTTTGAGAAATGAAAGGAATGTCTCCATATCCTGTCTGGTACCGATCGTGACACGGAGATAATTATCTATCCTCGGCTTATCAAAATGCCGTACGATGATGTTATTTTCCCTGGCCTTTTCAAATATATAGCGCGCTTTCAGAGATTCATGTGTAATAAACAGGAAATTCGATGAAGACGGCGGACAGGAAAATCCCAGTCTGCTGATCTCCTCTCTGAACCATTCTCTTGTCTCAACTACCTTAGCCACAGTTTCTCGAAAATATGTATCATCAGCAATACTCTCTACGCCAAGCTGAATGGATGGCATATTCATGGTATATGAATTATAGGAGTATTTCACATCATTCAGATACTTGATCAGCTGCGGATTACCGATTGCGTAGCCGATTCTCAAGCCTGCCATGGAACGGGATTTTGAAAACGTCCTGACAACCAGAAGATTATCATATTTGTCCAGAAGCGGCAGTGCAGTCTCCCCGCCAAAATCCACATATGCCTCATCCACAATGACAATAACGTCACGATTGTGTTCAAGAATATCCTCCACAAAAGAGATCGGTTCTGCAATTCCCGTCGGTGCATTCGGATTCGGAAATATAATGCCTCCATTCTCACTATAATAATCCGAGACATGGAGCCTGAAATCATCGTCCACGGGAACACGTCTGAAAGGAATTCTCAACATATCTGCCCATACATCATAAAAAGAATATGTTATATCCGGAAACAATATCTCTTTATCTGAATTAAAGAACGTCATAAAGGACATGGCAAGTACATCATCAGAACCTACCCCGACAAATACCTGGTTACTGTCCACACCATGATAATCTGCAAGTGCATCCACCAGCTGTCCAGCTGCCGGATCAGGATACAATCTGAGGTTGTTGAGTTCCATGGCCTTGGCGAGCACCCGCGGCGATGGTCCATATGGATTCTCATTGGTATTTAATTTGATAATGTCTTTTTCCTTTGGCTGTTCACCCGGTACGTAAGGTACAACCTTTCTTATGTTATTCTCCCATGCTGCCATGTGAATTCCTCCAGTCTGTATTTAAAAATATTCTCTTCTTCCATACACAGCCGTATTATACATCTGCCAATTTTATCCTGTCAACCGGCACACTTTATCTGATCCGCTCTAATACAGCCAGCAGATAATCCCATGTTCTTGCAACACTATCTACATACAACCGTTCTGAAGTTGTATGGATATCATCTATCCTCGGTCCAAAGGATACACAGTCAAGACCCGGTATCTTACCTGCAAATAATCCGCACTCCACACCTGCATGAATTGCCTCCACCGTCGGTTTGTGTCCATATTGTTCCTCATATACATTTACCATGATCTCACGTAATGCTGATTCCTGTTTATACTCCCATGCAGGATACTCACCTGTTCTGGTCAGGTAACCTCCCATGGCCAGAGTCAGGGATTCCAGCTGTTCCGCCAGCGCATCCTTCTCCGTTCCCACACTGCTTCGAACAGAAAATGCGAACTGTACCTCTACATGATCCTTCAAATGTATTGTCTTCATGATTCCAAGATTGAGCGATGTCTGAACCAGTCCGGCAATATCTTTACTCATACGGCACACACCATTTGGCAGATTCAGCAGTGTATCTATCACTCTGCGCGTAGATTCAGCTGTCATGCATTGCATTGTTCCTTCATATTGCTCCAGACTTCCCTGCCCTGACGAGTTCTTAGTACCACACCCAGTCAATTCTACACGAATATCAGGATCTGTCGCAGCGTACTCGTGTTTCAATATAGCATTATATTTTTCAACAAAATCGTCTGGTATCTTCCCGCCATCCGGATCTCTGCACACAATCAGACTCCATGCCTCTCTCGGTATCGCATTATCTTTGAGACCGCCCTGTATAGTGACAAGCCTGATATCTGCTTCTTTAGACAGACAATATAACAATCTGCCTAAAATCTTGCTTGCATTTGCACCCTCTTTATGAATCTCGACGCCTGAATGTCCGCCTGTGATCCCTGTAACTTTTAATTTTTTGACCATCTCCGATATAGAATCAAGCCCTTGTGTATCAATTACTGATTCATATTCTACCGGGATGTGGCAGGTTGCAGTCAAACCACCTGCACAACTTACAAGAAGCTGCCCTTCATCCTCCGAATCCAGATTCAGCATTATTTTAGCCTTAAGCTCAGAACAGTCGATAGCTGCCGCCCCCAGCATGCCAATCTCTTCATCCACAGTAATGACAACCTCGAGGGGCGGATGATTGATCTCTTCCGGCTCTGCATCGAGCAGGGCCAACGCATATGCCACCGCAATTCCATCATCACCGCCAAGTGTCGTGCCCTCAGCGGATATAATATTTCCCTCAAGCTTAAGGCACAGTCCATCTGTCTCAAAATCAATATCTGATTCAGGTTCCTTCTCGCAGACCATATCCATATGCCCCTGAATGATAACAGGCGAAGCATTTTCGTAACCAGGTGTTCCTGGTTTCCATATCATGACATTGCCAAGCTTATCCTGTGTATATCTTAATTTTCTTTTCTGCGCAAAATCCACCAGATAATTACTGATACTCCACGTATTGGATGAACCATGCGGGATCCCACATATCTCCTCAAAAAAACGAAACACATTCCTAGGTTCTGTTTCCTGTAAAACTGCCATATCTGTCTGCTCTCCCTTTCAAATACATGTTGTGATATACCATTATGGTCTGCCTTACGATCTCAGTCTTTATGCAAGCGCAAAATAAGCAAGCACAGCAATACCAAGCACGATACGATACCAGCCAAAGACTTTAAAATCATGCTTCTTAATATAGCTCATCAGAAACTTGATAACCACAACAGACATTGCAAATGCAACGACCACGCCTACTATTAAAATAACAAGCTCTGCACTGGAATATGCGAAACCAAATTTTATTACCTTGATCAGACTGAGGCCAAACATAACCGGAACAGCCAGGAAAAACGTAAATTCAGCTGCAGCAACTCTGGAAACACCAATCAATAACGCACCGATAATCGTCGCCCCTGATCTGGATGTACCCGGAATAATCGACAGGACCTGAAACAATCCTATGACAAATGCAGTCTTGTATGTAATATCTGACAGCGTCTCTATCTTTGGAGTCCTCTTCTTGTTCCAGCTCTCGATTACAATAAATGCAATACCATAAAAAATAAGAGCGATTGCGATCACTGTCGGCGTATGCAGATGTGCTTCAATATAATCATCAAACAGCAATGTTACGATCGCACCCGGAATGCACGCTACAACGACCTTAAACCACATGGAAAAAATATCCTTCTGCACAACCGGTTTGTTCTTATCTTTCATCTGAAACGGCCACATCTTATCCCAGAAAAGCAAAACAACAGCCAATATAGCACCGAGCTGTATCACAACAAAGAACATTTCCTTGAATTCATCCGATACATTCATTTTGATAAACTCATCTACAAGAAGCATATGTCCCGTACTGCTTATCGGAAGCCATTCAGTGATTCCCTCCACGATTCCCAGCACAATTACCTTCAATATCTCAATAAAACTAACTGCCATTTTTCTTTCCTCCTGCTTTAATCAGATTATGATCTAATGAGCATTGCACAGGCTTGCGCTTGCGGAAGCCTGTATAATGCGAAAACACACATGGAGCCGTCAGGCGACATGATCTAATGAGCATTGCACAGGCTTGCGCTTGCGGAAGCCTGTATAATGCGAAAACATACATGGAGCCGTCAGGCGACATGATCTAATGAGCATTGCACAGGCTTACGCTTGCGGAAGCCTGTATAATGCGAAAACACACATGGAGCCGTCAGGCGACATGATCTAATATTTTATTATGGCGCGTAACACATCAGAGTATACCCATATCTGCCCCTGTCTGTCAATCAGTCCAAAATCTTCTCCATCTGAATGAAATAAATTATTATCCCACCAGCAGCATATGATACCATTTGCACGAGCTGCCGCAACATAATATGCACTGTAATTCATTCTCGCCTGAATATTATCAGTTCCATCATCAAGTTTTTTATTTCTTGCACCAAACTCATCGATAATAACCGGAATTCCTCTGCTTATATACCTGTCATATAGTGCATTCATCATATAATCTATCTCTTGCGTATCAGAAGAATTATGCACGTCAAAACTGTTTTGGCTTCCATTCTCTGTCTCAGGCTGTAAAGCAAAGCAATACGGTGTGTATGCATGAACCGAAACCATCAATCTGTCATTCTCAGTATCCTGCGGCAAAATAAAGCCTTCATAATTGGCGCCATCAAAGCTTGAACCGTATCCCGGTACCAACAAATATCGATGCGCATTATATCCACCTGAACTTCGCACAATATCCACAAAACTCTGGTTCAGCTTGTTGATGCATGCTACGGCTTCCTGACATACTTCTGATGACGGATCAAGCCACCATTCAAACTCAGTTCCAGTCAGTCTTGGCTCATTCATAGACTCAAAGATCAGATGTTCATCATAATCCTTAAATCTATCGCTGATCTGCTGCCATACACAAGTCAGATACCTCTCAGATGCTTCGTAACATGTATCAGACGGATAAATAAAACACTGTCCTAATGTATTTTCCTCATTTCCGGAAAATATATCATGGTGTGTATTTAAAATTACATACAGATCGAGTTCTATGGCATAATCGACAACCTCCTGTACCCGGTCCATCCACACCTCGCTGATCCTGTAATCATCCCCTGACACATGATTATGCCAGGATACAGGTATTCTAATCGTATTAAATCCGGCATCCTTAACCGCTTTGATCAGTTCAGGAGTCGTTTTGACACCACACCATGCTGATTCATAATCAAGTTCATCTTCGAACCATGGCTGATCTACAGAGGCATCTAACGTATTGCCCAGATTCCAGCCAATCCTTAGATTCTGTGAAAATCGCATACTATCTGTATCCGGTATATCCTTTACTGTCATATTCAACTCCGGGATCACATATCCGTTATTGGTCACCACACCATGTTCAGTATCATCATTCATTTCATCTGTATGCAATTTATTTTCCCCCTTTTCCCCACAGCCTGCAAGACATAAAACCAATATCAAACATAAAACTGTCAGTTTTTTAAGTCGTTTCATAATAAGCTTTATCTCCTTTGATATGCACCTTATAGACTTCATTATAAACTGTCTGCTTCACAGACTCAAAACCTGCTTCAGAAATACGCTCCCCGGAAGTCATGATAAGCAAGGGAATTGGCTTCCTTCCCTCAGAAATAGGTGGCTGAATATATGGATAATCATTCAGATAAAACCCATTTCGTTCATAGAATCCGATCCTTCTTCTTGCGAAATCAGTTTGCGGCAATTCTACTTCCAAACATATCTGACACTTCACTAAATCGCTTATCTCCTGTAAAATCAATGATCCAAGTCCCTGATTGCGATAGATTGGATTCACCGCAAAATGCTCAATAAAAGCAAAATTTTCAAACCGCCATACTGCGATAAAGGCTTTTAAGTTTTCATTATTTGAATCGGGTAGCACATACATATTGTATCGTGTATCATTAAGTAATGCATTTTGCTCATCATAAGGACGGTATTCGTCTATGGGAAAACTTTCTTCCATGATAGAAAATATCGTATCAAATTCATCTTCATTCATTTTTCGTATCATAATATTAATCACTTCTTTTTAATATATTGTTCCAAACCTGCCATCAATGTTTATCTTAATACTTCTGATATTCACATACTTAATATGGGCTTATCTCAAACGCTCTCTCCCATTCAGCACCGCCTCCACCAGCCTATCTCCTTCATAGCGGAGCTTTAACGAGAAGAACTCTGTAGAAGTTTCAAGCAGCTTCAGAAATATCTTATCCCCTTCCCAGATTGGCAGATCATATATACCAGACTTATCAACCCATTCCAGTACACCCTCCGTACACTCTGAGAGTTCACCTGAAAAACCATCTGCCGTATAAAGAAACATATACTCTGTATGATATTCATTTGACATAAAGGTTATAATTCCGCGAAGGTTCCAGGCATTTAAGTTCAGCCCGGTCTCCTCTTTTACCTCCCGGAGCAGACACTCCTCCGGTGTCTCATCCGGCTCAAAATGTCCGCCTACACCAATCCATTTGTCTTTATTAATGTCATTTTCTTTTTTTATTCTGTGTAACATCAGATAACTGTTATCTTTTTCTATGTAACATAGTGTCGTAAGATTTGAACGCATTTCATTAATTGCCTTCCAAATTAATAATTTTTTAGTAACAATATACTACACTTCTCCACTATATTCAACTTACATGTCTTTTGTGGATCAGGAACATGAAATTTACTCGCATTAAGATGTAAGAAATTGCTCTTACAACTTTGATGTGAAATATGTATTGTTTCCACTGGTACATTTATAAAGTACTGTTCCATATGGTTTTTTTTCATTATATACAGGATATAGATAGCTTTGCGTATCCATAACACCATTTACATACTCATAGACACGAAGCACAGCCTGAGCTGAAAAGCCTATATAATTAAAATCATACGATATCAGAAGCACTCTTTGTACATAGACATCCTGCTCAAATCTCTTTTTTGATCTTATCTGAAGTAATTTTTTAAATAGGATGATAAGTCCGACACCTACTACAATCAGCCCTGCCAGCCATAACATGGCATATCCAAACTGTGTGATTACCTCTGAACCAACCAATATCACAAAAGTTAACAAAGCTATGATTATAATGCAGACAGAGAAACAAACCATACCAATTTTATCATTTTTTGCGTTAAAACTTCCGGCATTATTAAGAAATGCCACCTTTTCATTCTGGGTCAGCAATCTTGGATTTACATCCATATAAAATGCATTTGGATGTGGTATCATACTCTGGGAAAGCATCTGCGCTGCATTTTGATCAGACAGATTGACCGGACTATACGCTGATATGAATCCTCTTGTCTCATTGCTGACATTCATAAGAAAATATGAACCATCGGAAGTCCGTACTGCCATAATTCTCATTCCCGGTGCAATCTTATCAGGATCATTGACAGGGAAAGCAATCTTCTGCAATCTTCCCTGACCATCATAAAAATCATCCTCTACATACACAAAAAAACCGTCTTTGTTATTAATCCCTAAAATAGTAGCTCCATTTATATCAACTTGCTGATCTTTAAATATCTTGTTCTTATCCCTGCTGATTCCAATTTTCCTGAAAATAATCTGAATCCCGGCTATAGCAATGGCTATACAAACCAGCATCACACCCTCAATCGCATATTTATCTGTAAGACGCATTGCAAAGGCAATCGGTATAGAAATCACTGCCCCAACTACAATCCCAATAAATATAGGAACTACCCCATTTCCATGTCTTCCTTCGAGTGTTCCGGAAAGAATATCTCCACGATTGTTATATAAAATTTCTTTTTCCAGTTCTGTACATTGTCTCCTCATATCCGTGACTCCTTATCGTAGCTTGTTTTATAATTGCTTATTTTATCTAACACTACATATACAGTAGAAGCTGTTCAAGCCTGCATATTTTCTATTTTAAACGTTAAATACAGACACCTGTATCCCCGCTTCTACGAAATATTTGTCGCTATTCCAACAGAAACACAATTGTCAAGAATCGCCTTAAGATCTGTTCCCTCCGAAGCCTTGTAATTCCGGATACCCTCTACCATATAAGAAATCCTTTCCTCCGAAACCATAGTTTCATTATATCGGTCCTTATAAAAATCATCTGTTGATACCTTTCTATCACGAAGTATTCCTTTACACGCTGTCAATCTGCAGCCAGGGAAATTAACATTCCATATCTGATTGATTGCAAGTGGTTTGTTTAACAGCTCAGCCATGATTTCCTTCAGATATCGGTCTGTTACTTCATGCATCTCGCAGGCATCCTCGGAAAATGCAATCGTATGTACCTTTTGAAATGCGGCTTCAAACGCCGCCCCCGCAGTAGCAGAATACTGTAAATCCGAGGCAACATTATATCCGTAATTAATTCCCGAAAAAACATGATCCGGTTTCCCGGGTACAATATTCAACACACCAATTCTGACACAATCAGCCGGCTTACCATCACAGGCATATGCGTGTACACCCGGCACTGGGAAATCCACTTTCCACGCCTCTATGCTATGTCGCAGTGTCACGCTATGGGACATTGCACTTCTCTGGCTATCCGGGGCAACTACCCAAACTTCACCGAATTCCACTGCCACCTTTGCAAGGCGGACAATACCATCTGAATCTATTCCATCATCATTTGTTATCAATATCTTTCTCATTAGACTTATCCTCCGTCATGCAAATAATACTGCTCGATAATATGGCATTTATGTATAAATCATTATATATCTTCCACCAGTAATCCTGCATACATATCTATAACTGATCCTATAATCGCATCGTTAAATTCATATTCTGCAGTATGCAGGCCTGAATACTTCTCCCCGATTCCAATACCCCAAAATGCACCTTGGGTCTTTTGTAAATAATATCCAAAATCTTCTGACCACCTGAAAGGTTCTTCCGGCATTGTCACGCTTAATCCCAATGATTCTGCGACATTTTTTACTTTATGTACACATGCTATATCATTTATTGTCGCTGGGAAGGGTTCGATCAATTGAATTCTACATTTCATTCCATTTTCTATCGCTTTTTGCTCTGTCTGTTCTTCCATTCTTTTCACCAGTTCTTCATATTCTTCCTGATGTTCTGCCCGAAGAGTCAGTCTTAATATGCCACTATCTGCGGATACACCATAAGACTCACTTCCTACATTGATACCAATCACCGTTCCAAGAACGATACCGCGATGCGGCTCTTGCACTATTGAATCCATATACAAAATCAGATCTGCTATAACAGATGCAGGATTTCTTCCCTGTTCCGGGTATGCTGCATGTGTCAACGGTACTTTCATTGTCCCAATCAAGTTCATACAATTCCTGATTATTGAGAAATACAGGAAAACGGAACTTGAGACTTCTTAAAATCCTGCCATCCTTTTGTTCTGCCTCATAGATATTCACTTCCTCGAGAAAGCTCTTCATAAATGTCTTCTTCTCCATATCCGTAAATCTGTCATAGAGCTTATCAAAGAATAATAAGAACTGATACACATTTTCACCG
>JBJEJF010000009.1:0-19058 GCA_051877775.1 Wujia sp.
TCCTTGCAGAAGAGGATGGAATGGGTGTTGTTGAAGTCATTCTGATCATTGTGGTTCTGATCGCAATGGTGGCGATCTTTCAGGAACAGATCAAATCATTAGTCGAAAATATCTGGCATTCCATAAATAAAGACGCAAGAAGTATCTATTCATAGATTGCGCAATCTGAATCAGGAGGAGAATATGAAGAATAAGGGAAGGATAACAATATTTTTGTGTCTGCTCGTAAGCAGTATGATGCTGCTTGGTCTGGAGGCCATTAAGATGATCGACCTGTACATGGCGCAGGCAACAATTACAATGTGCTCCAGAACTGCAGTATCGGGAATAAAAGCGGAATATAACAGTTATATTTTTTCCAGATATCATATTCTCCTGTTTGATAAAGATTTTGGAGGAAGAGGAGAAGGTTGTCTTGAGGAACTGATATCAGCATCCATGGAAGAAAATCTGGGAGACGGGTATGTCGTGGATGAGGTCGCGCTGGAGGATATTACTATGCTGACAGATGATTCATGTGGGGCGTTGAAGGAACAGATTACAGAATATATGGGCTATGCAGTGGCAGAGTATGGAGCAGAGAAGATACTTGCTGCCACCGGGGGACAGGATGGTATGCTGCCGGATGATATTCTGCAGGATCTGGATTCTGTGGATGATGCGGATGCCGCGGATGTTGGAGATTACCGGGAGGAAAATGATGCTGCAGGTCAGGAAGCAAACGCAGATCATAAAATTAATGCAGATCAAAAAACAGATCAGGAGCAGGATTTGGATATATCAATGCAGATGCCTGATCTTGAGACTGCGGATCCAAGGGATTATACAGGGAGCCTTCAGACTACCGGTCTGTTGTCTCTGGTCGTTCCGGAGAATATGACATTCAGTGAAAAGGTGTTGTCACCGGAGGAAAAACCGTCGTCTCATTACATTGGTCTGATGGGGGATATATTTACCATCAATAATACATTTGACAGCCATAATGATCTGATTACTGATCTGAAAAAACAGAGCAGATGGAAAGACACGCTGATAACGAATGGAACAGGTATCGCTTTTTCTGCAGATGTATTTAACTGTGCGACAGACCGGTCAGCCAATGAAGATTCTGTTCTGAAATGTGAGATAGAATACCTGATATGCGGTAAAGAGAGTGATCAAAAAAATATGGAATCGGTCGTAAACAGATTGATAGCGATTCGGCTGCCTGTCAATTATACATATCTGCTGCATGATCTGAAGAAAGAGAAGCAGATCACTGAACTGGCATGGTCGCTGGCATTTGCAACAGGAGTTCCGGAACCTGTCTTAAAGCATCTCCTTGCCGGAGCGTGGGCTTATGTGGAAGCGGTTGCAGAGGTAAGAAACCTTCTGGAGGGGAAACGTCTCTCTTTTGTTAAGAATACTGAGAACTGGATCACTGATCTGGAGAACCCGGAGGGGAGTGTGATGCAGGAAGCTGAGGAGGGTGAATCGGGTCTTGTATATAAAGACTATCTCCTTATATTGCTCTCCGGATGTATGGATAAGGCATATTACAGGATGCTTGATCTTATGGAGCTTAATGCAAGGCAGGAGGATGACAGCTTTAGAATCGGGAACGCGGCGGTAGCTTTTTCGGTAGACATACATGTGCTTCACGCAGGAAGGGATTTTTTTATCAGAGAGACAGCTGAATATTGATATGGTGAATGAGATCCCGGATTATTGTCCTGATATCTTCTGTCCCATGCCCAAATAATATCTCAAATCCTCTCCAGGTGTAATGAATGCAGGATAGTTTACTATCCGGGGCAGAGGGTGTCAGGACAGGAATCCGGGGTCTGTTTTAAGGAGGAAGTATATGGACAGACGATATATGATATATCCAAACAGGGGGAGTGCAGTTATCGAAGCAACACTTGCACTGCCGTTGTTTCTGTTTTTTGTTATAGCACTGTATCATATGGGACAGGAGCGGATCACGGAAAACAGGATCTATGAAGCGGCGGTTGAGACCGCAGAATATATGGCAGAATATGCATATCTTGATGGACACAATGTCTTGCTGCCTGAATTGAGATTCCGGGATTATATAGATGATGAAACACTGCCGGAAAGGTATGTGGAAGGCGGGATAGATGGGATCAGCTTTCTGGGAACGATACTGCTTGATGAGCAGGGCTATGTGATATTGAGAGTGCGGTATAGGATCAATATGCTTGTACCTTTTTTTCCTCCGTTCCCCAAACAGTGTGAGTTTACCATAAGGCAGAAGGCATATGTTGGGATGGATGTGTCCTTCGGCTCTGCGGAAGATCAAAACGATGTGTATGTGTATATTACCGACAACCGGGATGTGTATCATTCATCAAGAAACTGTACTTATTTGAGGCTATCTGTTCATGTGTGTCTGATTGACATGGCTGAGAAAAATGGCTACACAGCCTGCGAATTCTGTGGGAAGGATGCAGGAAAATATGTCTATGTGACGGATTTTGGAAAAAGATACCATTCCGGAAATAATTGCAGTGGACTGAAGAGAAGTGTATATCGCGTAAAAATAAAAGAGGTTGAAGATATGGAGGGATGCTCAAGATGTGTAAAATGAAAAAGAAAAACAGGGGAAGCGCAACTGTTGAAGTAACGCTTCTGATCCCGGTGCTTTTAATGATAGTTGTGGCATGTATTTTTTTGATCGTCAATTCCGTACAGGATGGAAGTATACAGGGAGATATATATTCAGCTCTATATTCGTATTGCGGAGAACAGGAGGACAATCTGGTATATAATGGAAATGGGTATATCTATTCATATTCGGACAGCATGGGGGAGAGAAATATTATTCCTAATGGAGGCACTCCGGACAGGGTAAGATTTCAGACCGAATATGATACATGTACATCAAGACTGAGGAGATGGCAGTTGTATGGAGATATATTACGAGAGTAGGGGAACGGGCAATTATCTGAATGCCCGGATCGGAGATGCAGGAAAATTAATGGAAAAGGGATATACATTTCAGATCGCGATGCTGGAAAACAACGCAATACCATACATGATGCAGCCTGTCGCACTGGAGACAGATGGTATGGTATGTCTCAGATATGAGATCAACTCTGCGTATATTTTTGAGAGAATGCTAGAGCAGATAAAACCGAATATGCAGCTTATGGAGCTTTGGCTTACACAGATCGCCCAGTGCGTTTTTAGCATGGAAAGTTATCTTCTCGTGCCGGAGGATCTGGTTATGGAACCAATGTATATGTTTTATAACGCACACAGCCAAATGATGCGGTTTATCTATATACCCGGTTATGAGAGAGATCTCCGGCAGCAGTTAAAGACGTTATTTGAGTATATGATTCCGAGATTTGATGCCAGAGACAGGGAAGGAATTCAATTTTTGTATGAACTCTATGACTGTGTGTGCAGGGAAGATGGGGATATCAGAACCCTGTATCAGATGATCTGCCTGCATCGAACGGTGAGCGGGAGCATGATAGCACCGGAGGAAAAATTATTTGTGCCGCAAAAAGAAACACCAATTAAAACACCAAAAGAGATACCAAAAGAAGTACAGAAAGAAGCATTAAATGAAACATCAAAAAAACAACCAGAGGAAATATCGGAAGAAATATGGGAAGAAAAATGTGATAAAGAGAACAGGATAAAATGCGGTTGCCGGGACGGGGATGAAAAAGAAAAAATAAGGATCTCACCGTGGAGATGGATGATCTTATCTGTCAATGCTGTGGGAATGGTATATATGATCCTGCGATTTGTTCAAAACGGGCATCAGAAGATCGATCTATATGTGGCTATCGGGTTGCTTGTGGTTCTGGCCGTGCACATCCTTTTTTGCTGTGAGAGAGAGACGGAGGATGAGGATGAAGCAATGCGGGAATATGAACAGATGGTCAGCAATATGAATAGAACAGAGATGAAGGATGAATGGGGGACAGAGATATCAGATGAGAAAGGGATACCCGAAGGGACAGAGGTGACGAATACGGCGATAATAAGCAGCCCGCCAGCCGGGGAGATCCACAAGCTGGTTCCGCTTACCAATGGTATGCTGGAGGATGTGACGCTGGATCCTTCGGTTGAGAGAGTCATAGTGGGAAGAGATAAAAAGGATGCGGATTATCGCCTGCCTACGACCCAGATCAGCAGAGTGCATGCATGCCTGTATCGGCAGAATATGGAAGTGTATATTGAGGACAGGAATTCAACGAACGGAACATATGTGAATTCAATGAGAATTCCAGCGATGGAATTAATACGACTGAATAAGGGTGATGTCGTGAGCTTTGCAAATGAAGAATTTTTCGTGTCGTGATTGTATTTAGAGCTTTTTTTTGGTATATTATTGATATGTGTTGTTTTACAAGGATGAATGGCGATGCCGGCCTTATTTTTCCGGTGAGCCGGTAAGATCGGGGTGAAGACGTTGAAGGTTAATGTATATTATGGTGGACGTGGTCTGTTGGAGGATCCTACATTATTTGTGCTTGACAGGATGATCCAGGTGCTGGAGGAACTCAGAGTAAATGTTACGCGGTATAATATGTACGAGGATAAGGCGGGTATAGCGACTCTCCCTAATACTTTAAAGGACTGTGACGGAGTTATACTTGCATCAAGTCTGGAATGGTTTGGAGTCGGCGGATTGATGCAGCAGTTTCTGGATATGTGCTGGTTATATGGAGATAAAGATAAGATAGCGTCCCTGTATATGATGCCGGTGGTTATAGCGACTGCTTATGGTGAGCAGGATGCAGAGGTCCAGCTGAAAAAGGCGTGGGATGTACTGGGTGGAATCTCGTTAAACGGGCTTACGGCATATGTGGACAGCTATGAAATATTTGAGCAGAATTCGGCTTATCTGTCTCTGATCGAGAAGAAAACAGAAGAGCTATACAGAAATATCAACCAGCGTATTGTAAAACTTCCGACGAGCAACACAGCAGTAAAAAATAATCTGATCAAGAAGAGCAATATCAGTCTTACACCACAGGAAAGTGAGCAGTTGTCTAAATTCGTGGCCGATGACGGGTATGTAAAAAAACAAAAAGAAGATATAGAGGAGCTTGCGGCTATGTTCAAACAGATGCTTGGTGATGATGAGCCGCAGGAGGAGAGTATCTATGAGGATGATATTGTTGAGGGATTTTTCAAAAATTATTATCCTGAGAAAGATTTTAGTGCAAAATATGTTATCGTGATACCGGATCTGGGTAAGAATCTTATTATCAATGTTGGTGAAGCGCTGACCTGTGAGTACGGTGAGGATCAGGAGAGCGATGTAAAAATGAAAGCCCAGAGTTCGTTGATCCGTGATATTATGGCGGGAAAGATGACGTTTCAGAAGGGATTTATGTCAGGTGAGATAACAGCAAAAGGTAATTTCAAGACCCTGAGAATGTTAGACCAGGTATTTCGATTCAGATACAGTAAATAAGTGGGAGCAGGATATCTATGTCATACATGGCGTTATATCGAAAATGGCGTCCTGATGAGTTTCAGGAGGTAAAAGGGCAGGAACATATTGTGACTACCCTGAAAAATCAAATTAAGCATGAGCGGATAGGTCATGCATATCTGTTCTGCGGAACGAGAGGAACGGGTAAGACTACTGTGGCGAAGCTGCTTGCCAAAGCAGTAAACTGTGAACACCCGGTGGATGGAAGTCCGTGTAATGAATGTGAGAGCTGTAGAGCGATAGCGGCAGGTAATTCTATGAATGTGATAGAGATCGATGCTGCATCCAACAATGGTGTTGATAATATAAGGCAGATCAACAGTGCGGTTCAGTACTCTCCACAGTCAGGAAGATATCTTGTGTATATTATTGATGAGGTTCATATGCTCTCCATCGGTGCATTTAATGCGCTGCTTAAGACATTGGAAGAACCACCGGAGTATGTTATTTTTATATTGGCAACGACAGAGGCGCATAAGATACCGATTACGATCCTGTCCAGATGTCAGAGGTATGATTTCAGAAGAATATCGATAGAAACGATTACAGACAGACTGGCAGAGTTGTTAGAAAGGGAACATGTGGAAGCGACCAGAGATGCACTGGCCTATGTGGCTAAGGCTGCGGATGGATCCATGCGAGATGCTCTTAGTATATTGGATCAGTGTATAGCATTTAATCTGGGAGAGACGCTCACCTATGACAGAGTTCTCGATACGATCGGTGCAGTGGATATTGAGGTGTATATTGAACTTCTGACGGCCATCAGGGACAATGATATCGCATCAGCTGTTGATATTATCGACCGTGCAGTATGGCAGGGCAAAGATCTGACTCAGCTCGCCAATGAATTTACGGCGTTTATCAGAAATGTTCTCATGCTTAAGCTTTCACCGGATATGCAGGTAGATGTAACCAGTGACAATGTTGACCGGCTCAGGGAACTTGGGGAAGGCTTCAAAGAGGGAGTACTGATTGATTTTATTAATATATTGCAGGAAGCGGCCAATAAGATGGTCTATATGACTGCCAAAAGGATCGGGCTGGAAGTTGCGGTTATAAAAATGTGTAAACCACAGATGCGCAGCGGCTATGATGCGTTAGAACAGCGCATGGACGGCATGGAGTCTGAATTGGAAAAAATAGCTGCTGACAGAAAGGTAGTCTATGTTCAGGGACAGTCTGTGCCGGATGGCGAGGAAAGTGTGAGTGAGTCACAGGGCAATGAAGCTGCGCAGATGACTGGCAGAGATACAGCGCAGAGTGACCGGGAACAGAGCGAGAGGATCGTAGAGAATCTCCGCAGACAATATAAGGAAGCCGATTATCGTGAGATCATGACCATAGTCAGTGTATGGAATCAGGTGAAACAGAATTCCATGCGTATCACCAGGAATTTTCTGGATCAGGTCAGCGTAACTCCGGGAGATACATCGGGGACGATAGATCTTGTTATCATAAAAAAACCGGAAAATGCATTGGCAATAGATTATTTTGAACAGAAACATAATATCGAGGCGCTTGAAGAGACAATTGCGGAGATGACAGAACGTACAGTTCATATCGGTGTACGTAAGATAACGCAACGTGAGGCGGATGATGCGCGGATTAAAGATATGGATCTTTCAAAGATCCATTTTGATAATATAGAAATTAAGTATTAGGAGGAAGAACAATGGCAAAAAGAGGTGGCTATCCGGGAGGCATGATGCCGGGCAACATGAACAATCTTATGAAGCAGGCACAGAAGATGCAGAAGCAGATGGAAGAGACGACCAAGGAGCTGGAGGAGAAGGAGTATGAAGCAACTGCCGGCGGTGGTGTTGTCAGGGTCAAGATAAACGGTAAAAAAGAGATCACAGAGCTGCATCTGGAAGAGGAAGTCGTTGATAAGGATGATATAGAGATGCTGGAGGATCTTGTGATTGCGGCAGTAAATGAAGCTATCCGGCTTCAGGATGAAGACCAGAAAAATCAGATGGGTAAGATAACCGGCGGATTGGGCGGAGGCTTCCCATTCTAATGGATATTTATGGAGGAAAAGTAAACAGGCTGATAGAAGAGCTGTCAAGGCTGCCGGGAATCGGAGGCAAGACAGCACAGCGTCTGGCGTTTTATATAATCAATATGCCTGAGGACAGAGTGAAGGGGCTGTCTGAGGCTATTACAGATGCAAAACAAA
This sequence comes from Wujia sp., assembly GCA_051877775.1. Taxonomy (GTDB): domain Bacteria; phylum Bacillota; class Clostridia; order Lachnospirales; family Lachnospiraceae; genus Coprococcus_C. The sequence goes on from JBJEJF010000009.1 coordinate 7,647, forward strand.
ATATCAAATATTGCAAGACCTGTTATACGATAACAGACAGAGAAGAATGCCCTATCTGTGCATCGTCAGCCAGAGACCACCAGACGATCATGGTGGTTGAGACGCCACGTGATCTGGCGGCTTATGAGAGAACGGGACAGTATCAGGGTGTATATCATGTTTTACACGGTGTGATCAATCCTGCGATGGGAATCGGAGCAAATGATATCCGGCTGAAAGAGCTTATCATGCGCCTGGAGCAGGTAGATGTAAAAGAACTAATTATTGCAACCAATTCCAGTGTGGAAGGTGAGGCGACAGCAATGTACATATCCAAGCTGGTAAAGCCGTCAGGTATAAAGACGACAAGGATCGCCAGCGGTGTTCCTGTAGGAGGGGACCTGGAGTGCATTGATGAAGTGACTTTGCTCAGAGCTTTGGAGGGTAGAATTACGATTTAGGAGGTAGATGCTATGAAGAGAATCGGTATGTTGACCAGTGGTGGAGATTGCCAGGCATTGAATGCTACCATGCGTGGTGTGGTAAAGGGCTTGTACAACACATTTAAGGAAGTAGAGGTATATGGTTTCCTGGAAGGATATAAAGGTCTGATGTACGGTAACTATAAAAAGTTGTCGGCGGAAGATTTCTCAGGTATCCTGACTAAGGGAGGAACGATCCTTGGAAGTTCCAGACAGCCGTTTAAGATGATGAATGTTCCGACAGAAGATGGTCTGGACAAGGTGAAGGCAATGAAGGAAACCTACAAAAAGCTGAAGCTGGACTGCCTGGTGGTGCTGGGAGGAAATGGTTCGCAGAAGACATCGAATCTCCTGTCACAGGAGGGACTGAATGTAATCGGACTTCCAAAGACGATTGATAACGATATCTGGGGTACAGATATGACATTTGGATTCCAGAGTGCAGTTGATATCGCAACACAGGCAATTGACTGCATCCATACGACGGCATGCTCTCATAACAGAGTATTTATCGTAGAGGTAATGGGACATAAGGTTGGCTGGATCACACTGCATGCGGGTATTGCTTCCGGTGCAGATATCATCCTGATTCCGGAGATCCCATATGATATCAAGAAGGTTTGTGCAGCACTTGATAAGAGAACAAATGCAGGAAAGGGATTCTCGATCCTGGCAGTCGCAGAGGGAGCTATCTCCAAGGAGGTCGCAGAGCTTCCTAAGAAAGAACGTAAGGCTGCGATAGCAGCTGCAGCAGAGAAATATCCGTCAGTTGCATATGAGGTCGCTGATAAGATAAAACAGTATTCAGGTATGGATATCAGGGTTACTGTTCCGGGCCATACGCAGAGAGGTGGAAGTCCGGTGCCTTACGACAGAGTTATTTCCAGCCTCTTTGGTGCCAAGGCAGCAGAGCTGATCAGGGACGAGGATTTCGGCAAGCTTGTTGTTATGAAGAATAATGAGGTAACAGCGATACCATTGTCAGAGTCGGCAGGAAAACTGAAATATGTATCTCCGGATGACAGCATAGTAAAAAATGCCAAGATGCTGGGCATTTCTTTTGGTGATTAATTACTCACGACCATAAAATATCTGCATATATTATATCAGACAGACAATTAAAAGCTTCGTATTAAAACGGGTTTTTGATTGTCTGTTTGTAAATATGAAATGTGGGGATGAGTATGGAAAATATTATCAGAGCCAGGCTGATGCAGCCGGAACTTCAGCTGATCGATGAGAGAGAGCTGGAGGCAGACAGAGAATACCTTATGCAGATGTATCCTGCCAGAGCAAGACTGATCATGGTGATGGTAGAGGATGCCTGTGACAGATTGGAATATGAAGGAAGCCCGATGTTTGCGGAATATCCGGATCGGGAGACAATATTGGGAATATCCAGAAGGATCTACGATAAGATCAGATATAATGCACAGGATGATAATCTCAGATATCTTATTGATGTCATGGTGTGCAATGAATTCTATGTCAGACGTAACAGATATAAAAGAAGGAGAAAATTCTTTTAGCACATGATAAGGAAAATTATAGCAAAGATATTGGTATTTATTGCTGTGGCGATAGGTACTGCTTTTATTATAAATAAAGTTAACAATACCGGGTTGGATGAGGCATCCAGAGAGATGGAGGATTCGGAACTTCCGCTGGTATACTGCGAGTTTGAGGGTAACATTATCAATCAGATGTACGGCTATACACAGACAATGGCGACAGCACTCATGCGGGATGGTATCATACCGCTGGATGAGGAAAGTGGCGTCAGTGTCCTTGTGGATGATGCGATGGAATTCGGAGACAGCTATGCGTATGAGCTTAGAACGATAGCGGGAGATTCACTGATTGAGGATGGTGAGCTGGAATCCGGTGAATCATATCAGGGATACCAGCGGTACAAGATCAATTTCCGAATGGATATGCGGCAGAATCAGGAATATGTGCTTGTGTTCAAGATCACAAATGCGGATGGAATATGTGCCAGATATTATATCCGTGTGGTCAGCCTGCAGGAACAGCATGCACAGAAAATAATGGATTATGCCATGCGTTTTCATAATACAACATTTACCAAAGAGGTCAATGCAGAAGAGGGAAATATGGTCTATGATGTGCTGAAATCCCCTCTGGCAGGAGAATCTGATACTATGACGCATGTCAGTCTTTCATCCTCGTACGATATGGTCAGCTGGGGCGGCATCGTGCCACTTGTCGTAACCGGAATTGTTCCTACCATCACGGAGATTGATAATGAGTATGCGGTAATTCATATGGCTTATATGGTGGAATCTCTTAATGATTCTGCCAGACATTATTATAATGTGGACGAGTATTATATGGCCAGATATGATAAAGACAGGGAAGTGGTCAATCTTCTTGCTTTTGACAGATATATGGACAGCATCTTTGATGACAGCTATATCAGCAAAGAAAAAAACAGCATCAGTATGGGCATTGCCAGTGAGGAGGAACTGGAGTATATGTCTACGGAGGATAATCGCAGGATGGCATTTGTCAAACAGGGACAGCTATGGTATTACGACTATGAAACATCCAGCCTGATAGAGGTATTCGGTTTTTTTCAGGGCGATTATTCTGATATCAGAAATATGAACAACAATATGGATATTAACATCGTAGATATGGATGATGAGGGGAATGTCTATTTTGTTGTGTATGGTTATATGAGCAGAGGCAGCCATGAAGGAAAAAATGGAATATCGTTATATTATTTTACAAGAAGTGATTCTAAGATACAGGAAAAGTTCTTTGCGGAATGCGATGAACCATTTGATGTTATGAAGCAGGAAACCGGCCGGTTTACTTATTATGACAAGACAGGATACTTTTATTATCTCCTTGACGGGACGATATATAAGGTTGATTTGAATAATATGACGCAGAATACACTTGTCTATGGTCTGCCGTCTGAAAAATATATTGTATCGGAGAACCGCAAGATCGTCGTATATCCTGATCAGGCAAATAACGAAGATGTTACAAGTCTTGTAATACACAATTTTGAGACAGGCGAAGAATATGTGGAGGAAGGTAATGCGGCTGACCGCCTTCTTGCGCTTGGATTTGTCAACAATGATCTGATATATGGTGTGGCAAATAAAAATGATATTATCATCTCTTCGGATGGGGAGGCGATCCTGCCGCTGTATAAGATATTTATCATTGCGCCGGATGGAGAGATCATCAAGGAATATAAAAAGAATGATATCTACATCATGAACGCCAGAGTCATGGAAGATAAGGTATATTTGCAGAGGGCGAAAAAGAATAATAATTTTTTTGAGACCTGTGATGCGGATTTTATCTCATACAAGGAAGAGGAAGGGGAAAATGATCTGTCGGTGGTGAGTTTTAAAGACAGTATGGAGAGAAGCAGACTGGATATCGTATTCCCTTCCAACATTTATATCAGCAATACGGTGGAACGTATTATGACTAAGAACAAGAAGGAAGACAATTATACAGAGCTTAGTGTCAAAACGAAAATCACAGAAAATTCTTTTTATGTTTTTGGCAATTCAGGATACAGAGGAGAGTATAACAGTGCCGGAAGAGCGATATTGGCTGTTCTGGATGAACATGCGGGTCTTGTGGTGGACAGCAATGGAAACACCATCTATAGAACGATCGAAGCAATCGAATATAACACTATAGCAGATGATATTACGGAGTATCCGTGTGGAAGTGTAGAGGATTCTCTGATGACCTGTGCATATATGTGTGTAGAATATAACAACAGCAATGTAGAATATAGCGATATTATGGCATGTGACAGCTGGGAAAATGCATTTGCAGAATATACACTTGGCGTAGGCATTAATATCTCGGGAATTGATCTGGATACAGCACTTTATTTTCTGGATCGTGATGTGCCGTTTGCTGCATGTATTGACGATGGAAGATATGTCCTTGTGATCAGTTACAACTCCACCCATATCAGATACTATGATCCGGTATTGGATGAAGAAGTAAAGGTCACAAGAAAATCATTTAAAAACAGTTTGAGTATGCATGGAAATACCATGTATACTTATACATCCCAATAACCGTCTAAGGTTGCGAAGTAGTCTTCCGGTGTCTCTGCGCGGCGGATCTGCTTGACTGTTCCGTCTTCACACAGGAGCAGCTCTGCGGATTTGAGTTTGCCGTTATAATTGTATCCCATGGCAAAACCGTGTGCACCGGTATCATGGATAACCAGATAATCTCCGATATCGATCTTCGGAAGCTTACGGTCGATAGCAAATTTATCATTGTTTTCACATAATGAGCCGGTGACATCGTAGGTATGATCACATGGCTCATTTTCTTTGCCAAGCACAGTGATATGGTGATAAGCACCATACATGGCAGGACGCATCAGGTTAACTGCGCAGGCGTCAACACCAATGTATTCCTTGTGCGTGTGTTTTTCGTGGATCGCCTGTGTTACCAGATGTCCGTAAGGAGCCAGCATGAAACGGCCAAGCTCTGTGTATATACTGATATTGCCAAGACCGGCAGGCTCAAGAATCTCCTGGTATGCCTTGTGAACGCCTTCGCCGATCGCTATGATATCGTTAGGCTCCTGATCCGGTGTATAAGGAATTCCGACACCGCCGGACAGGTTGATGAAACTCAGCTCTATGCCTGTCTTCTCCTTCAGTTCAACAGCAACCTCAAACAGAATTCTGGCCAGAGTAGGATAATATTCGTTTGTAACAGTGTTGCTTGCAAGAAATGAGTGGAGACCAAATCTCTTTGCACCGGCATCTCTAAGCTCTGTATAGGCCTTAAAAAGCTGATCTTTAGTCATGCCGTATTTGGCATCTCCCGGGTTGTCCATGATCGTGGTTGATATGGAAAATGTACCGCCCGGATTGTAACGACAGCATATGGTCTCAGGGATTCCGCAGGTGTCCTTCAGGAACTGGACATGTGTATAATCATCAAGGTTAATGTTGGCACCCAGCTTTCTGGCCAGCTCAAATTCTTTGGCAGGTGTATCGTTGGATGAAAACATGATGTCGGAGCCTGTAATGCCAACTTTTTCGGACATGAGAAGCTCTGTATAGGATGAGCAGTCACAACCGCAGCCTTCGTCTTTCAGTATGCGAAGGATCGTCGGATTTGGGGTCGCTTTGACAGCGAAATATTCTTTAAAACCCGGATTCCAGGAAAAGGCCTGCTTTAATTTTCTGGCATTTTCACGGATCCCCTTCTCGTCATAGATATGAAAAGGAGTAGGATATTTTTTGACGATTTCCTCAACCTGTTCTCTGGTAATAAATGGCTTTTTCATAGTGCACCTCCTGTGTGAATAATTAAGCTACCCTTTAATCTATTGTCTAAAGCGGCGTTTGTCAATAGATTATCGAAAAAAGGTTTGAAAATAAATAGAATAAATGATAAAATAATGTGTCTATATATGGGGAAAATCAGGATTTAGAAAAGCTGCCTGCAAAACAAAAAGATTAGGAGTGAAAAGAATGTCGGCTGAGGGAATAAATTATGATAACATACTTGTGCGCGCGCTGAGCAGACTGGGAGATGCGATGCTTTTATCCGTTTTGTTTGTGTTGGGTTGTGTGCCGGTGGTGACGATTGGAGCATCTCTGACTGCTCTATATTACACGGCTATGAAGGGATTGACACTGGATGGCGGATATGTGTTCCGTTATTTTGTTAAGAGCTTTAAGGACAATTTTAAAAAATCTACGTTGATGTGGCTGATGTTTTTGCTTGCTTTCATTGTGTTTGGCGTGGATGTCTGGTTCTGGTACCAGCAGTTTACTCCGGGGCAGGTTACATTGCCAAATGTACTGCTTGTACTCAGTCTTGTACTGCTGGTTTTGTCATTTTTTATGTTTTTATATGCATTTCCGCTGCAGGCTAAATTTGAAAATACGATAAAAGTTCAGATGAGAAATGCGTTTCTCCTGTCGGTAAAGTATTTTCCGACGACATTGCTGCTCACAGTGATCACAGCGGTCGTTGTATGGGCATTTTATTATCAGCCGGCCATTGCTATTGTGGGATTTTTGATGGTTGGATTCGGAGCATTGGGATATCTGTATGCATTCTTTATGCTCAAGTGCTTTAAGCCTTATCTGCCGGAAGAGATAGAACATGATGATAACTGGTATCTTGAAGATGAAGAAGACGAAGAAGACGAAGAAGATGAAGATATTGACAGCGAAGATGAAGATATTGACAGCGAAGATGAAGCTGAGACTGATGAAGGCACTGACAGTATAGATGAAGCTGGTGAAGAAAACAGCGATGAAAATGAAAGTGAAGCTGCCGCAGATGATGAAGCCGATCAGTCATAACTTAGTTTGATATCTGATAGATATAAAAAGGGCGGTGTACCGAACGGATTCGGTATGCCGCCTTTTTGCGTCATGTTTAATACTTTTCAGGTTCTGGATAATCAACACCCTGTGTATCAACTGTTACAGATTTGATCACCTGTTTTTCAAGAGGTCTGTCGTTATAGTCAGTTGGGACACCGGCAATTTTGTTAACGATATCAAGACCTTCAGTAATCTTTCCGAATGCAGCGTAAGCACCGTCCAGATGCGGAGATGTCTTATGCATAATGAAGAACTGGGAACCTGCGGAGTTTGGCATCATGGAACGGGCCATGGACAGCACGCCCGGCTCATGCTTCAGCGGATTGTCGAATCCGTTCTGTGAGAATTCACCTTTGATGGAATATCCGGGACCTCCGGTTCCGTTTCCATCAGGACAGCCCCCCTGGATCATAAAGCCTTCTATGATACGATGAAAGGTCAGTCCGTCATAGAATCCCCTGTTGATGAGTGATATAAAATTGTTTACAGTGTTTGGCGCAATGTCAGGGAAAAGTTCAAATTTCATCACATCTCCACTTTCCATTGTCATAGTCACTATAGGATTTGCCAAATTTATCATCCTTTCTTGAATTTTTTTATAAAAGATGGTACTATAATAACATTAATGTAAAATTACTTCAAGTGTGTAATTTTACAGAATATTATGTAAACCACTATAACGATGAGGTAAGTGCTGTGATTAAAACAATAAAAGGAATTATATTGACTATAGCAGTTGTTTTGCTGTGTATGCAGGTCTATGATTATGGAAAAAGTTTTTATAATGAATATATGTATGAATATAAAGGAACGGAGAGCTTTGAAGGAGAAGATGTCATCGTCGAGATTCCTCAGGGGGCATCTGTAAAGGAGATAGCATCTATATTAAAAAAGGCAGGACTCATCAAGTATGAGAATGCATTTACAAGAAGATTACAGGATTCAGAATACAGAGGCAGACTTCAGAGTGGAACCTATACTCTGAATACAGGTATGAATACGCTGGAGATGATGGCGATAATGAGCCCTGTTGCCGATGTGAATGAACCGATAGACAAGCTGGTCGTACCGGAAGGCTTCACCATTGAAATGATTGCAGAGAGATGTGAGGAACAGGGAATCTGTACAAAACAGGAATTTTTGAATGCTGTAAATTCTGTCACGACCTCTGATTTTAAGTATCTGGCGGATGTTCCGGCCGGTGCCAAGGTAAAATATAAGCTTCAGGGATATATTTTCCCTGCAACATATGATATATACCCATCGACGACTGCGGAATCGCTCGTTCAGTGGATGCTTGAGACATTTGAGAATAATTATACGGAGGACCTTCAGCAGAGAGCGGAGGAGCTTGGGTATTCATCCTTTGAACTTGTGACACGCGCATCTATCGTGGAGAGAGAAGCTAAGGTGGATGAAGAGCGTCCGCTTATTGCAGGTGTAATCAATAATCGATTGAAGAGTGATATGCCGCTTCAGATGTGTCCTACGGTTTTGTATCCTTTGACAGATGGTTTGTATGATCAGAGCCAGGTGCTCTATGAAGATCTGGAACTGGAATCTCCATATAACACATATAAATACAGCGGACTTCCTGTTGGCCCGATCTGTAATCCGGGTATTGCCTGCATTAATGCGGTGTTGTATCCGGCTGAGCATAATTATTTGTATTATCATGTTGGAGATGAAGAAACGGGAACTCATATATTTACAGAAACGTATGAGGAGCATGTTGATACACAGATTATCGGTGGCCCGAATGGGGTACAGGGTGATGGCAGCGATGATAATGATGACACAGAATAGCAATAAATTAACTTTAGGAGGGAATACTATATGAGAACGTTTAATTTCAAGGCGAGAAATATCGGCCGTGAAAAGTATCTGACCTATACTATGGGAGAGGAGTGTGAGTTGGACGAAGACGTCCTTGATTATTGTGAAGAGAACGACCTGAAGGAACTGGTGGGGATAATCTATGAGGAAGATGATGATTATGATTATCTGACTTATGATATCACCGGAAGGATTTCGTTGGATGAGTTTATAAAGGAAGAAATGTCCTGCGAGCAGGTTTTATATATATTAAGGAATGTGGCAAGTAATCTGATCTCTCTGAAAGAACAGGCAATACATTTGTCATATGTGCTGATGAACAAGAACTTCATGTTTGTTGACAGAGAAAATTATGCAATTTCCTTTATATGTCTTCCGGTTGAGAGCAAAGCTTCCGTAGCGGCTGAATTTAAAGGATTTATGAGACAGCTTCTTGCCAATATGAGATACAACATAGATGAAGATCTGAATTATGTTGGCAAATTGCTTACATATATTAACAGTGATAATTTTAATCTCCGCGGTCTGGTTGGTTTAAGTGAGGCACTGATGGATGAGGCGGGTATCTCACATGATGAAGCGGGAGCCATTGAGACAGATGGCGTTGAAGTCGTTAATGCTGTTGAGGAAGATCCTGAAGTTGAAAAGGAACCTAAGGTGGCCGATTTTATGAACGAGCTGGGAGACCAGGATGAGCCGCTTCCTGAGATAGGTGATGACGAGGAAGATGAGCCTGAGGAGGAAGCTGTTGCTGCAGATGAGGAGCTTGACAGTATATTGCCGGCCGGAATGAGCATGGAAGCTGATGAAGACAAGGCGCAGGATGAGCAGGCAGTTGCCGAAGAGGAACCTGTTATTGAGGCTGTAGAGGAAGAAACAGCAGCAGACGTAATCTCATCTGATGTGACTGCCGAGAAGACAACACAGGCTGTTGAAGATATACAAATAGAGACAGTGGAGACCTCTGAACCGGAAAAACAGCCGGAGAAAGATATAACAGAGGAGGCGGTTGCTGAATCAGCGGATACCCAATCTGAAGAAGAGAAGGAACCGGAAGCAGAGACAATACCGGATGTTGCATCAGTGCAGAATAAAAATAATACCGGTGCCAAGAGAACTTCACAGAAGAAAGAAACAGATGAGGAACTCATTAAGGACAGAATTAAAAAACTGGTAGGAGATGTTCCATCTTCGACCGGTGCAGTGCAGAATATAAACTCTCTGGAGGAACTGGATGAGTACCTCGAGAGCAAACCGCCGGTTGTCAAGAAAAATGTTGTAAAGGTCAATCGTGCAGCTATTATACAAAATGTTGCTGCAGAGCAGGAAATGGAAGAAAATATGCAGGAGGCAAAGGAAGAACCGGATAAAGTTCCTGTTATTGAGGACATTTACGAGGATATGAATGTCGAAAAGGAAGAGAAAGAAAAACCGAAGAGTAAGTCTATCCTGAGCAAATCTGTGACCGATACTGCCAAACCTAATAATTTGTTGAATGCGCCAAAGGCGGTTCCGTATCTGATCAGAGTGAATACGGAAGAACGAATTATGCTTGGTAAGGCCGTGTTTAAGATAGGAAAGGCAACGCGTGGCGTCGATTATACTGTGAGCGGTAATGGAGCGATAAGCAGGCAGCATGCGATTATCACCCAGAAAGATGGGGTTTGTTATATCAGAGATAATAAATCAACAAATCATACATATGTAAACGGAAAAGTGTTGGAAGATGGGGTTGATGAGATTCTGACTCATGATTCTATGATAAAGCTCGGTGACGAAGAGTTTATATTTAAGATTAGATAGACGAAAAAAAGTGTTTTGATGTAAGTGGGGGAGTTTAAGTATGAAGAAAACAGAATTATCGATCTCAAAACAAAACCAAATGGAAGTTGTCAGATACAATCTGGGAGCAGCAGATGTATATGATGAGAAAGCTGCAACAAAAGCAGAGCAAATCGGATGTATTGTACCATTTCAGTATCAGGATGAGGATGGAAAGAGAAGCATTACCGCATATGTACATGAGGATACATCCCTTGATGCTTTTATGAAAAAGACACTTACCAAGAAAGAGGTTCTGTGCATAATGAACGGACTTGCATCTGTGTTTGAAATAGGTGCACAGGGGATTCCGGTCAGCTACATTATCCGGGATATGAGTTGTATGTATGTTGATCAAAATACATTTACCGTAAAGGCACTTTTGATACCTGTTAAGCAGGATGTTCTTCCGTTAGCCGAGATACCACAGTATTTTAAAACTGTTTTATCAGAGGGAAGATTTGATGAGACTGATACCGATAATTATGTTGCAAGGTTATTTACACTTCTTAACGCAGCCGACTTCTCAGTTGTGAAATTAAAGACATTTGTACAGAGTGAGCTGGAGAAAAACGGGCTGTATATCAGTAAGGAAAATGGACCAACAAATATCTCTGCCGGTGGAACGCATACAGCAGGAAAAAATATTCGGGTAAATAAAGTTGGTGTTATGAATAATATGAGACCACCGATGAACCCACAGATGGGCCAGCCGGTACCGCCAGCGGGACCACAGATGAACAGACCGGTGAATCCACAGATGGGCCAGCCGGTACCACCAGCGGGACCACAGATGAACAGACCGGTGAACCCACAGATGGGACAGCCGGTACCACCAGCGGGACCACAGATGAACAGACCGGTGAATCCACAGATGGGGCAGCCGGTACCACCAGCGGGACCACAGATGAACAGACCGGTGA
>JBJEJF010000010.1:0-18214 GCA_051877775.1 Wujia sp.
GAACCCTCGCGCCGCGTGAACGACCTACACCCTTAGCAGGGGCGCCTCTTCAGCCACTTGAGTACATCTCCAGTGCCTAAATCCTACCAATGATTTGGTTGTATTTAGCTGTGCGCTACAACACGCTTAAATATAATAGCAAAGAATAATTTACTTGTCAACTACTTATTTTAAATCTGATTCTCATAATCTCTCACATTTGAGCAATACTTAAGTGCCGTCGAATTGGAGATCTTATGCTCTCTGACAAGTCTCTTGAGATCACTATTCATAGTATGCATTCCCTGGGTCTTTCCGCCCTGTAAGGATGACATAATCTGGTGTGTCTTATTCTCACGGATCTGATTTGCTATTGCATCTGTATTGATCAGGACCTCTGTAGCAATTGCCATACCTGTGCCATCATCGAGCGGAACCAGCTGCTGTGTCACGATTCCCTTTAATATATTGGCAAGCTGTGTTCTCGCCTGCGCCTGACCATGTGGCGGATATGCATCAATAATACGCTCAATCGTCTGTGGTGCGCTGGTAGTATGCAGTGTAGAGAGCACCAGATGTCCGGTCTCAGCAGCCGTCATCGCTGCACTGATTGTCTCGAAATCGCGCATCTCACCTACAAGAATTATATCCGGATCTTCACGAAGTGACGAACGCAGTGCCTTCGCAAATGAATCTACATCTCTTCCAACCTCTCTCTGATGGATCATGGATTTTGCATGGTAATATACATACTCAATAGGGTCCTCTATGGTCATAACATGTTTAGCCTGCTTCTTGTTTACATAATCTATCATTGATGCAAGTGTCGTTGTCTTACCACTTCCCGTAGGGCCGGTAATAAGAACCAAGCCTCTCGGTTCATTGATAAGCTTTCTGACAGCCTCCGGTATGTCAAGCTCATCAAAAGTCGGTATCTTATCCCTCAGGATACGATAGGTTGCTGCAAGATTATTTCTCTGATGGTAAATATTTGCTCTAAGTCTGGTTGTACCACCTATCATCATCGCAAAATCCAGATCTTCTCCTGCAAGAACCTTCTGTCTCTGGTCCTCGTTCAGCGACTCCAGAATCATAGCCGATGACTCCTCAGCTGTCGGTGCCGGACTTAACATCTCAAGCTTTCCATATCTTCTGTATGCGATTGATGTACCTACTGTAATATGTACATCTGAGCATCCCTGTGCCTTTGCATCCTCAATCAATTCATAAAAATTCATACATTCACTCCTTCTTAATTTGATTTAATTACCTGATTTCTTCCCCTGGTTTCTTCTTTGATTTCTTATCCTCATACATAAGTGCATCCGCATCCTTCATAAGCGAACCAAGATCGTAATCCTTTTCACCATATACAACACCGGCTGCTATGACGCAATGAATGCCATCATCAGCGGAATTCAGTCTTGCAAGCTCTTTTTCCCAGCGTTCCCTGATAGATTCCACTTCATCCTTTGTCACATTACATGCCACGATCAGGAACTCATCGCCACCCATTCTGTATCCATGAACTTTGTTGTTTGTGACCTTACGAATACTGTTTGCTGCCTTGATAATAAGCTTATCTCCCGCTTCATGACCATATTTGTCATTCATGACCTTCAGATTATTGACATCCAGATTAAATATACCGATTGATTCAAGCTTCGTATATTCTGTATCCTGCATATCAAGGAATTTACCCTTGTTATAGAGTCCGGTCAATCTATCATGCTCACTGTCATAGAGCAGTTTATCTTTCATGAGTCCATTTTCGACAAACAGCTTGATCACGCACATCAGCACATTTTCTTTCATAAGCTCTGTATTCATATTAGGCCATACATTAAAATATATCGCATACTGCTGATTTGATGCAGAACCATCACAGAGTTTTCTCAGCTTACTATCCTGTGTACTTCCATTCGCAAGCATAACCTCCTGTATCTCAGATGCAAAGCTTTCAAGCAGGATATCATCATCGCAATTCATGGAAAATGCTTTTGCCACATCGTCATTTAATGTGATACGATCGTTGCAGTAGAGGTTGCCCATTTTGTTATATGTGATAATGTCCATGTTATCATCTCTCTGGATCAGAAAATATGCCTTGCTCGTATTAAAATATTCCGTAAGCATCGGAAGCAGCTCATAATATGTATCAGAGAGTTTCTCGAGAACTGCTGTCTGAAACGCCGAAAGCTTCTTGAAAAATCCCATGTACTTGGTGATATCACGATTGAGCCCCATATACTCCGTGATGTCATCCATGAGATGTATCTTATATTTCTTTCCCTCTTTTTCAAACATTGATGACCGGAATCTGTAATATTTTTTAGAATCTGTGTCAATATTCTCCCATTCTACCGCATCCCCATCAACGCTGAGTTCAGGACAGTCATCCAGCCACATGAAGATATTGGATCCATCCATTCCAACAATATCTTCACCATACTTTTTCGTGAAAAAAGAATCCGCGTAAACGATCTCATCAGAACTGTCTGAAATAATTACAACTCCTCCAACTTTGTCCGATACAAATTCAACTATCTCATTTTTAAAATCCATTTTTTCTCCTTCTCACACTAACAGATTTCTCAACTAAACTTAAGAATATCTGCAAAACCCGTCATCTCAAAGACTTCCATCACGTCACCGATTACATTCTTTACTTCCATAGTTCCCTGTAATGCGTTCATTTTTTTCTGTGCATTTAAAATTGCTCTAAGTCCCGAACTTGCTACATAATCACAATTCTCCATGTCGAGTACAAAATGCTCCACCCCATCAACAAGAGATGCATTAATTTCTTCAGACAACTTAGATGCAGCATTTGTATCCAATCTTCCGTTGATCGCCATGGTGAGTTCTCCACCATCCTGCATTTTACTGATTTCCATATGTAACCTCCTTTTGATTCAATCATAATTATTTTATCATGTCTGCCATGATTTTTCCATTTTTAAAATATTTTTCTTGTTTTGGTAGCTGTACTCTACCATATCCATAATCTTTTTAACCATAAATATGCCTAGTCCGCCTATTTCACGCTCATCAGCTGACAATGTTATATCAGGATCTTCCTTTTCAAGCGGATTAAATTCAACCCCTGAATCAACGATTTCTATTGTTATCGTCCCATCCGTCTCCGTATACCGGGTTTCAAGGTATATTGTACAGCTCCCTTGCTGATCCTCATATGCATAGCTTGCAATATTTACAAATACCTCCTCCATACAAAGAACAAGCTGCATACATATTTTCTTAGGACACGATGCTTCATCCAGTGCATCCTCTATGAATTCCAATATATTGTCCAAGTTATCAAGGGATGCCTCTACTGTTATTTCTTTTATTCTTTTTTCCATATAACCCCCTCTATCTACATAACCGCCATTTTCTTAAATAAATGGAGATCTACAGGTTCTTCATAAAATCCAACGATTTCCTTATCTTTTCCTCTGCTCTCATCTCAATCAAAACAGATGCGTCAGGAAACATATGATTATAATGATCCCGGAAACGTGTCCAGTCTATACGACCCTCTCCCAGTGCGAGATGTAAATCCGCTTTAAAATCATTATCATTTACATGTATATGCTTAACATATGGTGCAACCCCCACAGCCCAGTCATCGATTTCCTTTTCATCTCCAAAAGCATGCGCATGTGCATAATCAAAGCATATTCCAAAATTATCTTTATCCTTCAACCGATCTGCAAGCGCAGCAAGCAGTCTCCAATCGGTATCAAACATATTTTCCATATAAATATTCAGATCCTTGTGCTGCATCAGCTTTTCCGACCAGTATTCATAATTGCGCTCCACCCAGTTTTGACGGTAGGTCTCTAATCTGAAGTTCGGCATATAATTCGTATGAAATATAACAGCTTTCGCACCAAGCTGTTCTGCAATATTTATACTCTGCTCCACTCTGTAATCTGAGACTTCCCGTATCCTGGCATCATCCGAGAATACCGTAACATCAAAAAATGCTCCATGACACGTACAGTATCCCGGTATCCCTTCCAGATTTTTATAGAACTGAACCGTCTTTCTGAGGCTTTCTTTGTCATCAAGCAATGCCGGTACAAAAAAATCATTGTATTCAAACCCGCAATTATACGCATTCGCCATCTTAAGACTCTCTTCGATATTATTTATATCCGGTATTATCAAAATATTGTTTATATCCATAGCAACTCACCACATCCATAAAAAGAACTACACCATTTTCTGCACTCGCCCTTTTCTGCGTTAATCTCTCCGGACTGACACAACGGAATATACAAAAACGCCTTTGCTTTTTCCCTTTAACGGTATCTCGCCAACTTCTTCAACTTCAACACGATCCTTTACACGCTCGTATATGGTATCGCTTATCAGAACCTGGCCCTTTTTTGCATTTGCTTCAAGTCTTGCCGCCGTATTGACAGTATCACCGATGGCGGTAAAATCCATTCTGAACTCACAGCCTACATTTCCCACGACCGCAGGTCCGCAATTGACACCGACACCAAAACCTACAGATCTTCCAAACTCTTTCATAAGCTTGTCTTCAAGCGCTGCTCCGCCGGCAACGATATCCATCGCAGCACACACCGCCCGAAACTCATAATCATCTAAATCGAATGGAGAATTGAACACAGCCATTGTTGCATCACCGACAAACTTGTCAAGCGTGCCCCGGTTCTTGAATATGGCACTGGTCGTCAGGTTCAGGTATTGGTTCAGTATCTCTACGACCTGTTCAGGTTCAAGTACCTCTGACATGGTCGTAAAACCTCTGATATCCACAAAAAGCACCGCAATATCTCTATTTTCACCGCCAAGTTTTATACGAAAATCACCTTTTTTGGCTATCTCATCTACAACCTCAGGTGCTACATATTTCTTAAACGCATTGATTACCTTCTTACGCTTCAGTTTCTCCAGGATATATCCTATGGCCAGACAATATATATATGACACGATGAGTACCAGTGGCATATACACAAGACTAATCGCAATGCCATTATTGTTGAGGATCACGCCTGCAACGAGCTCAGCCGCTATCGCTGCCACCAGCAGTATCGTTGACAACCAGATTCTGCTACGCTTAAATATAAAATGCATAATCGCACATACCACAGCCAGAATTATGCCGAATACATACGGATTTCCATTTACAGAGAATCTGTCCTGAAGAAATGCCTGAAGGATGTTCGCATGAATCTCAACACCATACATCTGGGAACTGTAACCATTCGGGACATTAAAATTATCCTGCATTCCCGTCGCATAAGCACCCACCAGAATTATACTGTCCTTAAAAGCACGGCTGTCTATCTTACCATCCAGGATGTCGATCATGGAAATGCACTCATAGTCTGACGGCCTTCCCGAATAATTGATCAGTGTCCTTCCATACTTGTCCGTCTTTACGGGATTCTCTGTAACACCCTTCTGCTCACAGTACTTCCCATATATCATTCTCGAGAAGCTGTAGTATACCTGTCCGTCATATCTTTCCTCCGGGATAACACGACGAACAGTGCCATCTGAATCCTGTGACACATTCGCATATCCGGTATCAACAACATTCATCAGCTCTTCATATGGATAAACCACAGAATCAATTGGAAAAACTCTAAGTCCATTATCATCTAATTCGCTCTTTTCACTATAGATAAACTGTGATGCAACAACTACATTTCCACTTTCTTCTGCCATTTTTGCGAATGCAGCATCCCCTGCTTCATCTACATGACCCGAAAATATAATATCGAATCCTATGATAGCCGGTTTTGCATCCTCATAAGTATTCAGAATGCTGATTAAATCTGCATACTGCTGTCTGGACCAGGTCTGGATCGGTCCTAATGCATCCAGTGTACGTTCGTCTATTGCTATGATCTTAATTTGATTGTCAATGCCTCTCGGTATCTGGTAGAGTGCATCTTTGAGCAGATAATCTATGGAATAAAATAAATTCGTAATTGTAAGCAGGAATACCATAACTGCAACGATAAGACTTTCAACCAGATCTCGTATCAGTTTCTTTTTCTCCATATTCCCTCCTATTTTCTGCTTATATACACCATCGTTATATCATCGGCCTGCATCTCACCATGGGCATAATCATCTACCTCATCATACATTGCAGCCACGAAGCTTTCCACATCTGCAGACATATGTTTATGCCTGTTCAGCATGTCATTCAGATAATCATTTCCCAATAACTGCTGTTCCGGATTCAACGCTTCCGTTACTCCGTCTGTATATAGATACATGCAGTCGCCCGGGTTCAGCTGTACATGCTGCTCACGATAAGGTACATCCTCCATCATCCCGAGTACCAGATTTGCTTTTGCCTCAAGCATGCCAAAATCATCGTCTCCCCTCTGAATAAAAGGAAGATTGTGTCCCGCATTGACAAAGCTTACATCGCCCGACTCGATATCCAGTACACATATGAATGCCGTAACAAACATCCCTTCCTCGTTCTTATAGCATAAATTGTTATTTGCGCGGCTTACGACCTCAGATAACGGAAGGCCAAGCGTAGCATAATTCTTAATATGTATCTTGGCCATACTCATAAACAAAGCTGCCGGAACACCTTTTCCCGATACATCCGCGATCAGATAGCACAAATGGTTTTTATCTATCATAAAGATATCATAGAAGTCTCCACCGACTTCCTTTGCCGGACGCATTGCTGCCGTAAGCTTTACATTAGGCAGGCTGTTAAATTCCGTAAAATCACTTTCCAGACATCCTGCCTGAATCCTGGTCGCAACCTCAAGTTCAGATTTAATTCTTTCCTGCTCTGTGACCAGTTTGGTGGTTTTGGTATATAACATGTTCATAAAAGAGCCATATATTTTTCTATTTCTGGCTGCAATTTCTTCAAACAGTGCCTTGGAGATATTGGCACAGCGCACATCTCCTGACGCGCGGACAGTCGCGCCTCTGGTATCACTATTTATCAATCCCAGTTCACCGATAAAATCGCCGACACCCAGGGTATTGATCAGCTTCCCGTCTTTATCAAACACGTCTGTCATTCCTTCAAGAATGATATACATTCCATCATCCGAATCTGCCCCAATGGTAACGACATCCTGACCGGAAGGTATTTTTATCTCTGTCATCGCTTCAAGAAGCAGACGAACGCCCTCCTGCAGTTCTCCTGTTTCACTTATCTTAAAAAATTCACGAATCGTAGGTAATGTTCTTAAGTATTCTGCATCCATATGCCATAATCCCCCTCATCATCTCCAATTGATCTCTGTATCCTCAGTGATAGGCACGGAAAAATCAAAATCCCATGATCCCGAAGCTTCCGGCTTCAACGTCGGCACCTCTGCACATTCTCCTGACTCCACGGTCTGGGTTCCGAACAGCGTTCCATTATACATAAATGAAACAGTATATGGTCCTTCATCCAGATACTCTTTTAATTCATCTGTTGTAAGCGACAACTCCGTACCATTTTCTGATATTCTTATCAGATTGCGAATAACATCCTCCGGAAGCTTTGAATAGTCGATATCTTCAACACCTGTTAAATAATCTGTTGTCGTTTCATCCTCATATATAATTATCTGTTTTCCCTTTTCTACCGTAACTTCCTCCTCTGCCAATGTTCCATCTGCATAACGAAGCCGGGTTGTAACTTTTCCCTCAAATACCGCTACTACAGTATATTTAATTCCATCCTCACCGATATATGTATAAACACGGAAGACCGTTCCACGCACTGACATGGATGAATTCGGTGTATTGATCTCATACGTTGCGTCATCGGGAAGTTTGTTTTGCAATTCATTTGTGATAGCGCCCTGTTCAAGTTCGATCGATATTTTACCATTCTCGTTGCTGCCCTTTGCAACGATCAGGAATTTTGTCTGATCCTCCACATAAACATATTTATCCTCGTCCAATTTCAAAGTCATCGTACCATTATCTGTAAATACCGTATCACCAGACTCCAGTACCATATTGGAATATGCTTCCAGGTCTCCTATGTCATCTCTGGTTACAGTTGCCTTTCCATCGATCTCAAATATCTTAATTAGACGATATACTTCTTCTTTGTTCGCAAATAATAATATCAGGCAGCCTGCTACTATTGCCACCAGTATAACCGCTGATATTATAATTATCATTTTTTTGTTACTTTTTTTCTCCATGACATCCTCCCTTTCCATACACCATCATAACTTCACACCTGCTTCTTACTTCTCATATGACACGAGCTGATTGATTCCATCCTCTGATTCTATATAATATACAGTGATCGTATCATTTTCCTCTATGAATATAAGGGATTCATTGTCAGCAAAATTCTGTTTATACACTGCCCCTTTTTTATCCGTGATATATACATAGGTCTCACCATCCATCAATATATATCTGATATCTTTTACAGTTATCTTTTGGGACGGCATATCTTCAGACACAGTTTTATCATCAGATATGATCTCATTCTGGGCAAGCAGCTTTCTGTAGCTGGCAAGTGCTTCCTTCTGGGTCGCTCCGGTTGCCACGATGTTGTATTTTTCTACATTGACCAGCGCATACATCTTAACAAGCCCTGCATTATCCTTAAGAACCATGATATAAGTTGGAATATCACTGATATTAATAAGCGATGGGAAAGATGCCACATATCCAAGATTCTGTACCTGTCCTTCCGCTGAAGACATGGCAGAATGCTCCTCCGCACCGGCGATAGAAAAATATTTGCTCTCTCCCGTTCTGGAATTCATAAGGACAAATCCTATGTTGGACTGGTCTCCATTCACAGATGTCACACCGGTATATACCCACACATCGCCATCCATAACCTTGTAGCCGTAATCATCCGTAGTCACCTTACAGCCTTTATTGCCTATGATGCTGTTTACGAAACCACCGGACAGCATACCTTTCCAGTTATATTTGTCGCAGGCAAGGTCGCCGTCATATACTCTGTCGACCCAGTTTGGAACCTGTGCCACATCCATATATTCACAATCTCCGGTACATGGATCACAGATTACGATGCCTTTTACATCCTTTGCCCCGAACAGTCCTGCATTTGGTTTTAAGACAGGACATATATAATATGGATTTCCCTCATTATCCAGTTCAAAATAGAATCCATTAAAATCGTAGGTCGGATATGTGAGCTGGACATGTCTTTCCAGATTCTGGTTAAAATACGCGGACGATGAATATTTTATTGGTTTTGAAAGCTTGATATATTTTGCTTCGTTTTTCACAGGATCAACCAGAACATATCCCGGTATACCATTCGCCTTATTATTCATATATTTGAAGAATCCCGCATACTCAAGGGATGCAACCTTCATTGGCACACCATTATAGTCGATCGTGCTATACTCTGTGCTGACCTCATACTGACTCACCACATCCGACAGTGAACCGATTGCACGCTCTCCGATAATCTGTGCACTGTCGGTATCCATCAATGCAATATTGCTGATATTTTCACTCTCCGGCACATCTGTCTTAAAATCACCATCCTCAATCTCAATGATGTTGGCGTATCTTGATGCCATAAACAGTTTGGAAGATGCAAATCCTCCGACAATGAGCACCAGGACACATGCTGCCATCATATACAAAATATATTTGGACAGCGGTGTAAATCCCAGAGATTCATTTTTCTTATCTGATATATATATCCTCTCTGCAGTAAAATCAAGTGAACATACATAGATCAATCCGAGTGTAACGATGATCCATGTCCAGAATCCCGGTTTATGTATATTGATAGCCGGTGTTGCAAAGTAATAAAATACAGCCTCAACGATGAGTAAGATAATAAATGCGATCACATTTATCTTACCCAATCTTCCTGTATTGACTCCGGCATGTTTTTTGCTTTTTTTCTCCGGTTTACGACCTACGTCATACTCTACTTTTACTTTTTTCCCCATATCATTCCTCCGACGTTTTAATCCTTATCACAATATTTCTTAAACATTATCTTTATGCAATATACGTTATCTGCCGTTGATATATTCTCCGACTGCCGTCTCATAAAGGTTATTGCCCTCTGAATCAATAACGACAATACATGGGAAATTCTCTACACGCATTTTCCTTATAGCTTCGGTTCCAAGATCATCATATGCGATAATCTCTGATTCCTTAATACATTTGGAGAGAAGTGCTCCCGCACCGCCTACCGCTGCCATATATACTGCCTTATTTTCCACGATGGCATCAATGACCGCCTGGCTTCGCTTTCCCTTTCCGATCATGCCTTTCAGACCCTTTGACAATAAGAGTGGAGTATATTTATCCATTCTGCTGCTTGTTGTAGGACCTGCAGAACCGATGACCTGACCTGGTTTTGCCGGTGTCGGTCCAAGATAATATATCGTGTTGCCCATTATGTCAAATGGCAAAATATCCTTATTATATAGATCCGTTCCATTGTATGACTGTACTTCTTTGTCTTTTTCCTCTGCTGCGAGGATAGCATCATACATTCTCTTGTGTGCTGCATCTCTGGCACTGTAGATCGTTCCTGTCAGATATATATAGTCACCTGCGCGAAGTGCCTGTAGCTGATCGTATTCAAATGGTACTGTTAAATGTTTTTCCATAAGCGTTCCTCCTATAATTATGTAGTGCCCCCTCGCTTCGCTCAGCGGCAAGTCGTCGGAACGCATCCTAATTATGAACTCCGTTCATAAGCGTTCCTCCTATAACACAATGGTTTTATGGCGATTGACATGACAGCACATATTGACTGCAAGCGGCATACCTGCAATGTGTGTCGCATAGGTCTCGATATTGACTGCAAGCGCGGTCGTTTTTCCTCCGAGACCACCCGGTCCGATTCCTGTTTTATTGATTGCATCCAACAGTTCCGTTTCTATCCTGGCTATATGTTTATGTTCTGAATGAGATCCTGCCGGTCTGGTCAGTGCTTTCTTAGCCAGCTTTGCAGCCAGCTCAAAATCACCGCCAAGACCCACACCTACTACGACTGGAGGACATGCATTCGGACCTGCATCCTTAACGGCCTGAAGGACAGATGCCTTGACTCCCTCCTCACCGTCAGCCGGTTTCAGCATATAGACCCTGCTCATATTCTCACTGCCAAACCCCTTTGGTGCTATGGTGATCTCAAGCTTATCACCCGGTACTATATCATAGTGTATGATTGCCGGTGTGTTGTCTTTTGTATTTTCACGAATCAGAGGATCTCTCACAACTGATTTTCTCAGATATCCATCGGTATATCCTCTTCTCACGCCTTCGTTGATTGCATCTGTCAGCGCCATTCCCTCGATGTGAAGATCCTGTCCTACATTTACAAAGAAAACCGCCATGCCGGTATCCTGACAGATTGGCGTCTGATCCTCAGCTGCTATCTCCATATTTTCAATCAGCTGATTTAAGATCTGCTTTCCGAGTGCCCCGTCTTCCTCTTCTGCTGCCTGTCTGAGTTTTTTGTCCATATCCTCAGCAAGATACAGATTTGCCTGAATACACATATCACGGACAGCATCTATAATAATGTCTGTATTGATCGTTCTCATGTTCTTCTATTCCTCTCTGTATGTTTTTATATTTGTTTTTTATACTCGTTTTTATATATTATATATGGTAACACAAAAAAAGAAGAAACACTATTGTTAATTTTAAATGATTGCAAACAAAACTGACATCTGTTTTTTCATAAAAAACATAAAAAGAGCCAATGATCTGTGCAATCTACCACACGCTCACTGGCTCTGCATCTCTACATTCTGTTATTTATTCCTGTTCTTTTGCGGTCGCTATCCTGTCGAGTAATTCAACGATTTCTTCTTTTGTATATTGCTCCTTTTCCCCTTGTGTGAAAAGCAGGCGCAATTCGTACAAAGTTGCCATCTTGGTATCCTTTCTTTCTTTTTCTGTCATTTCTTCCATCCTTCCACCGCCTTTTCCATTAATAAAAATATTATAGCGGATATGAATTATGTTTACAAGTTACCTGATTCTCTTTCTGTACAAAAATGTAACATATTAAATAAGGTAACACAATAAAAAGTAAGAAACGCAAGTATAAATCTCAAAATCTGAATTACTTTTATTTTAAAATCTTTTTATTTTTTTCGTCGTATTCTTCTCGAACTCAACCTCACGAATCTTTAATTTAAAAATTCTCTTATACAATGGTGCTGTTTTGTTATATGCATCTATGATCTCCTGCAGAGCACTCTGTATATCCTTTATCTTTTTCTTCCCTGCATATTCGTAATCAGGGAATATCTCTGCTTCTACCACACCTTCGCTCTCACGAACAAGTACTTCCTGTACAAGTCTGTTTTCACCCAGCTTATTCTCTATCTCCTCCGGAGATATATTTTCTCCGTTTGGTGTAATAATCAGATTCTTCTTTCTACCCGTCAGGAACACAAAACCTTCTTCATCCACATATCCCAGATCACCTGTCTTAAGCCATCCATCCTCCAGGGCTTCGGCTGTTTCCTCCGGCATATGATAATAGCCCTGCATAACACTTGATCCCCTTACCCACAGCTCCTCATCTACAGTCTTAGCCTCACAGTTCGGCATGAGCTTTCCAACAGAACCTTCTTTGTTATGCCAGCTGAGATTTGTACTGATGACCGGTGAACATTCTGTCATTCCGTATCCCTGCAAAATGGTAATTCCGTATCGCTTAAATGTTTCTATGTATGCCGGATTCAGATATGCGCCTCCACTGCATATGGTATGAAACTGCTTTCCGAAAACCTTTGCTTTGATGATTGCTGCAGGCATCCAGGCAGCATCCTCCAACTTCTTTGCAAGTGTCTCTATCATAAGCGGAACCATCAGGATCATATTTGGTTCAAACAGTTTGATATTCTTTGCAACACGAAGCAGTGAATCATTAATGCAGATCACGCAGCCTATGGAAATACCCTTCAGGATATCCATACTCAGGCAGTACGCATGATGAATCGGCAGTACAGACATTATAACGGTTCCCGGTTCTATCTTCATATCAAGACAGGTTGCATTTTCTGCCAGATTGCGATGAGTAAGCATAACTCCCTTACTCTTACCGGTCGTTCCTGATGTAAACATGATCGTTGCTAATTCTTCCGGTACCGGTGAATAGTCATATCCCGGCTGCTGTTCCTTCACCATCTTCCAGAAAGGCAGAGCACCCTCCACATTACTGTCATCATGCATGGCAATCAAATGCTTCAAACCGGGGCAAAGTTTTTTTGCCTCCTCCGCTGCCTGTGCCTTGCTCTCATCATAGACTAATGTCGTAACCTCTGCACGGTTTAACAGATCACACAAGTCCTCCGCAGGAAGCTGGGCATCCAATGGAACAGCCACACTTCCGCTGTTTACGATTCCCATATATGCCACGACCCATTCATATGAAGATGTTCCGAGAATCGCAATGTGTTTCTTTACTTCATCGAGCTTTTTTAATACTGCTGAAAAACGCTCTGAATCATTTTTTAATTCTGTATATGTCTTTTTTTCGATAGCGACAGATTTTTTTCCTTCTCCATCACTTTGCTTTACCTTATATCGAAAAGCATCACATGATCCATAAGAGCTTTCCGCTTTGACAAGAATCTCCCGAATTGTACTGCTCAATACATCCATACGTTTTACCCCTCCTGCTGCATTTTACTATTATCAATACCGCTTATCTATCATTCCTTGTGTTTTCTGACCACAATCATATTTTTTTTATCAGGCAATTCTACTCAGATATTTTCTCCAGATAATCAACAGCTTCCTGTACTGTACGGATATCTACAGCCTCCTCCTGATCGATCTCCAGATCAAATTCATCCTCGATCTCACCCAACATACTCATAAAATCAAATGAGGTAAATCCAAGATCCTCCATAAAACGTGACTCCGGTTTGATTTCCTCTTTCTCGACCTCAACATATTTCATTATGATATCTGCTAACTTATCAAACATAACTTTCTCCTTTCCTCTAAACCATATTGCGCACCTGCAAAACATATTTTTTTTATTTCATATAATCGTTCTTTTAGATGAAGTATCTTAATGGCACCTGCTTTACTCATACCTTATTTTTGAAGAGACGCAGTTTTGTATCAAAGTTTATTAATTTTATATTTTCGCCAATGTGCACGCGCAAGTGTGTCTGAGCACCATCCGGATATCATGCAGGGTATTCCGGGAACGCTCGCGCTCAATTGGAAACGCAGGGGTACTAAGGGTGAGCCTTATGGCTCGCCCTAAGGACCCGCGTTTCCAAAAGTCCCGAATACCCTGCATAATATCCGGATGGTGTGAGTTCGCTGTAGCGTGCGCATGAACTGGTGAAAATATAATTTACAGGAAGCTAGATCAGCTTAATAATATCTCCGATTTTAAGGTATGGCTTCTCGATTCCTTTAAACATGATCTTACACATATAATAATAAAAATACTCCAGCTTCTCTTTTGATACCGCATCTACCTGATGTTCAAAATTAAAGTCCAGTCCATTGTCTTCCGGTCTGTGCATAACTGTCAGATACATCGCCTGTGTTGTTGCTCCGTTTGGATACCATTTCGTCTTGTATTTGATATCCCCAAGCTTGCTCAGCTGTTTATCCTTAAGTGTCATTGGCTGATATGTGAGCGACATCGGCTCATAGGATCTTCCTGGTTCTATCGGATAGACATCTTTTCTATATGCAAAATATTCGACCGGATCAAAATTCGTATGTCTGAATATCTCATTCTGACCATCCCTGATCTTGTGGATTCCTTCCAGGAATGTCATATCCTCTGATATGATCGTCCGGAATGGAAAAGAATGTATTCTTGTTCCACCTGACTTCTTTTCCATCAGAGTTGCTCTTCTTGCATATGCGACATTAATTGACACAT
Source organism: Wujia sp. (assembly GCA_051877775.1). Classification (GTDB taxonomy): domain Bacteria; phylum Bacillota; class Clostridia; order Lachnospirales; family Lachnospiraceae; genus Coprococcus_C. The sequence continues at coordinate 14,855 of JBJEJF010000010.1, forward strand.
CATCATTTCCGTTCATTTTCTGCAGATATGTACGGATTCCCATGATCAGAAGGCACTGCAGGGATATATGCTCCTGCTCACAGAATTTCATCAGACGGGCTGTAGGCTCTTCTTCCAGATGAAAGATATCCAGAGCGGAATCTACATTTCGGGATATAAACTGCGCTGCCCTTGCCTTTGGATTCTTCTTTCTCTCTTCGATCAATGCTCCCGGTCCGTCTATTCCATTATATATAGGCTCCGACTGCTCTATCAGCTTGTGGAAGAATTCTCTGTCTCTCTGCTGTGCTTTGCTGCCTGCTTCATATGCCAGATCCTTCTTCAACTGCTCTATATAGGAGCTCATTTCTTTTGGATATTCAACGCCTTCAAACATGGTACTGCAGTAGATCTCTATAACATCCTTCATAAAACAGATCAGAGACTGTGCATCCAGTATAAAATGATCTGCCAGAAGATACATTCCCTGATTACCATCGGGAGTCTTGATCATCACGATCCTGTTCATAGGGGAATCCTCTCTCTGAAAAGGAACCCTTGTCCACTCTGTCATGATTTTCTCGGCTTCTTCCATTGTCTTTCCGGAAAAATCAACATATTCTATCTCACGTTCTTCTTTATCGACCACATACTGATACCATTGTTTTTCTTTTTTATCGTAAGCAAAACGCAGGCGCATTGATTCACAGCGCTCGTATGCCTTATAGATCGACTGTCTGAGTACATCTATATCAAGTTCATAATCGATAGTAAGGCTTGTCCCCACATTTACGACCTCTTTCTTAGGACAAAAATCCATATAATAGATATGAAATTTCTGTGCAGCGGTCAAAGGATATGTCTTATAACCTTTTCTTGTTTTCACACTAATTCCCCCTAACTTTTATAGATCCTTTAAAAACTCATCCAATGCACCCTCATAAGCTTCCATATTTTTGAAATAACTTTCTCCGTGTGCTGCGCCCTCTACAATCAGAATTTTTTTTGGTGATGTGCAATGATCATAGAGTTCTTTGCACATTTCCGCAGGTACGAAAGTATCTTTTGAACCATGGATAAACAGGATTGGTACCTTAGCCTTCTCCACTTCCCGTTTTGCATTTCCATCATCCATTCCATATCCGGCAAGTTTTTTATTAATAACATCTGCCGCCTGGATGACAGGAAATGCAGGAAGGTGATACATCGTGTTTAACACATGTGTAAATACTTCTTTCGGTGATGTAAATGCACAGTCAGATATAATTCCTTTTACCTGTGATGGAAGCTCAAGTCCGCTTGTCATCAACGCTGTTGTCGCTCCCATGGAGATTCCATGAAGAATAATCTCTATATCTTCTCCACATTTTTCAATGACGCGGCTGATCCACCGGAGCGCATCCTTGCTGTCAGGATAGCCGAAACCAACATATTTTCCCTCACTTTCTCCATGTGCCCTCGCATCTACATGGAGCATGGCATATCCATTTCTGAAATAATAATCTGTCAGTCCGGTAAAATCCTGCAATGCACGGCTGGTGTATCCGTGAAAACATATCACAACACGTTTAGTGCCGGACGTTTCTTTGATTGCCGGAAAATATACGGCATGCAGTTTCAAGCCATCAAAAGATGTCTCATACATATCTTCATGCGGCTGTTCCAGCATAAAAGCTTTTCTCTCTGCCAGGATATCCGAATATTGTGACCAGTCTGTACCTGCCATCTTTATGGTACGTTTCATATCAGTATTATTTCTTATCATGGTTCTTCTGTAAAAATATACCGTCTCAATCGTACCTGCCGCCGCAAGTGCTCCGACACATGCAAGTCCTTTTTTTAAAAATCCCATACATTCTCCTTTCCGAAATGATGATCATTTCATTATTTTTTTCTTGTTTTCTTTTCTTTTTTTATTGCCTTTTGCTTTAAATCTATGATTTCTTTCAATCTGAGTGCCTTATCAATATTGCCCTCGACCTTAAGTTTTTGTATTGTAAATGCCATAACAGGATCCAATTTTCCCTCTGCTATCTTCATAAAAGTATCCGGATCCGATATAAACTTGGCATCTCTGTCATAATATTCATAAGGTTCTACGAAAAGCTGACCATTTTTTACTTCAACATAAAAAATACCTCCTGCCTCCTCGTCTTCAATATCAAACTGAAATGCCAGATGTTCATGAATATCACTCACATCTGTTCCCATAAACTTATTTTTGATCTCATAGAAAAAGTCTGCGTATGTCATCATATCCTCCTATCAATTTCGACCGCTGGTCGATTATTCTATCGTAATTATATCACACATTTCGACCAATGGTCAATTATATGTAATATAAAATAAAATGACAAAATTCGCTGATTATGATACAATTAACTTTATGGAAATAATACATTTTTTTCCTGGTATCATATTGGTGATAAGAAGAAAGGCGGCTTTCTGATATGGCAGAAATAAACAAAACAAAAATGATACTGGATGCCCTTCAACAGTTACTCGAAGAAAAAACGATACAACATATCTCCGTGAGTGAGATTGCGAATAAGGCCGGTATTGGAAAAGGAACGATATACTACTATTTTTCTTCAAAAGAAGAAATTGTTGATGCGCTGATCATGCGTAACTATGAGCAGCCTCTCCAGACTGCAAAAACCCTGTCAGCACAGACTAATGTATCCTGCTTTACAAGGATGGCAATGATCTTCCAGGCATGTCGTAACTCTTCTGCTGTATTTTCAAAACACAATCAGGATTCTGCAACCAGTGCCCAGAGCCTTGCCTTTTTACGTCAGAAACATATGAATTATCTGATATCCGAATTAAAACCAACCTTGACCGATATTATCTCTCAGGGAATCGAATGTGGTGATATCCATTTTGATAATCCTGCAGCATTGGCTGAGATTGCCCTGATCATAATTGTAATAAAGGTTGATCATTCTTTTTTGCCTTCAACACCTGAAGAGACAGAAGATACCCTAAAAGGTTTTATTTCCCTCCTCGAAAAAGGGACAGGAATACCTGCCGGTAGTCTGGACTATCTTTCACTAATAAAATAAAAGAAGCTGTCATATTTGATATATACGTCCGGAATTCCGGGTACATATCAAATATGGCAGCTTCTTTTTTGCTTCTTTTTTAATATCTCAAATTAATCATCCAGAAAATCGTCATCATTACCCTTACCGATACCGCGTTTTCTGTTTAGAAAACATTTAACGTTAAAGATAATATATGTGACGAACAGTATAACAAATATTACCGCTATCCAGTAAATTGCTACATATAATACATTGGATACACTATCTATCTTACTGAGTCCTTCCAGACCCTCTATAAGATTTTCACCTGTCATAATATCCTCCAATCTGTGCT
>JBJEJF010000011.1:0-18178 GCA_051877775.1 Wujia sp.
TTCCACATGATTATACTATATGCAATCAAAAAAATAAAGCTAATTTCTTATAATTCTTATTATGCCCGGTATACATTCCGGCTTATCCGTTCCTTTTTGAATGAGACGCAGTTTTTTCGGAAGTTCATTACTTTTATTCTGATGCCAATGCGCACGCGCAAGTGTGTCTGAGTGTCATCTGCATATAGCATAGGGGATTCAGGGAACGCTCGCGTTTCCAAAAGTCCCCGAATTCCCCTATGCTATATGCAGATGACGCGAGTTCGCTGTAGCGTGCGCATGAACTGGTGTCAGAATAAAAGTAATAGAACTTCCAAAGAACTGCAAAAGTCCATTCAAAAAGGAACGGATAAGCCGAAATGTATTTCGTACATATAAGCATTACAAAAATTATCTAACATATTTTTTACAATTGAATGATAGTATATTTTACACTGCTGAACTATTATACTTACATAACCTGTCTATATTACAAAAGGCGGAAATACCTCCCCCCGTATTGGTATTTCCGCTGTTTTTTGTTTTACAGATATTTTTTCAGATACTTTCCTGTGTAGGAAGCTTCACATTCCACAACCTGTTCCGGGGTTCCGGCTGTCACGATCGTTCCGCCGCCCTCGCCACCTTCAGGCCCAATGTCTATAATATAGTCAGCAGTCTTGATCACATCAAGATTGTGTTCGATCACCACCACAGTATTACCACCATCACACAGCCTGTGCAGAATCTCCACAAGCCTGTGAACATCTGCAAAATGCAGTCCTGTAGTCGGCTCATCTAACACATAGATCGTCTTGCCCGTACTTCTTCTGCTAAGCTCCGTTGCAAGTTTGATCCTCTGTGCCTCTCCGCCTGACAAGGTCGTCGATGGTTGTCCCAGTTTGATATATCCGAGTCCGACCTCCTTCAATGTACTGATCTTACGGAGTATGGACGGAACATTTTCGAAGAACGCACAGGCTTCATCGACAGTCATATCAAGCACGTCGAATATGCTCTTTCCCTTATACTTCACCTCAAGGGTCTCACGATTGTATCTCTTACCTCCGCACACTTCACATGGTACATATACATCAGCCAGAAAGTGCATCTCGATCTTGATGATTCCGTCTCCCTTACATGCCTCACAACGTCCTCCTGATACATTAAAAGAGAATCTTCCCTTATTATATCCCATCGCCTTTGCATCCTTGGTATTCGCAAAAAGATCACGAATCAGATCAAAAACCCCTGTATATGTCGCCGGATTGGAACGCGGTGATCTGCCGATCGGAGACTGATCAATATTAATGATCTTATCAAGCTGCTCAGTTCCCAGAATATCATCATGATCTCCGGCTTTTATTCTTGCGCGGTTCAGTTCCCTCGCAAGTCTCTTATATAATATCTCATTTATCAGTGAGCTTTTCCCGGAACCGGACACCCCGGTTACACATGTCATAACACCAAGAGGTATCTTGACATTGATATTCTTGAGATTGTTCTGTCTGGCTCCAACGATCTCGATAAAACCGGTCGGTGTCTTGCGTTCTTCCGGAACCGGTATCTTTATCCTTCCACTCAGATATGCTCCTGTCACAGATTCAGGACAATCCATAATATCCTGCGCTGTTCCCTGTGCAACCACATAGCCCCCGTTTGCTCCTGCACCCGGTCCGATATCAACGATATGATCTGCGGCAAACATCGTATCCTCATCGTGCTCGACAACAAGAAGCGTATTGCCAAGATCCCTAAGCCGCTTCAATGCCGCAATCAGTTTATCATTATCTCTCTGGTGGAGACCTATACTCGGCTCATCAAGAATATATGCAACACCCATGAGACCGGAACCGATCTGCGTTGCCAGCCGGATACGCTGTGCCTCTCCGCCTGACAATGTTCCTGTAGCCCGGGATAACGACAGGTAATCAAGACCAACATTGATCAGAAATCCCAGCCTTGCTTTGATCTCTTTCAATACCTGCTCTCCGATCAGCTTCTGCCTGTCTGTCAATACCAGCTCATTCATAAACTGATTCAGTTGCACTACTGACATCTCCGTCAGCTCAGCGATATTTTTTCCTCCTATCGTCACTGCCAGAGATTCCGGTTTCAAACGCCTTCCATGGCATTCTTCACAGGCAATGGTCGTCATAAACTCCTCATATTCCTCTTTGATCGTCTCAGCCGAAGTCTCCCTGTATCTCCTCTGGACATTCTTGATCAAGCCCTCAAAATCTACCATATATTCTCCGCCGCCACGACTTCCCTGATAAAAAACACGAATTCGTTTTCCACCGGTTCCATGCAGTATAACATCTTTTGCCTTTTTGCTCAGATCGCGAAACGGCGTATCAAGAGAAAAACCATATTCTTTGGACAAAGCTTCCAGGCAGGCGTGAGTATAACTCTTCTTATCCCCGCTTGACTGCCATCCGATTACGGAGATAGCTCCCTCATTCAGTGACAGCGATGTATCGGGTATCATCAGGCTCACATCAAACTCACTCTGAAAGCCAAGTCCCATACAACACGGACATGCCCCAAACGGATTATTAAATGAAAAACTTCTTGGCTCTATCTCATCAATACTGATTCCACAATCAGGACAGGAAAAGCTGTCGGAGAATTTTATGATCTCCCCACCTATCACATCTACTTTCACCAGCCCCTCCGCCATCTTCAGAACAGTTTCAATTGAGTCAGCCAGTCTCCTTTCAATACCTGGTTTTACAGCCAGTCTGTCAACTACAATATCAATATTGTGTTTCAGATTCTTATCCAGTGTTATCTCCTCTGACAGCTCGTACATACTGCCGTCTATGATCGCACGGACAAACCCGCTGCGTTTTGCCTGCGCAAGAAGTTTTACATGCTCTCCCTTTCTTCCTCTCACCACAGGTGCCAGCAGCTGAAATCTGGTTCCCTCCGGCAACGTCATGATCTCATCGACCATCTGATCAACTGTCTGCCGGGTGATCTCTTTGCCACATTTCGGACAATGGGGTGTACCGATTCTGGCATATAACAATCTAAAATAATCATATATCTCAGTCACAGTTCCAACTGTAGATCTCGGATTACGGTTCGTTGACTTCTGATCTATGGAAATAGATGGTGAAAGTCCCTCTATCTTATCGACATCCGGTTTGTCTGCAAGTCCAAGGAACTGTCTGGCATAGGAAGACAACGACTCCATATATTTGCGCTGTCCCTCTGCAAATATTGTATCAAATGCCAGAGACGACTTGCCCGAACCGGACAAACCGGTCAGTACGACGAATTGATCTCTAGGAATCTTAATGTCAATATTTTTCAGATTATGTTCTCTGGCTCCCTGTATTGTTATATACTTACGCTCACTCATCACTCTACTCCATTGTCTGCCCGTATTTTGTCCGTTTATCCTGCACGGAATATATTATCCGCGAACCTTATCCACATATTTCTTCACATTACTTTTGACCATATCCTCTATATCAGACAGGCTGATCTTCTCTTTCTTATCCAGAAACAGCATTGCCACAACCATACCTGCAACAAAAATAATCAGTGTAGCCACAAAGCATCTGCACTTTCTCTTCTTTTTGCATCTGCATTCTTCCTCCAGAATCATATCCTGCTCCTCAAGGACTTCCTCCACCTCTTCCATAGGGATATCCCTTCTCATAGAAATCTCCGAAATTAATTCATCTCTTACCATACCTTTTTTCCTCCTTCATAATGATTATTATCTATGCATTACCGTGCATTGCTGCATTTATACCCATATTATATGTGCACGGCATGTTCTTATATTAGTATACATCGAATCACATATCATAATCACGCAATTTTATTTTTAATTCCTTTAGTTCATCACGCAATTCCGCAGCTTCCTCAAAATTAAGCTCAGATGCAGCTTTATTCATACGCTTAGTCAGTCTTGCTATCTCTTCCTTCAACTCTTTTTGAGTCATGGATTCAGGATCCTTTGCATATCTTCCTTTCTTCGTATTCTCCTTTGCGTCCTGATCCACCTCCATGGATATCACATCGCGAATATCCTTTTTGATACTCTGTGGTATGATGCCATGTTCCCTGTTGTATGCATCCTGAATGCTACGACGTCTGTTTGTCTCATCTATCGCATGCCTCATGGAGTCTGTTATGACATCTGCATACATGATAACATGCCCCTCAACATTACGCGCAGCCCTTCCAATCGTCTGAACCAGCGATGTCTCAGAACGCAGAAAGCCTTCCTTATCAGCATCCAGAATCGCCACCAGCGTTATCTCCGGTATATCCAGGCCTTCCCGCAGAAGATTAATGCCGACAAGTACATCAAATACACCCATACGAAGATCTCTTACGATCTCCAGGCGTTCCAGGGTATCAATATCAGAATGGAGATATTTTACCTTGATATCAAGCTCCTTCATATAATCTGTCAGATCCTCAGCCATGCGCTTGGTCAGGGTCGTCACAAGAATCTTGTGTCCCTTCTCCGTCTCCTTACGCACCTCCGCCACCAGATCATCAACCTGTCCTTCCACAGGACGTACCTCCACCTTCGGATCAAGCAGACCGGTCGGACGGATGATCTGCTCCTCCCGATTCTCCTCATGTTCACTCTCATAAGAAGATGGGGTAGCAGATACATACAGTATCTTATCAACACGTTCCTCAAACTCCTCAAAATTAAGCGGCCTGTTGTCCAGCGCTGAAGGAAGTCTGAAACCGTAATCTACCAGTGTCTGTTTTCTGGAACGATCCCCTGCATACATACCTCTCACCTGTGGTAATGTAATATGAGATTCATCCACAATAATAAGATAATCCCCATCAAAAAACTTCAGTAATGTATTGGGTGTTGCTCCAGGCTCCATCCCCGCCAGGATCCTCGAATAATTCTCGATTCCCGAACAAAATCCCGTCTCCCGCAACATCTCTATATCAAATTCTGTCCGCTCTGCAATTCTCTGAGCCTCCAGCAACTTATCGTTTTCCTTGAAATATTTTACTCTCTCATCAAGTTCCCTCTTTATCTCATCCACCGCCTGCTCCAGCTTATCCGGCGCCACAACGTAATGGGATGCAGGGAAAATACACGCAAAAGTCAGATTTCTTTTTATCTCACCCGTAAGCGGATCAAACTCGACTATCCTGTCTATCTCATCTCCAAAGAACTCTATACGAAGTCCGTCTTCAAAAGTAGATACCGGTATCACATCCACGACATCACCCTTCACACGGAATGTACCTCTCGAAAAGTCCATATCATTTCTGGTATACTGCATATCCACAAGCTGTCTTATGACATCATCTCTGTCCCTGTTCATCCCCGGCCGCAAAGCCATCATCATCGCCTTATATTCTTCAGGATCGCCCAGACCGTAAATACATGACACAGATGATACGACAATAACATCCTTACGCTCGATCAAAGCAGACGTTGCACTGTGTCTCATCTTATCAATCTCATCATTGATCGCCGAATCCTTTGCAATATAAGTATCAGTAGATGGAACATATGCCTCCGGCTGGTAATAATCATAGTAAGACACAAAATATTCAACCGCATTGTGTGGAAAAAAAGCCTTGAATTCACTGTACAGCTGGGCTGCAAGTGTCTTATTATGTGAGATAATAAGCGTCGGCTTATTCAGTTTTGCTATAACGTTCGCCATGGTAAATGTCTTGCCTGAACCCGTTACGCCAAGCAGGGTCTGCTGTTTTTTCCCCGACTCAAAGCCCTTAACAAGACCTTCGATCGCCTGAGGCTGATCACCGGTTGGGGCATATTCAGATACCAATTCAAAGTGATCCATATTCCAAAAATCCTTTCTGCAAACATACACCGTCGCAATGCTCATTATATCACGTCGCCTGACGGCTCCGTGTCGGTTTCGCATTATACAGGCTTCCGCAAGCGCAAGCCTGTGCAATGCTCATTATATCACATTTCCAGAGGGTTATGCAATATGTTTTTCGAATATTTGTTCGATTATTTTCCTGTGAAACAAAAAAGTGGTCGAATGTGATATGTACCCCCTTACTGGTTTGCCCAGCAAAGGGGTACATATCACATTCGACCACCTGTAAGTTTATACATTATTAAAACTTGTCCTCCAGCGCCTTTATCAACGAATACATCATTGTATGCATCGGTGCCGCAACGTTATACTGGGAAGCCATATTGATCAGACTTCCTGTCAGGGTGTCGATCTCTGTCTTCTGTTTCTTCTCAATATCCTGCAGGGTTGAAGATCGATGATTATATGTCACAGGGATCATCTGCTCAAACAGGACATGCCTGTACTCCTCCGCACTGCGCCATACGGTGCTTCCACCGGCAGCATGCATGATCTCAAATGTCTCCTCTATCAGAATATCCATCATGGAATGCGCGTATTCTGAATCAGCAAGTTCTCCGTAAGACATTCCAAGAATTGCTCCCAGCGGATTCAAGGTCGTATTATAAAGGAGCTTTGCCCATAGTGCCTTACTCAGATCCTCCGCATCAACGATCTCAGCCGGTATACCGGATGCGTTGATGGCCTCCGCCACAGGCTCTACAACCAGAGGATCAGCCCCATACAGAGAGCCGATCAAAACCGGTGCCTGATGCGCAGTGATCTCGCTGTCGCAGGCAGATGTCTTTTTGAAACCCGTTATTACCCTGCTGTGATAGAGGATGTCCTGCTCAAAGTATCGCAAAAATGGTTCTTCATATCCAGAACCATTTTGCATAAAAATAATCCTGCATCCTGCCGCCATGCAGTCTCTGTGCTGGCTCAGACTGAGGGCGACTTCCTCATTGGCAGTTGTTTTTGTCGAAATGATCACATAATCATACGTCTGTTTCGGCAGTTTTTCATATCTGTCATAAGTTGCAAAAGCTCCCGCCGGAACCTCAATATCCTGAAACCAGCCCCGTCTGCTGATACCATCCGTGTCCATAGCTTTTTTGGTCATCCCACGGGCAAAAAAATCCACAGACATTCCGCTGCTGATCATGGAAGCACCCATTCCTATTCCCAATGCCCCTGCGCCTATTATCAACGTTTTCATATGCATCCCCCTTATCACATCACAGAAATCTACTGTTCCATTGTATAGCTGAGAACCATGGAAGATATCTTCGGCATGGTCACTGTAAGCATATTATTTTTCACTGTATATTCTTTGGCCGCCAGATTATAACCCTCTTCACTGGTCGTGATCTCACATCGCATGACCGCACCATCCGGTACACCAAGTCTTCTGACATGAATCCGGACCTCCCGCGGCTCATAATCATTATTTAAAATGACCACCACTGCCTGACGGTCTGTAAATCTTCCATAACAGACCAGTTTATACTCACCGTTCAGAAATATGACAGATCCCCGCATCAGCGCATCCAGCTTCTTGTGTATCTTAATGATCTCACGGTGGAAATTAAGAAGCTCCATATCTTCTTTTCCCCACGGATATCCACGCCGGTTATCCGGATCCGTCCAGCCACACAAGCCGGCCTCATCACCATAATATATAGTCGGAGCGCCCGGCCAGGTCATCTGAAATACCACAGCCTCACAGAACACGCCCTTGTTGATATTCTCATTTGCAGCCTCCGGACCCATAGTGTGAATTCTTCCTACACGTCTGTTAGTTCTGGTAAGGAATCTGGAATGATCATGATTCGATAATTCATTCATCGCAATCTCCAGAGAATTCTGATTAAATCTGGACATGTGATGCCGCAGTGCACCGGTAAATGCATCCGGATTACCCAGAAGATCGCCTCGGAATTCATCACTGTGCTTCTCAACACCTGTAAGAAACCATGTGATCGGTTCCATAAAGGCATCATAATTCATTACAGTATCCCACTGGTCTCCCAGCAGCCATTTCTTCGGATCTCCATAATGCTCCGCAAGAATGATTGCATCCGGATTTGCAGCCTTTACCCTTGTTCTGAAATCCCGCCAGAATCTGTGATTAAATTCCTCTGTATATCCCAGATCCGCCGCGACATCCAGCCTCCATCCATCTGCATTATACGGAGGTGAGACCCATTTTTCCCCGATGCGCATAATATATTCGTAAAGCTTTTCCGACTCCTCATAATTCAGCTTAGGCAGTGTATCATGCCCCCACCATCCGTTATAAGTAGTATTGTAAGGCCATTTTCCCTGATCCTGGAATTTGAAGAAATTACGGTACGGACTGTCCGCAGCCACATACGCGCCTTTTTCGTAGCCTTCCTGGTTCTCATATATGCATTCACGGTCGAGCCACTTGTTAAAAGAACCACAATGGTTAAACACACCATCCAGAATGATTTTCATTCCCCTTCTGTGTATCTCTTCCACCAGCCTGATAAAAAACTGATTGCTCGCCTCCAGATTCTCCTTACTGGTCACCCTGCATATATATCTTGATGAATCCTTATTGGTATTGGATCCCGGTGGAAGACATTCACCCTCATCTTTTATAATGACACCAAAATGCGGATCCACGTAATCATAATCCTGAATATCGTATTTGTGATTGGATGGTGACACGAAGATAGGATTCAGATAAATAACATCAACCCCCAGATTCTGCAGATAATCAAGTTTATTCATTACACCCTGCAGATCACCACCATAAAAGGAACGCACATCCATGTTATCAGGATACTTGTTCCAATCCGTGATACGCCTTGTACCTTCACCGATATAGCTGTACTCATTGTCAAGAACATCATTACTCTCGTCTCCATTGCAGAAACGATCCACAAATATCTGATAAAATACAGCACCCCTTGCCCATTTTGGAACCTTAAAGCCCGGCGCAATCTGGAAATTATAATCTGTATTCAGATTCTTCTGTGTTCCCAGTTTGTTGTAATAGCAGACAACATTTCCGGCAAGTATCTCATAATAATAATCTATATCACCATTGACATCCGGTATTGTATATGCATAATAATCAAACAATGCATCCGTCTTCTCCACAGACATCGCACACTTCTCGTTGTTATAAACGAGATATACCGCATCTACATTATCCACAGCAGTCCTGAAACGCAGTGTGACCGATTCTCCCGGATCAACCTCCGCAGGGCTTCTGTAAAATTCCGTACCATCTGCAAACAGTGCGCCAAAGTTCAGTGCAACCTTTGTATTATATACATAATTAAAAACCTTCTGGGCTTTATTATTATTTCCCGACATGGGGCAGCCTCCTGTGATCTTAATCTTTTTGTGCCGGCGTTCACATTTTGGACACAATATTATTCTTATTTTAATACATTCTTACAATTAACACAATCATTATTTGGAAAATAACAGAGAAAAGGACAGCCACCGTTCGACTGTCCTTTTCGGAGAAGGTATTTTGTTACTTATGGGGTGTAGCAAAAAACTATATAATGTATTGGGGGGGTTACAATTATTATTATAACCAAAAACGTCAAAAAGTGTGCCCAAACAATTTTATTTTTTTATAAATTTTTTGTCTATTTTCCCAAGAAACCGTTTACAAAATCCTGTTTTTTAAGCTGTTTTTGTGCACTTTGCACAGTGAATTAAACTTCATATAGCAATTCTGAACAACATTCTTATTGAAAATGTTACAATAAAATCGGTTCCTGTTCTTTTTCATCAAAAAGTGCCTCAAATTCTTTCCTCTCAATACGCTCTTTCTCAAGCAGAAGTGCGGCACATTTGTGAAGAACATCTATATTTTCCTCAATGATACGCTTGGCTTCCGTATAGCATTCCTCGATAATTCTGCGGACCTCCTTATCAATCATGGCAGCTATCTTCTCACTGTAACTGCGGGAATGTCCGAGATCACGGCCGAGAAATACTTCTTCTCCGTTTTCCGTCTCATAATTGACCAGCCCGACCTTGTCAGACATACCGTATTTGATGACCATGGCCTGTGCTGTCTGCGTCGCCTGTTTGATATCCTGAGACGCTCCCGTCGTGATATCTCCGAAGATCAGTTCCTCAGCGATCCTTCCGCCGAAGCTTACCTCGATGTCCTGAAGCATTTTCTTCTTAGTCATAAATACATTATCATTTTCAGGAAGCGGCATCGTGTATCCACCGGCTCCTCTGCCGTTTGGAATGATAGAGACAAGATGGACAGGTCCCACTTCACTCAGCAAATGGAATAAGATCGCATGCCCCGACTCGTGATAAGCTGTAATCCTTCTCTCTTTTTCAGGTACAAGACGGCTCTTCTTCTCACCACCAATACCTATTTTGACAAAGCTCTTGTCAACATCTTCTTTTTTGATATAAGCACGATTGGCTTTCGCCGCACAGATAGCCGATTCATTCATCAGGTTCTCCAGATCTGCTCCCGCAAATCCCGCCGTTGTTCTTGCTATCTCATGCAGATCCACGTCATCAGCCAATGGTTTGTTCCTGACATGTACCTTGAGGATCTCCTCTCTGCCCTTGACATCCGGTCTGCCAACCATGACTTTTCTGTCAAATCGTCCCGGACGAAGGATCGCCGGATCCAGAATATCCACACGGTTTGTTGCCGCAAGTACGATAATACCCTCGTTTGCATTAAATCCATCCATCTCTACCAGCATCTGGTTAAGGGTCTGCTCACGCTCATCATGACCGCCTCCAAGACCCGAACCTCTTTTTCTGGCAACTGCATCGATCTCATCGATGAACACGATACATGGTGCATTTTTCTTTGCGTCATCAAACAGATCACGCACACGGCTTGCACCAACACCGACAAACATTTCTACGAAATCTGAACCTGATATGGAAAAAAATGGCACTCCCGCTTCTCCTGCAACCGCCTTGGCAAGCAAAGTTTTACCTGTTCCGGGAGGGCCCTCCAGCAATACGCCCTTCGGTATTCTGGCACCCAGATCATTATATTTTTTAGGATTCTTCAGGAAATCAACGATCTCCGCCATATCCTCTTTTTCTTCGTCAAGGCCTGCCACATCGCTGAATGTAAACTTCTGATCCTTCTCACTGCTCATGTGTGCACGGCTCTTGCCAAAGTTCATCACCTTGCCGCCACCATTGCCGGCACCGCCTCCGGACATATTACCCATGAGCGTAACAAGCAGGATAACAATAATGATCACCGATATGATAAGCGGAAGCCATGTCAGAAATGTGCTCTGCTTCGTGACATCATACAGACTCATTCTTGTCTGACCATCATTATACTTCATGATAATCTCCTGAATGGTATTTACATCCGATACATAAAACTGTTTTGACGCATTAGAATCCCTGTATGTGAAATACACAACACCCGTCGGTATCTCATTGTTCTGATATATCTCAACATTCCCTATCAGATTCTCTCTCATCTCAGTCTGAAAATCATCTATTGTGTAATCTACATCTGTTTCCGTGTCACCATTCTGCAGCCACAGAATCACGCAAAAACCGATAAAGAAAAGCAACAGGTATATTCCCAGCCCTTTCTTCACGCCATTCTTCATGCTAAGTACTCCTTTCTATTCCTCTATTACACCAATAAATGGAAGATTTCTATATTTTTGTGCACAGTCAAGGCCGTATCCAACCACGAACCGGTCAGGCACCACAAAGCAGGTCATATCCGGCTCTATATCAACAACACGGCGTTCCGGCTTATCAAGCAATGTAATGATCTTAAAACTTGCAGGTTTTCTCTGCTGCAGTGTTTTTACAAGATATGATAACGTTCTGCCCGAATCCATAATATCCTCAACAAGTATCACATCTCTTCCCTCTATACTTTCGTCCAGATCCTTGATCAGCTTGACAACTCCGGATGAAGTCGTACCATTTCCATAACTGCTGACCGACATAAAATCCATTGTCACAGGGACAGAAAGCCGCTTTGCCAGCTCACACATAAAAAATACGCTGCCCTTTAAAACGCCGATCAGGTGAACTGTCTTACCGGCATATTCCTGACTGATCTTATCAGCCATTTCCTGAATTCTATGATTGACTTCTTCTTCACTGATCAATACCCCTATTTTTTCTGCCATATTATTCTCCTTTTCTTTCGCATTTCATATATAATATATGTGTTGTATTCTCATCTATTCCATAGGAAACATTGTATCGCAGCCCCAACACCCAGATGATCTCATGTCCACATGCAAGCACCGGCCATGTACTGCGGCATTCGCGGTCGATCTTATTGTCAATAAAAACACGCGAAAGTTTTTTGGTGTTTCCCCTGTCATCTATCGCAATAAAATCCCCTTCTTCCGGAGTTCGTATACAAAGATTGCCTTTTATTTTATCATAATCAAACATTTTCGTATATCTTTTTTTGGAAATCTCCATGCCACTGCAATACTTCAGACGTTCTACCTCAATGCTACCCCAATCCGGGATATCATAAACACCATTTTCCAAAATATCTATACAAAATCCCGTCGTTTTTTCCGGCACATTACTGATGATCAGCCTATCATAGCTCCTTCTTGCCCTGATTCCGTAAGGAAGCATGACAGATTTACCTGTATCCTGATACAACAGAGAGACTACGGACATCACATGCTGCCTGGTAATATCCCTGCTTCTGCCTGCCACATCCGAGATTGCCTCATGGATCAGATGCTCCTGAAGTACCGGACTGCGCATAAAAAGCTCGCTGACAGCAAGCTCTACGGTTTTTCCCGACGTTTCCTCCACAGATCCCGCATACTGCTCCATAACATGATCATGAATAAATGCATAGCTTTCCCTTGCCTCATCTGCCATCTGACAGATATGGCTGACCGCTTTACCGTTGATCTGTTCCATAGCAGGCAGGATAATATGGCGGATCTTATTCCGGTCATATTCTGTGGTCAGATTGGTTGCATCCACGCAGAAGTTCTCACCTATTAACGCAAGATATTCTTCAATCTCGTTTCTCGAAGTGCCAAGCAGAGGGCGGACGATATCGCCTCTGACAGGCGGGATACCGGCCATCCCTTTGAGCCCGCTTCCTCTGATAATGTGAAACAGTACGGTCTCCGCCGTATCATTTTTATTATGCGCCACCGCTATTTTACTACAGTCATTTTCTTCTGCCACCATATGAAAGCATTCATAACGGAACTTTCTTCCTGCCTCTTCGACTGTACAATGCAATTCCTCCGCATAGGCCTTAATATCCTTACGATAAACGGAAAAATGCACACCCAGTCTGTCGCAGAGCATCCTGCAAAAATCCTCATCCCTGTCCGCATCCTCACCCCGGATCATATGGTTAACATGAACAGCAAAAAAATTCCCTACATCTGTCCCAAGCCTCTCTGCAAGCTCACAGAGTGCCAGCAACAAACATACGGAATCTGCTCCTCCCGACAAACCGATAACCAGTCTGTCGGCAGGATCTATCATTTTATGCTCTATGATATAATTATATATGTCCTGTAAAAATCTGTTCATATCAGCTCCATGCAATCCAGTTTTATCCTAAATAATACCACAACACAGCTTTTATGTACATATTTTCACAAAGATTTAACAAGTTTACAGGCAATTACCGTTGCATCATCCTGCAGCCGGTTCCCACTCTGTGCTTTTATCTGCTGTGCAATATAGTCCACCACATCCTGAGGATCATCGCTATCTATTCCGTGCAGCAGCTCACGCATATAGTCTTCCTTATTTTCAAAGATGATACTCTCCAGGATACCGTCACTGACCATAACGATCATATCCTTGTCATAAAATTTTTTAGCACAGTGTTCACATACCGCTCCATCGATCACCCCTACCGGAAGTGACGTGGATTTGATCATTTCCATCCATTCCCCCCGCCTGATATAGGTTGTGGCCGCCCCCTGCTTGTAGAGCTTTCCATATCCGGTGTGCAGGTCAAGCAGCAGCATATCCAATGTTGTGAACTGTTCTCCCCTGTTTTTGTCTGACAGATAAGAATTCACAAGACGGATGGAAGCTTCCTGATTAAACCCTGCCGCTATCAGTTCTTCCAATGCCTCGATCAATGAACTGCTTGATGCGGAGGCTCTGCTCCCATTTCCCATCCCATCTGCTATCATGATGAGCTTGTAACCCTCCCGGATATCTCCTATATAGAAATTATCACCGCATACTTCCTCCGCATATCTGCTCATCCTGCGGACAGCCGTCAGACACCGGAACGCAGGTTTCTCCTTCATGCATATGATATCATAATTTTTTCCGACGATACTACGGCTCTCATCCTTGAGAACGAGCTGAAGGCCGGTCTCTTTTTCAATGATTTTTTTTACAGCTTCGGCAGACATGATCCTGCCTCTTTTTACCCTCGATGTGATATATACCTCATATCTTTCATCTCTGTTTTTAATAAGTGCCAGGCTTCTGACCTGTACCCCCTTTAATGTCAGCTCTTCTATAATATTAGCCTCCGCCGTTTTTTTGAGAGGCACCTCCTGTTCCAGCTGGTTTGTGAAATCTTCTATCAATTCCCCCACATCATTCAATCCGATACCCGTGTTACCGCTGCCGGCCAGAGTATATTCAATTCTTTTAAATGCAGATGCCAGTCCGTTTATCCTGTCTATAACCAGCTTCCCCCACGCAGATGATACCTGCACAGGCTCCACCCCTGATACCCGTGTATCGACCTGGATCATCATACGGGACGGCAGAAGCAGGAAAACAAACACTGCCGATATAACTGCTTTCAGGCTCTCCTCATCGAGCAATGTGTCATATACAGCCAGTCCCAATCCGACATATACCGCCATATATATCAGTGCAAAAGCAATTCTGCCTCCCTGCATCAGGCAATACATTGCAAAGGCCGCAATCGAAACTACGATCCATATGGTTAAAAAATCCGTTTCTCCCGTAGATGCCGACACGATCATACTGCAGATCACAGTCCATGCCATACCGAGTCCAAACCCAAACTTGTACATGGCAAACAGGATTCCAAACAAACCAAAAGCCTCCGCGATTATAATTCCACCCCAGGCATGGACAGGCATCCCATACATAACAGATGCAGCCAGAGCTGTTACACTGATTGCCGCTTCATTCTCCGATGCAATCCTTGCATAATCTATTTTGATGACCCTGATGGCATATCCATAGACGACAGCAGACGAAAATACCAACAGACCTTCTGCAAATGCTTCGGTCAGAGATAAAGCCTCCTCCATGACAAGCACTGCCCCAAGATCGATCGTGAATGTAAGCAGACCGGACAGGAAAGGCAATGTCATCTCACTGTGTCTGACAGCAAGGCGGTTTCTCAATCCGGTAATACATGCAATACCAAGCAATATGATTCCATAGCGTGCACAGGTTGCAGCCAGCCCCGGCATAGACACCGGCGACGAAAAACCGATTGCCAGCATAATACTTATGTAGCACAGTGCGGTGCTTCCATCCGCAAGGCAAACTGCCGTAAAAAAGCCGGCTGCCAGCGTGTGCATGCCAAATATCCGACATCTTCCTATGAAATAGGCTGCTGCGACCAGCCAGATCCCCTGCAGTACCCTTTTATAGTTCATGTTGATCCCCTTTCTCATCCTGCCTGTCCAAAAATGTCATAACATCTGTCCAGGATGCCATAACATTATATATAGCTTTTATAAAATATATTGTCTAACGTTGGTATGAAAGGGAAACATATGATGACAAAAAAAGACAGATAAGAAAAACTTATCTGTCTATCGTGTAAGATTCAATATATCAAATGATGTGACTGTCTGTTCATCCTGATACAGAATCACTCGGCCGGCCGGATCACGATCTCATCCGGATATACCATTCCAAGTTTTTCCTTTGCCACATCCTCTATGTACTGATTTGTTTTCATATACTGTTCCTGTGCTACCAGGTTATCATGCTTCAGGTTCGCCTGATCGATCTTCTGCTGAAGGATCTGCTCTGTAGCTGCCAGCTCTCTGCTCTGTCTCTGCAGGTTGGAAACTACAACCCCTGACACTATACACACCATGATCACAGCCGCAACGATCATCAGACTTGCCAGTTTCGACTGCCTTCTGGTGGACCTTTTCTTTCTAGAACTTCTACCCATACCTATACCCGCTTTGTTTTCGATGACTTTTTTGATAAAGATAAAGTAATTTTAACCTTTTTTACGCCTTTTTTCAACAGTTTATTTATCTTTTTCGAGCATTTTTTCACAGTATACAAGATATGGGATATTAAAAACATAAGCCAACAACTTATAGTATAATGATAGAATATAGCGCCAACCGCTATTCCCAGAAAAACATATCCCTGCAGACTTCCGTTATTATATTGATGTATGCAGTCTATGACAATATAGGTTGCACTCAGCCAGAATATAATATCCTCCAGTGCAATAAATAGATTATTGTGGGGGATCATGCGCCTTATGCACCTCAGCCAATCATAGACAAAGCCCATGCCAGCACCAAGTATCAGGCTTATCACAAACATATTTCTCTGGACAAGGATCAACTCCTGCATCGCTATTTAAACAACCTCTTTAACATTCCCGTTGTCACCTGTCCGGCTGTTTTTATCTCAGAATACGTCATACTGTCCACGATCCCGGAAAACTCCAGTTCACCCTTATCCACATCAAGCTTTATGACATGCAGCTCATGCCCTTTTATGGTCAGTCTGCCGCACACGGTTGCCAGTACAACCAGCTCTGCATCAAAGGATTCAACCTCCCGGATTCCTGTCAGATTTCCTCTCCTGCGGTCATCAAGCTCTAATCTGTGACCTTTTGCGGTATGTACTTCTTCCATATAAGCCTCCTGCAATGCCGGCACTGTCATCTATGATATTATATGCAGATCTGCTGTTTTCATGCCTACAGATATTTGAACATATCCTTGGCATCTTCCTTTCTGGTCGTATCAGCAATCATGGTGACCTCCGCTTTCACGGTCTTATTTCCAAATGATATCTCTATCACATCGCCTACCTTGACATCATAAGAAGCTTTTACGACCTTACCGTTCACCTGTACACGTCCCGCATCGCATGCATCGTTCGCTACAGTTCTTCTTTTGATCAGTCTGGAAACCTTTAAATATTTATCTAATCTCATATTCTGCCTCCTTTAGCAAAAAAACGACCACACATAATCCATGCGCGGTCGTTCCATAATAGCTTATACAATCTTCTGCAGATTAGTTAACAGCATCCTTTAATGCCTTACCAGCCTTGAACTTAGGAGCCTTAGAAGCTGCAATCTTCATTGTCTCGCCAGTTCTTGGGTTTCTACCCTCTCTTGCAGGTCTCTCAGAAACCTCAAATGTACCGAAACCAACTAACTGAATCTTCTCGCCCTTCTTTAATTCATCAGTAACTGTCTCTGTGAAAGCCTTAAGTACCTTCTCAACCTCTGTCTTCTTTAAACTGGTCTTCTCAGCTAAAGCAGTAACTAATTCGTTCTTGTTCATCGATTTATTCCTCCTATAATACAAACGTTTTTTGATTGCCATCCATAATGACAATACCCTTTTTTACGGCATTAGCAGAAATGCCCTACGCTTATTTATACCTTGTTACCCAATATTTGTCAAGTAGAAAAGCGCGTAAATTCAACATCTAATGTTTTTTTGTATGGTTGAGGCAGGTTTCTGCATTTTTTCCTGCCTCAACCCTATTAGAATCATTCCGTTTTTGTTGAAAATTATACGTCTATCCTTCCATCTGTCTTCCCAGGAAATTTGCGGCAATGATTGCCGCCTTTTGCTCTGCCTCACCAATCGGCTTGTCCCCCTCACGGCTGAGAAGGATCACCGCTCCGATCGCATCTCCCTCACTGATGATCGTCTGTACGATCTGTCCTGAATATTCGTTGTCACCATTGCCAAGTATCTTTATAAACTTCTTTTCACCCTTTTTGGCAAGAATGGCCTCTCTGTCATTGATAGCCTCCTCCAGTTCCCTATGCAGACTCTTCCCCAGAAGATCTTTCTTCGGAATACCCGCCACAGCAATGATCTGATCCCTGTCACAGACACATACACCACAACCGAGGATCTGTGCTGTTGCATCCACATACTGCTGTGCAAAGCTGCTGAGTTCTCCGATCGGAGAATATTTCTTCAATATGATCTCCCCATCCTTATCCGTAAATATCTCCAGCGGATCCCCCTCTCTGATTCTGAGCACCCTTCGTATCTCCTTTGGTACAACTACCCGTCCAAGGTCGTCTATACGACGCACAATTCCTGTTGCTTTCATTTCAAAAAATTCCTCCTGTTTTCTACATGGTTTCCATAATT
>JBJEJF010000012.1:0-4005 GCA_051877775.1 Wujia sp.
TCATATACTGACATATGTGGATACAGAGCGTAGTTCTGGAATACCATCGCGATATCTCTATCCTTAGGCTCTACATCGTTAACCATCTTGTCACCGATCCATAACTCACCTGAGCTGATGTCCTCAAGACCTGCAATCATACGAAGTGTAGTTGATTTACCACAACCTGAAGGTCCAACGAAGATGATGAACTCCTTGTCTTCGATCTCCATACTGAAGTCCTTAACAGCGTTGAAACCGTTCGGGTAAATCTTATAAATATTCTTAAGTGATAAACTAGCCATTTTGTTTTTTCTCCTCCTTAGATTAGCTAAATATTATCTGACTAATGATGTTTCAATTCTACATGAAATACCCGTGAAAAGCCATATTATTATTTAACAAATAAGGCGAGAAATTATTGTATAATTTGTATATGAAATATTTTTCGACATTTTTTTTATCCAATTTAACCAAAATTTAACCCACTTTTACCCCCTGAACTTTGTGAAACCTTCACCAAATGCCTCACGTATATCTCCCACAAAGCAGATTGCATTTTCATCGGTCCGGTACACCTTTTGCTTAATTTTGACCATTTCTTTGCTGGAGACCACACAAAAAATCATTTTTTTGCTGTTACCGGTATAAGCTCCCTTTATCTCTATATAAGATGCCCCACGGTCAAGATCTTCCATAATGTATCGGATAACCAGATCATTTCGCTCGGATACGATGTACATCATCTTGGCATGATTCGGTCCTTCCACGATAGAGTCCGATATCCTGGTCACGACATAGATGGCGATCAGGGAATATATCCCACTGGTTATACCAAATACTCCGGCTCCGGCGATCACGATGATCCCATCTATAATTCCCATGATCTTCGGGATAGAGATATGATGTACCCGGACATTGATCAGCGTTGCCAGGAGATCCGAACCTCCAGAAGATGAATACTCCATGAAAATCAAACCGAGTCCTGCTCCCATCAGTACGCTTCCTATAATTATGTCAACCAGCATATCTCCGGTCAGAATCTTTATATCCGGGATGACAGCCAGAAATACCGTGAGAAATATGGTCGCCGCCAGAGTTCTGATAAATGTCCTCCGATCCAGGACACGGTATCCCATAACAAACAGAGGGATGTTGATCGCCGCATTTACCACCCACATAGGTATTCCCCACAGACTCTTTAATATGATAGCCACGCCTGTCACTCCACCCACGACGACCTCCATGGCATCAAAAAAAACCACGACCGCCACAGCCATCAGGAAAGTACCAAAAATAATGATCAGATATTGAATTATTATGCTCTCAGAATTATAAAAACGCTTCATACATTAAGTATGAAGCGTTTTGCATTATTTATTCATTTTTTTACTGTCCGCTGTCACTTGCTCCAATGATGATAACAATGTCATAGTTAGTCGTATCCTCCATACTGCCCTCGGTCACTTCACCGACCTCGTAAGTCGCACCATTGAAGAACCCAACCAGATCCTGTCCGACACCATCTTCTTTTGACACGATCCGCGTAGTCTCAAGGGGCGTCGTATAATCGGCAGCAACTGTATAATTATAACCGGCTTCATTGAGCTTTGTACACCATCCGCCTGCAACACCTGCTATACCTGTACTATTAAGGACAAGTATCTGCTTATCATATGAAGCTGCAACTGCACCATCCTGCGTCTGCTCAGAATCTGCACTCTCTTCTGCAGTTGTATTATATATCAGATCATCCCGTCCGTCAGTCTCCGTCAGAACATTGTCTCCGACTGTTGTAGCCGGCGAATCGGATCCCTTATCACCCTTTACAACTTTCATCAATATGACAATACCAAATACAATGATAGCCAATCCTAATATTACAACAGCCGCCCTCAGAAACATAGAGAAAAACAGACCGGCAACACTTTGCTTTTTCATAAAAATGCCTCCAAAAATAAAATCTTATGCTAGTATAACAAATTCATTCTTTTTTTTCAACCACTTCTGCGCCAAGTGTGATATAGTAATATAAAATTACGGATTGGAGAATTATATGAAATCAATTATCATCACAGGAGCCTCCCGCGGAATCGGCCGCCAGACAGCCCTGGCACTGGCGGACACTTTTGAATATATGGCTATCTGCTGTCAGAACCGGACAGACTACCTCACTGCAACCATACAGGAGGTCGAAGCACACGGCTGTCACTGCCGTACCTTTATCGGGGATATATCAGACTATTCCTTTGTGTCCCATATGACAGAAGCTGTCTATACCGACACCGGCAAGATAGATGTCCTGATCAACAATGCAGCCATATCCTCCGTGGGGCTTTTCACAGATATGACTCCTGAAGAATGGCAGAATATAATAAATGTTGACCTGACCTCCATATATAATACCTGCCACTGTGTCGTTCCACATATGGTTCATGAACATGCCGGCCGCATCCTGAACATTTCCTCCGTATGGGGACTTACAGGCGCTTCCTGCGAGGTTGCATATTCTGCAGCTAAGGGGGCGGTCAACAGCTTCACCAAAGCGCTCGCCAAGGAGCTTGCGCCAAGCCATATTGCAGTCAATGCGGTGGCATTTGGTGCGATCGACACAAGTATGAACGCCCATCTCTCTCCGGAAGAGCGACAGGTACTGGAGGATGAGATCCCATACGGCAGAATGGCGACTCCCGAAGAAGCCGCCATCTGTATCAAAAATATAATCAATATGCCATCCTACTTAACCGGCGAGATCATAAAATTCGACGGTGGATGGATATAAAACTTATGAATTTTTCTTCAATCCCTTCAGGGCATTCGAGAGTTTGATCGGATTACCGTAACGAAGTGTGGATGCCCTGAATATCTTGCCTCCGATAAATCCCATCAGTACGACCGATGCATACAGGATCACAGCAGACAACACGATCTCCCATGTTGCGACAGATCCCATGGCTACTCTGGCAAACATTGCACTATAAGAACTGATCGGCAGGAAAGAACATACCTTCATGATGATTCCGTCTGTATTCTGAAGTTGTACCAGTACAACGATATATACGATCATAACGATCATCTGTGCCGTTCCGGCGCTCTTATTCAGATCCTCTATCTTAGATACAAGTGCACCCAGTGCGCCATACATAAATGCATAGATCAGGAAACCGCCGACTCCGAATATCGCAAATGTCACGAGAACTTCTGTCGGGATGTCAAGGAACATCTTAAGTCCTTCCCCCCAGTACTCCTTGTTAAACTGATAAGATCCAAGCAGCCCGATCGCAACTACACCGGTCTGGAATACGGATGCGATTGCTCCGGCAAATACCTTTCCAAACAGAATTGCCGTAGATGATGTACTGGTTACAAGTATCTCAATAGAACGATTACTCTTCTCATTTGTAACACTCGAAGCAATCGTTGTACCATACATGATGATCAGCATAAAGATGATGATAACGAGGATATAGCAATACCAGTAATTGCTCGCACTATCCTTGCCAAGGATCTCCTCATTGACATTGATCGGCATATACTCTACACTCATAAATTCATTGATATCAAGACCATTTCTCATGCAGTAATCCATCTTGACCATCATTCCCATATATTCCTGAAATACTTCTGAATCGCTGTCCATCATACCCTTATTGAATACATAATAATCAAAATCCGTGAGTGAATTAACTGCAAAACCAGCCTCTGCCGTCTCATCCTTTACTGTCTTCCTGACCTCTTCCTTGCTGTCGCATATTACGAACTCCGCATCGCAAAAAAACTCTTTCAGCGTCTCCATATCCACATAATTGCCCGCATCATAGAGCGCAAGCTTACGAATCTCATCTTCTCCTGCTTCCTCACTGCTCTCCTTTCCCGAATCAGAATCCCCCTTGACTGCATCTACGATTCTGGGAACAAACATGATCGTTGCCGCAATCAGGCAGATTAAAATTGTAGATATAATATATGATTTGCTTTTAAAATAATTATCCAGTTCAAACTTTAATATCGTCTTAAATTGTTTCA
>JBJEJF010000013.1:0-17355 GCA_051877775.1 Wujia sp.
GGTATGTCCGGTATGGGATAATAGTCTGATTCCAATTGCACGGAATACGCCGAGTTGTTTAAAGCCTGCCATGACTGCCATAAGACAGAACAGGAGCAGAATCGTACTCCAGTCGATATAATTAATATATTGATGGTCAGGATGTACAAGCAGCATTGAAAGGATTGCCAGTGCAGTGCCGATTGTGAATATGGTTTCTTTTTTTATAAACTGATGAATTTTATATAATATTTTCATTGCAGCCTCCGAAGCTTACTGTGGCATTAGCATACATTTTCGGTAAGAGATTTTAACATGATTTACTTGCTGTGACAATATTTGGATTTAAGGATTATTTAATAATTTCTATAATATGATAATCAACAGAAATACGAAAAGGAGGGACGATATGTATTTTAAGATATTGAAGAAAGATATAAGGCGCAAGAAATCCATCAATTGTATTCTGTTGATATTCATTATGCTGGCAACAATGTTTATTGCGGGAAGTATCAATAATCTGACTGTGGTGCTTGGCGGGATGGATTATTTTATGACCTGTGCAGATATGCCGGATTATATTATTGTATCCGCAATCGGAGGAAATAAAGATGAGCCGACCGAAAATGACCGTAATGCTGAAAAATTTCTGCGTGAAAATGAAAATGTTACAGATTATGGTGTGGACGATCTACTGTATGCAGCAGATGATCAGTTTTTTAAGGGAGACCATGAAAAGCTGGTGCTAAATGGTTCAATCTTGTTCAATAGCTGTAATATTGAGCAACAGAAGTTCTTTGATGAGAATAACAAAGTAATTACTGATATGAAAGACGGCACGATTTATTTGAAAAGAGGTGCTGTTTTGGGGAATGATCTAAAGAAAGGTGATACTATAACAATCAGGACAGATTCCGGATACGAGCGACAATTTGAAGTGGCAGGTTATTGCAAGGATGCATTTCTCGGTTCGGATATGATGGGAATGGTCAGATTTGTTGTGAGCGAAAATGATTTTGAAGAGATGCTTGCAAAAAGTGGTCTTCCATATGGAAAAATGTATTCTGTCCGCTGTAATGATCTGGATGCATTTGAACAGGATTACAATAATAGTGACGTACAAGTTGTGTTTTCCGGTGATCAGAAGCTGATACAGTACACTTATATCATGGATATGGTGATTATAGGCGTACTTCTTATGGTAAGTCTGTGTTTGATTGTGATTGCACTTGTCATGCTTCGTTTTACGATAATCTTTACAGTAAATGAAGATTTTAAAGAAATCGGTATAATGAAAGCAATCGGAATGCAGGAAAAATCAATCAGAAAGATATATTTAGTGAAATATCTGGTGATTGCTTTGTGCGGTGCGTTGCTGGGATTCGCTGCAAGTATACCGTTTTCAAAACTTTTGCTTAGCTCCACGACGGAGGGAATGGTACTGGAGGATACGGGCAGCAGGGTTGTGCTTCCGCTTTTACTGAGCATACTCGTATGTGTTGTTGTGGTGTTGTTCGCATATCTGGCAACAGGAAAGATTAGAAGATTTTCCCCGTTAGATGCGATAAGAAATGGAAATAGTGGAGAGCGTTTTAAGAAGAAAGGTACCTTTCAGCTGGTTAAGACACACATGAGGGCAACTTCGTTTCTTGCACTGAATGATGTTTGTAGTGAATTGAAGAAATATCTGGTTTTACTCTTTGCAGGTATGATCGGTGTATGGCTTGTAGTAATGCCGACCAATACAATCAATACGCTCCGGTCGAAAAATATAGCAGCATGGTTTTCAATGCCGGAGTGTGATTATTATATAAATAGTGACAGGGTCTTGACTGAACTGATTTCGCAGGGAAATAAACAGGCATATTATGATTACATGAATGTAACAAAAAAATTGTTGCAGGAAAATGGAATCAACGTGGAAAGGATTACAACAGAAGTTATGTTCCGCCTGAAAATCAGAAAGGGTGACAGATCTTATCAATCAACTGCATTTCAGGGTTTAGAGACGGATATGGACGAATATTTTTATGATGAGGGAACACCGCCGAGATATGACAATGAGATAGCCATTACACATATGGTTGCAGAGAAGATAGACGCACAGATTGGAGACACTGTGTATATTATGTGCGGAGATAAGGAAAAACCATTTGTCATAACCGCATTATATCAGTCCATGAATAATATGGGTGAAGGAATCAGAATTCCGGAAGAGACGGAGCTCGATTACATAACAGTTGCCGGTGGCTTTGGATTCCAGATTACATTGCAGGGGGACGCGGATCAGGAGGAGATCTCGGAGGCCATGAAAAAGACAAGTGATATCATGCCGGGCTGGAAAGTGGAGACCATGGAGGAGTTTATTGACAGGATGATCGGTGGTATATCAGATATGCTCAGTTCGCTTAAGGTTATGATACTGGTTATTGTTATTATAATTAATATTCTGATAGTTGTCCTGATGCAGAAGATGTTCCTGATCAGGGAAAGAGGAGAAATGGGTATGATGAAAGCACTTGGGTTCTCAAACAGGGATATTATAAAATGGCAGACCAAGAGAATCTCACTGGTACTGTTAGCGGGCATTATCCTGGGTGTTGTAACAGGAAATCCGTTTTCGCAGATTACGGCAGGACAGGTATTCAAGATTATGGGTGCAAGTAAGATACAGTTTGAGATTCGTCCATTGGAGGTATATCTCATCTATCCTGTAGCGCTTTTTGCGGCAACTGTGCTGGGATGTGTTCTGACCATGCTCAGTGTGCGGAAAATATCGGTTCAGGAAGTGAACAATATGGAATAACCCGACTGTGACCAATGAAAAGTCAGTATATGAAATTGGAGGAATAAATATGGCAGAAGCGTTAAAAGTAAAGGATTTGTGCAAGACATATATAACAAATAAGAGGCAAAATAATGTTCTGAAAAATGTAAGTTTTACGATTGCAGAGGGTGAGATGGTTGCTGTTATGGGACCGTCCGGTTCAGGAAAATCCACATTGCTCTACAGCGTGTCTGGGATGGATCGCCCAACGGCAGGAGAGGTTATTCTGGCAGGTAAGCAAATTACAGATCTGAGTGAAAAAGAACTTGCGGATATCAGACTGAATGAGATGGGATTTATATTTCAGCAGATGCATATGTTAAAAAATCTGTCAGTGATGGATAATATTCTGCTTCCGGCGTATCAGGCAAATAAAAATAATGTCACAAGGCAGGAAATTAATGAATATTGCAGGGAATTAATGAGAAAGCTTGGAATCAGTGATATTGCAGATAATGATATTACCGAGGTGTCCGGCGGACAGCTGCAGAGGGCGTGCATATGCAGGAGTATGATCAATAAGCCTGAGATCATATTTGCAGATGAACCGACCGGAGCATTGAACCGCAGCTCTTCCGAGGATGTGCTGCATGAATTAAATAAGCTTAACGATGAGGGAACAACGATCATGTTGGTTACACATGATATGAAGGTCGCTGCAAAATGTAGTAGAATTCTCTATATAGAAGATGGTAATATAAAAGGAGAAATGGAACTCGGGAAGATCCGGGATACTGTATCAGACAGCGAGTATGATGCCAATATGAGAGACCGGAACCACAGGGTAAACAGCTGGCTGAATGAGATGGGATGGTAGATAGCAGATATAGGGGAGAAACATAATATGGCAGATATTATTGTAGTGGAAGATAATGAGGAGATCGGCGGACTTCTGTCCGATTTCCTTATGGCGGAGGGATACGACGTCTATCTGGCTCTGACAGGGGAGGAAGCATTGGAGATATATCGGGAAGACGGGGCAAAACTGGTCATCCTGGATATCATGCTCCCCGGGCTTGACGGCTTTGCAGTATGCAGCAAGCTCCGTGAGATGGATAATACCCCGATCATTATTGTCAGTGCGAGGGATGATAAAGAAGATAAGCTGAACGGTCTTATGCTTGGGGCAGATGATTATATTGAGAAACCATATGATATTGATATACTGATCGCCAAAGTAAAGGGAATCTTCAAAAGAAGATATTCAGAGAATGAAATCACAGATGGAAATATCCGTGTAGATAAGATGGGAAGACATGTATATCTCGATGGTACTGAAGTTGTGATGACGGTAAAGGAATTTGATCTTCTCCTGTATATGATGGAAAACAAGGGTAAGGTCTTGCCAAAGGAGGAGTTATTTAATAAGATCTGGGGATTGGACAGTGAAAGCGAGATGCAGACATTGACAGTACATATTAAATGGCTTCGTGAAAAGCTTGAGAGAGATCCGGGGAAGCCGGACAGAATTCTTACGGTATGGGGCATTGGATATCGTTTTCAATGAGAGAAAATAAGACCGGGAGGAATATGGCATGAAGAAAATAAATATGATGATCACTTTTGTGATAATAGGATTTTTCATGATGATCTGTCTGGAGAACGTATATCTTGTACAGTGTATGTCTGCATACGATAGCAGGGAATACAGGGTTTCTGTCAACAGGATCGAGAAGACGATTCGTGATTATGAGATGAGGCAGAATCGGGTGCCGGACAGCCTGGAGCAGCTGGAGACATTTTCGGGGGAGAATTACAGGTTTATCTGTGCAGTTGACGCTCTGCAGACAGAACATGTAACGTTAGAAGAGCAAAAGGCTTTCTTCCGGGAAGAGCCGGGTTCGTATACTGTTTTTATGACGGATAAGGGTTATTATAAGATTGTATATGAGGCCGGACAAAACAAAAGGAATTATAAGAATATTCTTCTGTTCGTAAATATTCTGACAGCCATATTGTTTATGGGTTGTCTTTTTCTGCTTGTCTATATCAGACAGAAAATTATTGTTCCGTTTCATAGATTATCAGATATTCCATATGAATTATCGAAGGGCAATCTGACCATACCCTTGCAGGAGAATCATGACAGGGTATTCGGGAAGTTTATCTGGGGGCTGGATCTCCTCAGAGAGCACCTTGAGGAATCAAAGGCAAGGGAACTGTCACTTCTGAGGGAGAAGAAAGTCTTACTCCTGTCGCTTTCACATGACATTAAAACACCTCTCAGTGCAATCAAATTATATGCAAAGGCACTCAGTAATAATCTGTATAAATCAGAAGAGAAGAAAAATGAGATAGCCGGACATATCAGTGATAAGGTGGATGAGATAGAGGGATATATGTCCAGGATCGTGAAGGCATCTAATGAGGATTTCCTGACTTTTGAAGTGAATAATACAGAGTTTTATATCCGGGATGCAATCGATCAGATACAGATGTACTATGCAGATAAAATGAGTCTAAACCAGATCCATTTTGAAATGGATTCTTACGATAACTGTCTTGTGCATGGTGACTGTGACAGGTTTGTAGAGGTTATGCAGAATGTGATCGAAAATGCAATTAAGTATGGGGATGGAAAGAAAATATGGATCGAGACCGCACGGAGTACAGATGAGTTCCTTATCAGCATATGTAATACCGGATGCTGTCTCGCTGACAAAGAATTGCCGCACATATTTGACAGCTTCTTCCGGGGATCCAATGTGGACAAAAAGGAAGGAAGCGGACTTGGGCTATATATATGTCGTAAACTCATGCATCTGATGAATGGTGAGGTGGTTGCCGAGATCAGGAAGGAAGCGGAAAACATACAGAATACTGAAGACAGAGTAATGCGTATCCAATTGCTCCTGCGATTATCATGAAAACGATAGGATGATAGTCACATTATAAAAATGAGTCTTGGCATATGATCTATACTTGGTGTAAAGTATGAGAAGAGGGATATTGTTATAAATCAACAGGGGGAATTGAGATGCGTATATTGCTTGCAGATGATGAAAGCATGGTGCTTGAGGAAAATAAAGAAGTGATTGAACAGATAAAACCTGAGGCACATATTGTATGTGCGGACAATTATGTAAAAGCGCTGGAGGCTGCTGAAAAAGAAAAGATAGATGTTGCATTACTAGATATTGAGATGCCGGGGATGAACGGACTTGAGATTTCCAAGAGATTAAAAGAAATAAATCCCGAGACGAACATCATTTTTGTAACAGCTTATGCAGAATATGCGCTTGCAGCATTTGGATTATATGCGAGCGGATATCTGCTGAAACCGATCCGGGCAGAAGCTGTGAAACGAGCATTCTCTAATCTCAGGTATCAGCCGAAGTATAGGGAAGATGTTCTGAGGGTTCAGTGCTTTGGCAACTTTGAAGTGTTCTATGATGGAAAACCTGTTCAGTTTGCAAGAGCAAAAGCCAAAGAAATATTTGCTTACCTTGTGGATCTGAAGGGTGCCGCTGCCAACACCGGAGAATTGTGCGCGCTTCTGTGGGAGGACTCCGTTGAATCGGAAAGCAACCGGCATTATCTTCGTAATCTGATCGGGGATATAAAAAAAGCATTGAGAGGATGCAATGCGGAGGACGTTTTTATCAGTAAGAGAAATCAGTTTGCCATAGTTCCGGAAAAAATAGAATGTGATTATTACAGATACCTGGCAAGAGATATAGCAGCCGTTAACAGTTACCGGGGAGAATATATGAAACAATACAGCTGGGCCGAATTTTCCCTGAGCCATATAGAGTAGAGGAGAAAAAATGTTTACAAAACAATCATTTCACATTTCATTGGAGATATGGGGCTGTGTATTTTGTGTGATCGGTGCGATTTTCCTGTTTGCAGGCAGAAATTTTGAGACAAAAAATAAACGTCTGCTCATATCTATCCAGTTATGTATGGCATTACTTCTTTTGATGGATGGATTTGCATGGTTTTACCGGGGGGTACCGGGGCCAGTGGCATATTATATGGTCAGAATCAGCAATTTCTTTGTTTTTCTGATGAGTGATGTGGTGCTCATTTTTTTTCATGCATACGTCTGTAACCATATTTTTCCGAAAAATTCCGAGAGAAAAGAGAGATGTATAAGGGTGCCTCTTGTATACTGGACTGTTGGAACGGGAATCTTTTTATTGATAATATCCCAGTTTAATCATATGTATTATTATTTTGATGAAAATAACCTGTATCACAGAAATACAATGCATCCGATTGTCATGCTGATAGGAGTTATCGTTACTGTTATAGATATGTCGTTATTGATTCAGTATCGAAGACGGCTGAAAAAAGAAAAGTTTCTGGCTATGATATCCTATATCGTGCTTCCCGTCATTGCTACGGTAATTCTGATATTTTATTATGGAATCTCTCTTGTCAATATTTCATTAACGATATCATCTCTCTTTATGTTGCTGGTGGAAATGGTAGAGCAGAGTCATGCACTTGCTGAGCAGGAGAAAGAGATATATGATCTGAAAGTTAATATTATGCTGTCTCAGATCAAGCCGCATTTTATATATAACACGCTCACAACCATCAGGCATTTGTGTAAGACAGATCAGGAGATGGCGGTGGAGACAATAGACGATTTTACAAGATATCTGCGAGGCAATCTGGATTCCCTTACAACCCGGAAGAATATTTCTTTTGAACATGAGCTTGACCATGTAAAAAGTTATCTGGCCATAGAACAAAAACGTTTTGGTGAGAGAGTTCAAGTACAGTATGATATTGAAGTTGATGATTTTATGATTCCGCCATTGACTTTGCAGCCGATCGTTGAAAATGCCGTCAAGCATGGTATCACAAAACGGCTGGAAGGCGGAACCATACATATCAGTACAATGCGCCATAAAGATGTAATCTATATTACAGTCAAAGATGACGGAGTTGGTTTTGCTGACAATCATGAAGAAGAACAATTAACTAAGACCCATGTCGGGATAGAAAATGTGAGGAACAGACTGGAAAGTATGTGCGGTGGAAGTCTGGAGATCAAGAGTATACCAGATGTGGGGACGACGGTCTGGATTACGATTCCTGTATCCTAAGCTTGACAAATCAATACATATACATTAAAATGCAAATGATTTGCAAATTTGATGAAATTATGTAAAGAAGCTTGGAGGTTTGTTTAATATGTGTAAAAAAATTATAATCATGCTGGTGCTGATTTCCTGTATAGGGATATGCACCGGTTGTGGAAGAAATACAGGTGAAAATGATGATGAACGTCTAAGTATCGTATGTACGACATTCCCGCAATATGACTGGGCGAAAAATCTGATACAGGGAAATGAGGACAGATTTGAGCTTACACTGATTATGGACAATGGGTCAGATCTGCATAATTATCAGCCTACGACAGAGGATATGGTCAAGATAGGTGCATGTGATATCCTTATATATGTGGGTGGTAATTCGGATGCATGGGTTGATGACATACTTCAGGAAAAGACAAATCAGAATATGCATGTAATCAGGATGATGGAGACTCTGGGGGATAAGGTTCGCGTGGAGGAGTCTGTTGAAGGGATGGAACAGGAAGCACACGAGGAACATGGTGATCAGGATGAAGTGGAACTGGATGAACATGTATGGTTGTCTCTCACAAATGCGGCTGTGATCGTGGATGCAGTTGCAGATACACTTCAGCAGGCTGACCCTGAATATGCAGATCTGTATGCGCGCAATGCAGAAAATTATAAAAACGAGCTTGAACAGCTGGATGGGGATTACAGAGAACTGGTGGATAATGCGTCCAGACATACGCTACTGTTTGGTGATCGTTTCCCATTCAGATATCTGGTTGATGATTATGGACTGGATTATTATGCGGCCTTTAATGGATGCAGTGCTGAGACTGAAGCGAGCTTTGAGACAATTGCTTTTTTGGCAGGAAAACTGGATGAACTTGATATACCGGTTGTGTTAGTGATAGAAAATTCTGATCAGAGTGTTGCGCAGGCTATTATTAATAATACGAAGAGCAGGGATCAGAAGATTCTGAAATTAGATTCCCTTCAGTCTGTAACTGCTGCAGATGTTCAGGAGGGCGTGAGTTATCTTTCCATTATGAAGAATAATCTGGATGTTTTAGGCGAAGCACTTAACTAATCATATTCAAAAAATATAAATTCTATCTTATTCTATATCTATATGAATCTTACGTGAACTTAACATAGCCTTGACATAAAGCGGGTAGCATTTTATCTCCGAATATTTTACATTTTCTGTAAATATATCCTGATGGGAGGCTCTGCTTTTTAAATGAAAAAAACGTATGTTATAGACACAAATGTATTGATTCAGGCCCCATATGCATTGAATTGTTTTGAAGACAACAATCTGGTTCTTCCGCTCGTCGTAGTGGAAGAACTGGATGGGTTAAAAAAATCAGAAGGAGAAAGAGGATCGAATGCCAGAACAGCTGTGAGGATTCTGGAGACATACAGGCTGCGAGGAGATCTGCTTGAGGGTGTACCTTTGGAGAAAGGCGGTATGCTCAGGATTGAGAAAAATTATAAGAATGTGGAGCTGCCGGATGATCTGCCGGAGGATAAGGCAGATAACCGTATCTTGAAGGTCTGTAAGGGACTGGCTGAACAACTGCCGGAGGATGAGCAGATTGTTCTGGTAACCAAGGATCTGGTTTTGCGCCTCAAAGCACAGATGCTCGGTATCAGGGCGGAGGATTTTACTACGGAACAGATTTCAGCTGAGGATGTACAATATACAGGAAGGGTCGAGGGATACATACCTGAGGATCTTGTGAAAGAATTTAAAAAACATGGGGTACAGTGCGAGTCTGTTTATACCACCGACGAAGAAGGAATCAGACGCAGGATTGAATTCACAGAGAATGAGTTTGTAATATTAACACCGGATCAGTCGGGAAAAAAGAGCCTGCTTGGAAAGGTATCCGGGGATAAGATTATACCTTTGGTCTATAAAAAATGTCATCCATATGGGGTCAGCCCGAGAAATGTGGGACAGTATTTTATGCAGGAAGCTCTTATGGCAGATGCAAAGGAGGCCCCTCTGGTTATCATTAAAGGTATGGCCGGAACTGCAAAAACATTTTATTCGCTGGTTGTGGGGATGGAGAAGGTATACAATAATCCGACCGGAGAGTACAGAAGGATTATCGTTTGCAGACCGAATTCCCAGTTTGATGATGAAATAGGCTTTTTACCTGGCAGTGAGCAGGAGAAGATAGCTCCGCTTATGCGTCCGATTGTTGATAATCTGGAACAGATTCTTGATTCAGATGAGGAAAGACGCTATGAGGATGAAACTGTGCTCAAGGACAAGATACAGGAGATATTTGACAGAGGGATCATCCAGACGGAGGCACTTAATTATATTCGTGGACGTTCTATTGCAAAAACATATTTGATTATTGACGAGGCACAGAATATGACACCAAATCAGGTAAGGGGCATTATTACCAGAGCGGGAAAAGACACCAAAATAATATTGCTTGGAGATCCATGCCAGATTGACCGGCCATTTCTGGATGAAAAAACAAATGGTTTAAGTTATGCGGCAAAGTATATGAAAGGCAGCAGGTACTGTTATCAGATTACACTGTCAGCGGAAGAATGTGAGCGGTCTGAACTTGCCATGGATGCAGTGAAGCGTTTGTAAGTATAGTAATTAACAGGAGATAGATCTATAAATATGTTATATAAGGATATTGTTAAGAATAAGGAGATCAAGGGGTTTATAGCCAAGGCTGATGCTAATCTCAGCGTGCTTGGATACACGGATCATTCGGAGCAGCATTGTCGTCTGGTTGCGGAACAGGCGGGCAGAATTCTGCAAAAATTCGGGTTCTCCGAGCGAGACATCGAATTAGCCAGAATAGCCGGTTTTATGCATGATATCGGAAATGCTCTTAACAGGGAGCATCATGCAGAGTATGGTGCACTTCTTGCCAATGAACTTTTGAAGACATGCGCGCTTCCTCTTGAAGACAGAATCACGATCGTATCTGCCATCGCGCATCATGATGAATCTACCGGAGAGGCTACTGATGCAGTTTCCTCTGCACTGATCATAGCTGATAAGACGGATGTGCGTCGTAGCAGAGTGCGCTCGGCAGATAAAATATCGTTTGATATTCATGAGAGAGTGAATTATGCGGTGACAGAGGCAAAATTAAAACTCAGTCCCGATAAAAAAATAATTGCACTGAATCTTCAGGTGGATGAAAGCATATGTACGATGTATGAGTATTTTGATATTTTTCTGGGACGTATGCAGATGTGCAGGCATGCAGCAGAGCTTTTGGGTGCCAGATTTAAGCTGACTGCAAATGGGAGCAAGGTGCTGTAAAGAAAAATGAAATTAATTTTGTGTTCAGATGAATTCTTTTCAAATTAACCAAAGAGTGTTATAATACGTGCCATACAAGAGTGTGGTGGAGGGGAAAAGAATGTTTCAGGGAAAATCACAAAAAAAATCCGGTTTGAATATTATCATTGTCGGATGTGGAAAGGTTGGTATAACTCTGATTCGTGAACTGAGCAAGGAGGGGCACGATATTACGATTATTGACCGTAATCCACAGAAGATTCAGGCTTTGACAGGATTGTATGATGTAATGGGGCTGGTCGGAAATGGAGCCAGTTACAGCATACAGATGGAAGCGGGAATAAAAAATGCAGATTTGATCATCTCAGTAGCGGATTCTGATGAGCTCAATATTTTGTGTTGTACAATTGCCAAACAGGTTGGTGATTGTGCGACGATTGCGCGTGTCAGAAATCCGGATTACAGTAAGGAGGTTGGTTATCTGCAGGAAAAACTGGGCCTTACGATGATCATTAATCCTGAACTGGAGACAGCGATTGAAGCTGCGCGTGTGTTATATCTTCCAACTGCTCTTGAGGTTAATTCCTTTTCGCATGGTCAGGCTGAGATGACAAAATTTAAGATACCGGAAGGAAATCCTCTGGATGGTATGACCATTGCATCTCTGGGTGGTTATCTTGCAGGTCGTGGGAAATCCGTGAATATATTGATCTGCGCAATCGAGCGGGGTGGAACTGTACATATTCCGTCTGGTGATTATAAGATGGAAAAAGGTGATATCGTATCCTTTGTGGCATCCAGAAAGACTGCCAAGACATTTATGGAGAGCATTGGGTTTAAAACTGCCCGCGTCAAAAACACGCTTATTGTCGGAGGCGGAGAGGTTGCATATTATCTTGCAAAACAGCTTTTGCATATGGGCATTTCGGTTAAAATCATAGAGAGCAACGGTGCAAGGTGCGAAGAGTTAAGTGTTCTTCTTCCGAAAGCAGTTATAATAAACGGAGATGGTACTAATGAAGAAACGCTGCGTGAGGAGGGGCTTGAGTACGCGGATTCATTTGTAGCACTTACAGGAATTGATGAAGAGAATATATTATTGACATTGCATGCCCAGCAGGTTTCAGGGGCAAAGGTTATTACAAAGATTGATAGAAGCAATTTTAAAAATGTAATCAATAAGCTGGATATGGGAAGTGTTGTATATCCGAGTAATATCACATCGGAAGCAATTATTGCCTATGTCCGTGCGAAAAAGAATTCTGTGGATAGTAATAATATTGAGACACTCTATCATATGTTTGATTACCGTGCTGAGGCTATAGAGTTTCGTGTGGATGAAAAATCTGAGGTTACAGATGTTCCGTTAATGAATTTAAGATTGAAAAAAGATGTGTTGGTAGCATTTATAAATCGGAATGGCGCTATTATTCTTCCTACCGGTAAGGACTGCATTCAGGTGGGAGACAAGGCAATGATAGTTACAACCCATACCGGATTTAAAGATATCAGAGATATTCTGGAGCAGGGGAGATAAGCTATGAATCGTTCGATGATCAGATATATTCTTGGATATGTGATTCAGATTGAAGGAGCATTGCTGTTGCTTCCTTGCCTGGTTGCGCTGTTATACAGAGAAAAGGAAGGCGTGTATTATTGCATTGTGGCAGTTGTTTTATTACTGCTCGGTGCAGTTATAAGCCACAAAAAGCCGAAAGATCAGGTATTCTATCTGAAGGAAGGATGCGTGACGACTGCGCTTAGCTGGATTTTCTTAAGTTTATTTGGATGCATTCCGTTTGTGTTATCCGGTGAGATTCCTTCGTTTACGGATGCGCTGTTTGAGACGATATCAGGTTTTACCACGACCGGTGCCAGCATTCTGAACGATGTGGAAGCATTGTCACATTGCTCTTTGTTTTGGAGAAGCTTTACTCACTGGGTAGGCGGAATGGGCGTGCTGGTATTTTTGCTTGCGATTATCCCGTTAAGTGGAGGTTCACATATTAATCTCATGCGGGCAGAGAGCCCGGGGCCATCTGTAGGCAAGTTGGTACCTAAAGTAAAATATACTGCCAGAATTCTGTACATGATATATTTCGGTATGACGCTTCTTGAATACATATTGCTTATCGTGGGGAAAATGCCGGCCTTTGATGCAATATGTACTGCCTTCGGAACGGCTGGAACGGGTGGATTCGGAACGAGAAATGACAGCCTGGCCGGATTTTCACCA
Source organism: Wujia sp. (assembly GCA_051877775.1). Classification (GTDB taxonomy): domain Bacteria; phylum Bacillota; class Clostridia; order Lachnospirales; family Lachnospiraceae; genus Coprococcus_C. The sequence continues at coordinate 13,371 of JBJEJF010000013.1, forward strand.
TATATTCAGTGGGTAGTAGCTATATTTATGATATTGTTTGGTGTGAATTTTAATATGTATTATCTGCTTTTGTTTCACAATGTGAAAAAGGCATTTGGCATGGAGGAAGTGCGCGGATATTTTATCACAATAGCAGCGGCAGTCGGCATTATTTTTGTAGATGTATGTCAGACATCTGTCAATGCTGCGACAGCGTTGCGTGATTCGGTATTTCAGGTGGCGTCTATCATAACTACGACCGGATTCTCGACCGTAGATTTTAATGCCTGGTCACAGAATTGTAAAGTGATTTTGGTGTTGCTTATGTTTATCGGGGCATGTGCAGGAAGTACGGGAGGAGGAATCAAAGTATCAAGACTTCAGATCCTGTTTAAGACTGTGGGGAAAGAATTGGATTCCTATATTCATCCGAAGAGCGTCAAGAAAATCAGAATGGACGGAAAGCCGATTGAGCATGAGGTAGTGCGGGCAGTTAATGTTTATTTTATTACGTTTATGATCGTCTTTTCTCTTTCTGTGTTTTTGGTTTCTCTTGAGGGAAAAGACCTGGTGACATGCTTTACAGCGGTAGCGGCGACAATAAATAATATCGGACCGGGGCTTGAGATGGTTGGTCCTGCATCTAATTTCTCAGTGTTTGGAGCATTTTCAAAATATGTGCTGATGATTGATATGATTGCGGGCAGGCTGGAGTTGTTCCCTCTTTTGATCCTGTTCTATCCTCCTTTGTGGAAGGATATGATTTTGAAAAAATATGAGGAGAGAAAAGAAAAAATAAAAAAGGCGTGAGGTTATATTATGAACAAGAGTATTGGAAGGCAGTTCACCAGATATGTTTCTCAAAACATTTTTGGGATGATTGGAATATCTTTTTATATTCTTGCTGATACATTTTTTATATCCAGGGCAGTTGGTGCTGACGGTATCACTGCCCTGAATCTGGTTCTTCCTATATATAGTCTGATATATGCATTTGGAGCGATGATAGGGGTTGGATCAGCAATCCGGTTTTCTATCGCGCGCGGACAGAATGATAGTTCAGCTGATACTTTTTTCTCAAATGCAATTTTCTGGGGAACTATTATTGGTTTGATCTTTGGAGTAGTGGGATTCTTTTTCCCAGATGCAATTGTTCGTTTGCTGGGTGGAGATCCGGGGATTGTAGCTGTAGGTTCAGGGTATACCCGGATATTCATATCCTTTGCACCGGTCTTTATATGGAATCATATCTGTAATGCATTTGTCAGAAATGATGGAAACCCTTCGCTGGCAATGGCAGCGACACTTGTGAGCAGCTTGTTTAATGTTGTGTTTGATTATGTGCTGATGTTTCCGGTCGGCATGGGAATGAATGGTGCCGCGCTTGCGACTGCCTTGTCCCCACTGGTTGGGACTTCGATCTGTATGATCCATATTTTATCAAAAAAGAGCAGGGTGAAGCTGAAACGTATCGTGCCGTCCATGTCTAGGCTTGTTTTTTGCTGCAAGACGGGAGTCTCAGCGTTTGTTGGTGAGATATCATCAGGGGTCATCACAGTTGTCTTCAATGCGATCATCCTCCACCTGACCGGCAATACAGGTGTGGCCGCTTATGGAGTGGTTGCTAACTTATCGATGGTGGCGGTTGCTGTCTTTAATGGTGTATCGCAGGGTAGTCAGCCTCTGCTTAGCAAATGTTATGGTGAGGGGGACAGGCACGATGTCAGCAGCCTGAAGACAATGAGTCTTGTGACATCACTGGTTCTCTCGTGCATTATCATTGCCTGTGTATATCTGTGGACAGAAGATATTGCCAATATATTTAATAAGGAACATGATGCTTTATTGACAGAATATGCTGTGGAGGGACTACGTATTTATTTTATCGGTTTTCTGTTTGCAGGAATCAATATCGTGGGAACCGGCATATTCAGTGCTGTTGATTCGGTCAGGTGGGCATTTGTAACATCTGTGCTCCGTGGCTTTGTGTTGATCATTGTATGTGCCTTCGGTCTCTCTTGTATATGGAAGATGAGGGGCGTATGGATGGCATTTCCGGTGGCGGAACTGATTACGATGATAGTACTGCTGATCGGGCTGCACAAGATTTTTCACAAAGACCTTGACAATATAGGGTAAAAGATGATACCACATATATGTAGTAAAACGATAAAATACAATTTGAGGAGTTAAGGATATGCAGGAATTAAAGCCAATCAAAGAAGGAAAAGTACGTGAGATCTATGACAACGGTGACAGCCTGATCATGGTTGCAACAGACCGTATCAGCTGCTTTGACGTTATATTAAATAATCAGGTCACCAAGAAGGGGGCTGTTTTAACACAGATGTCCAAGTTCTGGTTTGACATGACAGAGGATATCCTCCCGAATCATATGATATCTGTTGATGTAAAGGATATGCCGGAGTTTTTCCAGCAGGAGAAGTTCGATGGCAACAGTATGTTATGCCGCAAGCTTGATATGCTTCCTGTAGAATGTATTGTTCGTGGATATATTACCGGAAGTGGATGGGCAAGCTATCAGGAAAACGGTACTGTATGTGGTATCAAGCTTCCAGAGGGACTGAAGGAGTCAGACAAGCTTCCTGAGCCGATCTATACACCATCTACCAAGGCGGAGATCGGTGATCATGATGAGAATATATCCTATGAGCAGAGTGTAGAATACCTTGAAAAACGTTTCCCTGGCAAGGGAGAGGAGTATGGATCAAAGCTTCGTGATTATACCATTGCATTATATAAGAAGTGTGCAGAATATGCACTCTCCAAGGGAATTATTATTGCAGATACCAAGTTCGAATTTGGTCTGGACGAGGACGGTAATATCGTACTTGGTGATGAGATGCTCACACCTGACAGCTCACGTTTCTGGCCTGCTGAGGGTTATGAGCCGGGACATGGTCAGCCATCCTTTGATAAACAGTTTGCACGTGACTGGCTGAAAGCAAATCCGGGAAATGATTGGACTCTGCCGGATGATATCGTACAGAAGACGATCGACAAGTATCTGCAGGGGTATGAGCTTTTGACAGGAAAGAAACTGTAGGTGTCTATGATTACTTTTTTGCATATGTGGTATAAATATAGCAGAACATGGCAAAGATAACCATATCAATCGAAATGAGGTGATGATATGGTTTTAAAGGAAAAGGAAAGAACTGCGATCGAGGATCTGAGAACGCAGGAACAGACATGTGTTGCAAAGTATGAGAAGTATGCAGGACAGGCAAAGGATCCTGTATTAAAAGAACTGTTTCAGAGATTGCAGCAGGAGGAGCAGAAGCATTATGATTCTCTTGGACAGGTTTTAAATGGAACCGTTCCGGACAGTAACTGTAATGATAATGACGGAGCAAATTACAAACCGACAGCAACCTATGATGCGATGACGAATTCAGAAGATAAGAAACTGGATTGTTTCCTGGCTACAGACTGCATTGGAACAGAGAAACTGGTTTCTTCTGAGTATAACACGGATGTATTTGTATTCAGTAACTCCAAGCTCAGAAAGCTTCTTGCTGATATACAGATCGAGGAACAGAACCATGCAGACATGCTGTGGAAATATAAGACGGCAAACGGAATGGCGTAGAAACATTTTATAGAAATATAATATAGTGAATGAGGAGATGACCTTTTAGGGTTGTCTCTTTTTTTTCTGTAAACGATATTAAATGGACATATTGCACTTGATATAATAGAGAATTTTTTTATAACACATTGACAAATTTCTATGTTTGCGATATCATACGATACATAGATAAAAATCAATGTGAGGTGATATAGCTATGGAGAATAAAAGAATTGCTTCTATGTTCAAGGCATTTTGCGATGAGAATAGACTGCAGATTCTGGAGCTATTACGAGATGGAGAAAGATGTGCTTGCAGTATCTTGGATGAAATGCAGATTACTCAGCCGACATTATCGCATCACATGAAAATATTATGTGATTCAGGAGTTGTGGTTGGAAGAAAAGAAGGCAA